>JANMQN010000191.1:0-5437 GCA_031370535.1 Sphingomonadales bacterium | reverse complement strand
CGGCGTGGACCAAATTGCCGCTGCTTGCATCGATGCGGACGGCGCCGGTCGTGACATTGCCTGCGTCGTCCTTTGTCCCGATTTCGTGCAGCGAATCCCAGCTGCCGACGTCGGACCAGCCCATGCTGACCGGGGCGACCGCAACGCGTTCTGCCTTCTCCATTACCGCATAATCGATGCTGTCCGACGGGCAGGCGGCGAAATCTGATGCGTCGGGGTGAATCTGGTTGTCGTAACGCTCGGCTTTATCCATCGCGAATTGAGCGGCGGCGAGCATTTCGGGGGCATGGACGGCTAGCACGCCCAAATAGACATCCGCGCGGAACAGGAAGATACCGCTATTCCAGACGTGGTCCCCGCTGGCGATCATCTCAGCGGCACGAGCGGCGTCGGGCTTTTCGACGAAGCGCTTGACCTTGTTGACGCCAGCGACCTGCTCGGTGTCCATCTGGATATAGCCATAGCCCGTTTCAGGGCCAGTCGGGGTGATGCCGTAGGTCGCAAGCCAGCCATCCTCGACCATTGGCAGCAACGCGGCTGTCGCGGCATCGAACGCGTCTCCGTCGGCGATGACATGGTCGCTGGGCATCACGAGCATTGGCGATTTGGGATTATCAATTGCAATTGCGGCGATTGCGATGGCCGGTGCCGTATTGCGCGCGCAGGGTTCAAGCAGAAGGATGGCGTCCGTAATACCTATGGCGGCAAGCTGTTCCTCCAATATCTCGCCATGCGCGGCATTGGCAACAATGATCGGTGGCGCAAACCGGGTGCGGTCCATCACGCGTTGTACGGTGAGCTGGAACATCGTATGCTCGCCGGTAAGCGCGAGAAACTGCTTCGGTGTTTGCGGTGTCGACATTGGCCACAACCGCGTGCCGCCGCCGCCTGACAATATGATAGGGGTTATGTGCACTGATATTCCTTTTTCTGGGAATGACGTATCGCCGAACTGACCAAAAGGGTCAAATCTCTAAAAAAGGTCGTTGTTCCATTAGTTTGCAGTTGAAGTGTAAAATTAATCGACACTTTACCTTTCACCGTTAAAAATTCCGACATGGCGGGTGAACTTCGGCGATGATTAGGCTTTTCAAGCATTATATTCCGCACGCGGTGCTGTTTCTTGCGATAATCGACTTTTGCCTACTTGTCGCGGCTGCCGAAACGGCCTGGGTAATCCGTGCGCATCAGATCGGCATGCACATCGATTATATTGGTAACAGGTTCGGGCAACTCTTTACCTTTGCTGCTTCGGTTCATGTCGCAGCGATGGCGGTTGGGGTTTACGGGCTCGACGCCTTGCAGTCATTGCGCTTTGCGATTGCCCGGTTGCTCGTTGCGGTGTCGCTCGGCGTCATTTTCCAGTCGATGATGGCATTCGCATTGCCCGGCATGACCTTGTGGCGTTCCAATTCGCTCTACGCCATGGTGCTGGCCTTTCTATATCTGGCCGCCAGCCGGGCGGTACTTGGCAGTCTGGTTGGGGGCGAAAGTTTCAAACGCCGATTGCTGGTGCTAGGGGCCGGACGGCGGGCTCAGCGGATCAAGGATCTGGAAGCGAAGCCAGGTTCGGGTTTCGTTGTTGTCGGCTATATTGCGATGGACGAAAACAAGCGGTCTATTCCCGAGGCAATCAACCGCAGCGCAATCTTCAACCTGGCAGATTTTGTCGTCAAATTGGGCGCGAGCGAGGTTGTCCTTGCGTTGGAGGAACGGCGCAATGCACTGCCGCTCGAAGATTTGCTGCGGATCAAAACCACCGGCGTTCACGTCAATGACATATCGACTTTTCTTGAACGCGAAACGGGTCGTGTCGACCTCGACAGCGTCAATCCCAGTTGGCTGATATTTTCCGACGGCTTCTCTTCTGGGCGGCGGTTGTCGGGAATCACCAAACGGCTTTTCGATATCGTCGCCAGCACCGCTTTGTTGCTGCTCACAGCGCCGATCATTTTTATATTCGCGTTGTTGGTGAAGCTTGAAAGTAAAGGGCCCGCTTTCTATCGGCAGACGCGCGTCGGCTTGTTCGGACAGCCATATAGCGTCGTCAAGCTGCGATCGATGAGACAGGATGCGGAGGTTGGCGGCAAGGCGTTGTGGGCGTCGAAGGATGATCCGCGCATTACCGCCGTCGGGCGGGTCATCCGCAAGGTGCGGATCGATGAATTGCCGCAGACATGGAATGTGCTGAAGGGCGAAATGAGCTTTGTCGGCCCGCGCCCTGAACGGCCGGAGTTTGTTTCCGACCTCGAGCAGCAACTATCTTATTATGCTGAGCGGCATATGGTAAAGCCCGGCATCACCGGATGGGCGCAGATCAATTATCCTTATGGCGCATCGATCGACGATTCGCGGCACAAGCTTGAATATGACCTTTATTATGCCAAAAATTATACGCCGTTTCTGGACCTGCTGATCCTTCTGCAAACCATCCGCGTCGTGTTGTGGCCGGAAGGTGCGCGTTAAGTGGAGATGTTGTTTTCATCGATCAGCTTCTGGGGCCATGCCGCCGTGGGCTTTGCCTATGCGGCGCTGGCGATATGGTTATTCCATAAATATGGGTCGAACAATCGGCAACAGATCATCCTGATCGCGGCAATGGCCCTCACGTCTTTGTGGGGGATAACTGCGACGATATTCGGCCCGCTGCATCAGGCTGCCTTGCTGGCGGAGACCGCTCGAAATCTGGCTTGGCTGGGTTTCATGTTCTTCCTTTTGCGTAGCGGCGAAGGCAAAGAGCAGCCACGTACGATCAATATGATCTACATCGTGTTGTTGGTTGTGCTTTTGCTTCAGCCGCTAAACGACGCTGCAATCGTGATGCTTCAATCCAGCGGCATGATGGCCAAGGTCGCGGTGCAGAGCACGTTGACGTTGCGTATGATTTACGCGGTCGGGGCACTGGTACTCGTGCACAATCTGTACACGGTTTCGGCACCTGAAACTCGGTGGGGCGTGAGCTTGCCGATGGCCGCTCTCGCCGCGATGTGGACATATGACCTCAACCAGTACACCATCAGTTACCTGACATCGACCCCATCAGTCGAGCTGATTGCCACTCGAGGTTTCGCGACCGCAGTGCTTGCGCCTGTTTTTGTCATGGCGGCACGGCGCAACAGCAACTGGCGCATCAGGCTGTCACGGTCGGTAGCGTTCCAGTCGGTCTCGCTAATTGCTATCGGCGTGTATCTGGTTGGGATGGTCCTGATCGCCACGGCTCTTGAACTCGTGGGCGGCACATATATCCGGCTCGCGCAAATAACGGTTATATTCGGTATGTCGTTGGCGGCATTGCTGATCCTGCCATCTGGTCGCTTCAGAAGCTGGCTGAATGTCATCGTAGCCAAGAATTTCTTCCAGCATCGCTATGACTATCGGTCAGAATGGATGCGGTTTGCCGACACGATCGGATTTCCATCGAAAGAGGCCGCCCCTTTTTACGAACGCGTGGTCAAATCGCTGGCCGATATTTTCGAGAGTCCAGGAGGGTTGCTATTGGTACCTGATGAAGATGGACGACTGACGCTGCAGGCGCGCTGGAACTGGGCTACTGCGGACGTGCCGACCCACTGCGTCACGTCGTTGACTATGCCATTTTTTGAATCAAGCGGACACATATTGTCGATGGACGAAGTGCGTGCAGGAACCGACGAACGCTGTGACCCTCGGGCAGTACCGCAATGGCTTTATGATGAAACACAGGCGTGGGCAGTAGTTCCGCTGGTACATTTCGGCAAACTTGCGGGGCTGGCAGTACTGGCACGCCCGCGTTTGCCGCGTGCACTGGATTGGGAAGATCTGGATATGCTGCGCGTTGTCGGGCGGCAATTAGCCAGCTATCTGGCAGAAGCCGCAAGCCAGCAAGCCTTGGCCGAAAGCCAGCAGTTCGAGCAGTTCAACCGCCGCTTTGCCTTTGTCGTTCACGACATTAAAAATCTGGTGAGCCAGCTGAGCATATTGGCGCGCAACGCAGAACGGCATGCGGAAAAACCTGAATTTAGAGCCGATATGATCGACACGTTGCGCTCGTCGGTCGACAAGATGAACGAGTTGTTGGCGCGATTGTCGCAGCATAACAAATCCCGGCATGCGCTTCCCGTTCCTGTCGATATTGGCGAGGCGGTCATGAAGGCGGTGCATGAAAAGCGGCTGATTTACCCGATCGATGCGCAACTTCGCCCCGGCTTATTCGCGACCGCCGACCCCGCGCGTGTGGAAACGATAATCGGACATCTCGTGCAGAACGCGATCGAGGCGACGCCCGGTGGTTCTCCCGTTCGCATCAGCTGTCGTACTCAGGGCAATGATATAGCTGTGAACATCACCGACAACGGTATCGGGATGACCGAAGCATTCATCTCCACTCAATTGTTCAAGCCTTTTGAATCCACAAAGGAGGGCGGTTTCGGCATCGGTGCGTATGAGGCGCGGGCATTGGCAATGTCGATGGGGGGGCAGCTGCGCGTCGATAGCCGGGTGGGCAAGGGCACGACATTCACTTTGCTGCTGCCGATAGCGAAAGAAGGCGACAAGCAAGATTCTCTGGAAGAGGCCGCATGAAGATGACCGAAGTACGTCAGAAACTGCTGATCGTCGAAGATGACCTCGGCCTGCAAAAGCAGCTGAAATGGTCTTACGAAGATTTCGAGGTGTTTTGCGCTGCCAACCGGGACGAGGCAATGTCGTTGCTGCGTTCGGAAGAGCCTGATGTGGTCACGCTTGACCTTGGCCTGCCACCAGATCCTGATGGCGTGAGCGAAGGTTTTGCTGTGCTCGACGAGATGTTGAAGCTCAAACCAGATACCAAGATTATCGTTGCTTCTGGACACGGCGCCAGAGAGAGCGCGCTGCGCGCGATATCGGCGGGGGCTTGGGATTTTTATCAGAAGCCGGTCGATATTGACGAACTGCACCTGATCGTAAAACGGGCTTTCCATGTGCGTGAGCTGGAGTTGCAGAATGAACAGCTGCAACAGCCGAATGCCGATGGCGAGCTGCTATTGGGTTCCATCATTTCCGCGTCGCCCGAAATGGTCAAGGTCGCGCGGACCATCGAAAGGGTAGCCCCGACCGATGTTTCGGTCATGTTGCTTGGTGCGAGCGGAACCGGCAAAGAATTGCTTGCACGCGGCCTGCATAACGCCAGTAATCGGGCCGGCAAGCCGTTCATCGCGATAAACTGCGGTGCGATCCCGGAAAACCTTCTCGAATCCGAACTGTTCGGGCACGAAAAGGGTGCGTTCACCGGTGCCGTCAAAATGACCGAGGGCAAGATCGAGATCGCCAATGGCGGCACCTTGTTTCTGGACGAAGTTGGCGACATCCCACTAGCATTACAGGTCAAGCTTCTGCGTTTCCTGCAGGAACGCGTCATCGAAAGGATCGGCGGGCGCAAGGGCATACCGGTCGATGTCCGCGTAGTCTGTGCGACGCACCG
>JANMQN010000083.1:0-41116 GCA_031370535.1 Sphingomonadales bacterium | reverse complement strand
GTCGGCAAGGAGGTCATGGCGCGTCTTGTGCAGCAAAAGTCCAGGCGCAAGGACAGACCGTTCATTTCGGTCAATTGCGCAGCGATCCCGGAAAACCTGCTTGAATCAGAGTTGTTCGGTCATGAAAAAGGGGCATTTACCGGCGCGATTAAAACGACTGAAGGCAAGATCGAGATCGCCAATGGTGGTACACTATTTCTTGATGAGGTCGGCGATATTCCATTGCCATTGCAGGTCAAGTTGCTGCGTTTTCTGCAGGAACGCACCATCGAGCGTATTGGGGGGCGTAAATCAATTCCGGTCGATGTCCGTGTTGTTTGTGCAACTCACCGTAATCTTCATCAGATGATTGCAGACCAGATTTTTCGCGATGACCTATATTACCGGCTAGCTGAAGTGACCGTAAACATCCCGTCGCTCGTCGAGCGCACTGGCGATGCTATACTACTTGCCCAATATTTCGTCAGCCGGTTTGCTCGTGAGATGAACCCGTCGATCAAAGGCATGTCGACGAGCGCGCTGACAGCGATTGACCAGTGGCAATGGCCCGGCAATGTTCGCGAACTGGAGAACCGCATAAAGCGCGCGGTCATTATGGCTGACGGCAAATTTGTCACCGCTGACGATCTCGATTTCGGCGAAGAGGATGACGACGAATTGTTGCTCAATTTGAAAGCGGCACGTGAAGCAGCGGACCGGAAAGCGATCAGACGCGCCATTTCGCGGACTGAGGGCAACATTTCGAGTGCGGCCAAGTTGCTCGGTATCAGCCGGCCTACATTGTACGATCTGCTCAAACAATATGACCTGCAGGTCTGATCGGGCCTGACCCGTGCGGTGCCGATATCTTGTCGCAATTATAGCTGCGCTCGCATTTGGAGTGCCCGGGCTATATCTAGCGTCGGGCGAACTGTTTAAGGGCGATGGACAGTCGTTTGAGGAAGCGCGACAGCATTTTGCGAAAGGTGATTTTCGCGCAGCCCGCGTGGAAGTAGTCAATGCTATACAGAACAATCCAAAATCAGCAGACGCGCTAATTTTGCAGGCAAGAATTGCGCTCGCTTTATTTGACGGAACGACTGCGCAAACTGCTTTGGAGCGGGCGGTAAAGCTTGGTCAGCCCAAGTCGAATCTCGCGCATCTGTTCGGCCATGCCATGTGGTTGCAGGATAAGCTTGATGAAGCGAACGCGCAATTAAGCGATCCGGAAATCCCGAATATCAATAAGGCCTACGCCAGCAGGATACTGGGGCGGGTGCATATGGACAGGGGCGATTTTGCCGCGGCTCAGGAAGCTTTCGATGTGGCGCTGCAACTAGCGCCGCAAGACAGCCAGACATGGACCGACCTTGCGCGCCTGCGTTTCGTAAGCGCTGATCAAAAAGGATCAATAGAAGCCGTCGAGCATGCATTGAGGCTCGACGCAAACAACGTCCGCGCGATCGAGGTTCGCGGTCGGCTGATGCGGTCACAATATGGCGTGGTGGCCGCTCTGCCCTGGTTTGAGCGCGGCCTGCAAATCAGCCCGAACGACGTTCCGTTGCTGGAGGAATATGCACTGACATTGGGCGATGCCGGTCGCTATCGCGATATGTTGATGCAGGCCCGCAAAATTATTGGGCTCGACGGAGATAATTCAAAGGCATTTTACATGCAGGCCGTGTTGGCGGCGCGCGCAGGAAACTGCGAACTTTCCAAACGAATACTGCCGCGCGCAAGTTCTGCATTCACCGAGCTGCCCGGCCCCATGCTGCTTGACGCTATCTGCGAGTTTGAACTTGGTAATTTCAATCGCGCTGTCGACCGTTTTCAGCGATTACTCGCCGTTCAGCCGAATAACCGCCATGTCCGCATCATGCTGGCGATGGCAATGTATCGTGCTGGAGATCCATTCGACGCCCTTGATACGATCAGGTTGGTAGCTGCGCGACAGGACACCGACAGCTATAGCCTGATGCTGGCGGCCCGAGCGTTCGGAGCGAGTGACCAGCCTAAGCGTGCTATCGATCCATTGAATGACGCGTCGGTGGCGACGATCCGGATGGCGCAGCCCTTGGCCGAAACTATGTCGCTTGCGGAGGCTGCCGATGAAGTCAGGCGCAACACCGGCGATGCGCGGGCCGTATTGCCTTATATCCGCTTATTGCTGGCAAATGGCGATACTGCCATTGCGCTTGACGAAGCGACCCGGCTGCAAGCCGCAAATCCCGGGGTAGCCGAAGCCCATCTGCTGGTTGGTGACGTCCATGCAGCACGCGAAAATTATGCGGAGGCGTTGATTGCTTATCAAAAAGCTCAGGCGATTGCTTTTACCGAACCGGTCATGTTGCGGGTTGTCGATGCGCTTGCGAGGACCGGTAATGAAAATGGCGCAGCGCAGACGCTGTCCGCCTATCTGGCGTTCAATCCTGTAAACCTAACTGCGCTGCGGCTTGCGGGTTATCGTAATCTGGACAGTCGTCAGTGGACGACCGCCATTGCCCTGCTGGAACGCGTCCGGTCGCGGCTGGGATACAATGACAGTATATTACTCGCCAATCTGGCGCGCGCATATTCAGGGGCAGGCAAACATGATGACGCTGTAAATTATGCGGAGACCGCGTACCGCATCGCGCCGGCAAATCCATTGGTGACCGTCAGCTATGGCCGGGTGTTGTTGAAAGCCCGGAAAAGGCCAAAAGCGGCCGCGGAGTTACTGCAGAAGGCAGCCAACATGATGCCGCAAAATGCAGATGTGGCAGCGGATTTGATCAAGGCCAAAGACGCCTATCGTAAATCAGCTCAGCGCCAATAATTCTGCCGGGTCGATCCCGGCGCGGTGCATTTGCGCCTTTACATCGGGCCAGACATTTTTGACGAAATGATCGCGTTCGAAAGTGCGGAGCTTCATCACCGCACCCGACGCCACGAACAGGCCAACGCCTCGTTTCACATCAACCAGGCCGCTGTCCTGAAAAAGTTGATAGGCTTTGGCAACAGTAAGCGGGTTCGCGCCCTGATCAGCTGCAAAAGCACGAACAGAGGGAAGCATGTCGCCTTCTTTATAGGCACCGTCGAGGATGGCGGCGGCAATCACGTCACGCAGTTTCAGGTAAACCGGCTTGGCATCGTTTTTCATTAGCTGCTTACTGCCATAATACAGTAGGTCGCGTCAAGTGTTGCACTTTTATGGCCATTGTCTCACGATGGCAGCGGGATCGGGGCGCGGGCGTTCTTCGAGCGGTAACGCTGGCGTGCCAATGAAGAACAAGCCCGCAATTTGCTCTTCACCATTGCAAATGGCGGCTCGAACGTGCGGGTCATAGCTTGCCCAACTGGTAATCCAGCTTGCGACAAAGCCATGTGCATGCGCGGCATGGAGCAGGTTCATGCCTACCGCACCAACACTCATCTGCTGTTCCCAGAGCGGGATTTTGGCGCTGGGTTGCGGTGCAAAGAGCAGCACGACGAGCGTAGGGGCCATTTTGGCTGGCGCAACCGCCGCTTCGATCTGGGCAATTCGGGCATCGGGGTTGGCGGCAACAAATGCCGCTTCCAGCAACTCTGCAAAAGCCGAGCGGTCTGCGATGTTGACTAAGCGCCACGGAAACAGTTTGCCATGATCGGGTGTGCGCATCGCCAGTTGCAAGATATCGTGCAGCGTTGCCTGATCCGGGCCGGGCTGAATCATATCGCGCGGCTTTCCCGAACGACGTGAAGCGAAATAGGCGGGTACCGAAGACAGATCGTTGAACATCACACTCCATTCGACGAATTTCATGCCGTCGCGCAATAAAATTCTTCTCATGCGAAATTTTTTCGTTAGGGTTTGCCGCAATCGCCCGCAAAAAGGGCCATCATTTCCGGGGAAAGAGGGATCGCGTGACCGATATGAAACCAATGGGCCTTTGGGTCGAAGGCGACTGGATCGCAGCCATCGCCGTAGTTGTTCTGGGTATTTTTCTGGCGATAGGCGCAAAAATCGCTATCCAGAAAGAGCCCGAATTCGCAGGCCATCCTAAGGGTCTGTACATGCTGTTCTTCGCCGAAATGTGGGAGCGGTTTTCCTATTACGGCATGCGCGCCATCCTGATTTTCTACCTTACGCAACACTGGCTGTTTTCGGATTCCAAATCGAGCCTAGTCTATGGTGCGTACACCAGCCTTGTCTACATCACTCCGGTTTTGGGCGGCTATCTTGCCGACCGCTATCTGGGGCAACGTAAGGCGGTTTTGTTCGGCGGCGTATTGCTGGCCATTGGTCATAGTCTGATGGCCGTCGAGGGTACCGGTGGGCAGGATGACCCGACAATCAACGTGTTCTGGATGGCGCTTGCCTTCATCATCGTCGGTTCGGGATTTCTGAAAGCCAACATATCGGTGATGGTCGGGCAACTCTACAAGCTAACCGACGTCCGCCGCGATGCGGCCTACACGATTTTCTACATGGGAATTAATGTAGGTGCTGCGCTTGGCACGATCACCGTTGCATATCTTGGCCAAACCATTGGCTGGGGCTGGGGTTTTGGGCTTGCTGGAATCGGCATGCTGCTGGGCCTGGTAGTCTTCGTGCTTGGCAAGGCTGCACTTAATGGCACGGGAGAAGCGCCGAAGCTGCTTTCCAAAACCAAGGAGATGACACTTTACGGAATCGGTCTTGCGGCAGTTGCCGTCATTTGGGCGCTCGTTCAGTATCAGGATGTCATTCAGGGCTTGCTGGTCGTTGCCGGCGTTTCGCTGCTTGGCTATGTGTTGTACGAGAGCTTCAAGCTGGAAAAGGAACCGCGTGAGCGGATGTTTGCCATTCTCTTCCTGATTTCATTGAACCCGATTTTCTGGGGTCTGTTCGAGCAGGCGGGCGGCTCAATGAACCTGTTTACTGACCGGTTTGTCGATCGTGGTGGCGTGCCTGCGGGTATTTTCCAGTCGATCAATCCGATCTACATCATTCTGCTCGCGCCTTTGTTTGCCGGACTGTGGCAGTGGCTCGGTCGGAAGGGTAGAGAGCCATCGGCACCGGCTAAATTTGGCCTGGCGCTGATCCAGATGGGGCTTGCTAACCTCGTTCTCGTCTGGGGTGCAGAAGCATTCGGTATTGCGGCGATGACTCCGGTCATTCTGGTATTCATGTATTATCTGCTGGCCACAACCGCAGAGCTTTGCCTGTCGCCGGTCGGATTGTCGGCGATGAATAGGTTGGCACCCAAATACCTTGCATCGCTTATCATGGGTGCGTGGTTCTACATGACAGCCGTTGGCAACTTTGTTGCTGGCAAAATAGGCGAAGCAACTGGCGGGCATGACGGCGAAATGACCAAGCAAGGATTGCTCGATGTCTATGAGATGTTCGGTTACATCTCGATCGGCGTGGCCGTGGTTGTGCTGCTGCTCTCGCCCATCGTGAAGCGGTGGATGCATCTTGACACGTTGCGGGACGAACCGCTTGAGGGCAATAAAGAAGCGGGAGAACCACAGGCGGCTGGTGTTCACCCAACTACTACAGGGAATTGAATGATGCGTTTATCGGGTAGGGCCGCATTTGCGGCGGCGGCACTTGCTGCGCTAAGCTTAAGCGGATGTGGGACAAAAGAAGAAAAGCCGGCGTCCGTTTCTGCAAAGCCGGCGGAAAAGGTGCCCGCGCCGTTTGCGTCAACCTATAAAGCCTATCCCGGTATCGCCACGGCGATCCGCAACGTCACCATCTATGATGGCGAAGGCGGAAAAATCGACAATGGTGTGGTGTTCATGTCGGGTGGCAAGATTAGCAGTGTCGGCGGTGCAGATACGCCGATACCATCTGACATTGCGGTCCTTGACGGTGCCGGGAAGTACGTAACGCCGGGCATCATCGATATCCATTCGCATCTGGGTGATTACCCGTCGCCCTCGGTCGAGGCGCACAGCGACGGTAATGAAGCGACTTCGCCGACTACGCCCGAAGTGTGGGCCGAACATAGCGTGTGGCCACAAGACCCCGGCTTCAGCCGCGCGCTGGCCAATGGCGGCGTGACATCGCTTCAGGTTCTGCCCGGTTCGGCAAACCTGATGGGCGGTCGCTCGGTGGTTCTGAAAAATGTTTATGCGCGCACAGTGCAAGGGATGAAATTCCCTGGTGCACCTTACGGTCTAAAAATGGCCTGTGGCGAGAATCCAAAGCGTGTCTATGGCGCGAAAGGCCGCATGCCCTCGACCCGCATGGGCAATCTTGCGGTTAACCGTCAAACATGGATTAAGGCACAGGAATATCGCAAGAAACGCGATAGCGGCAAAGACTTCACACGCGACATTGGCATGGAAACGCTGGCTGGCGTCCTTGATGGTGAGATATCCATCCAGAACCACTGCTACCGCGCCGATGAAATGGCGTTGGTTCTCGATATGGCAAAGGAATTTGGTTACAAGGTCTCGACCTTCCACCATGCGGTTGAGGCGTACAAAATCGGCGACCTGCTTCGCGATAATGGCGTATGTGCCGCTGTATGGGCCGATTGGTGGGGCTTCAAAATGGAGGCCTATGATGCCATTCCGGAAAATGCGGCCATTCTGCAGAACACGGGTGCGTGCGTGATCATTCACTCGGATGACGAAAACCAGATTCAGCGACTGAATCAGGAAGCTGCAAAGGCTCAAGCCGATGGACGCCGCATGGGGATCAATATTTCCGACGCCGAGGTGATCAAATGGCTGACCTACAATCCGGCGAAGGCGCTTGGCATCGCGGATAAAACGGGAAGCCTGAAGCGCGGCAAAATGGCCGATCTGGTATTGTGGAACGGAAATCCGCTAAGCGTGTACTCGCGGCCTGAAAAGGTATGGATCGACGGTGCGCTTATGTTTGATGCGATGGATCCGAAACGGCGCCCAGTGAGCGATTTCGAGCTTGGACAGCCAGGTGAAGGAGATGTGAAATGAGGCATTTCCTTTTTGTAGCAGCGGCACTGGCTGCGTTCGCCGCGCCAGCTTACGCTGAAACCATCGTAATCACCGGCGGCAAAGTCATCATCGGTGACGGTAGCGCTCCGATTGACGACGGAACGGTGGTCATTCGTGACGGCGATGTAGTCGCCGCAGGTGGCCGTATTGCCGTTCCTGCAGGTGCCCGCCAGATCGACGCCAGTGGCAAATGGGTTACGCCTGGCGTGTTCGCAGGCTTTACACGCCTTGGCCTGTCGGAGGTAGACGCTGTAAACGGCACCAATGACAAGAGCGGCGGCAAGAGTGGCTTTTCAGCTGCGATCGATATCGCGCCTGCCATTGACCCGTTCCGTTCGCCCTTTGCCGTCAACCGTTCAGCTGGTGTAACACGCGCCGTGGTTGCGCCCGAGGCGGCGGATAATATTTTTGCGGGGCAGGGTGCGATTGCCGACCTTGGCGCGGACAGCGATGCGGTGACCAAGCCGCGCGCCTTCCAGTTTGCCGAATTCGGTGAAGACGGTGCAGCGAACGCTGGCGGTAGCCGCGCAGGAACTCACCTGCATTTTCGTGCCATGCTGCGTGAGGCGCAGGACTATGCCGCAGGCCGCGGTACGTTTGACGACGAATTGCTGAAGGCGGAAGACGCGAAAGCATTGTTGTCTGTGCTGCGCGGCGAAACGCGTCTCCTGGTTCATGTCGAAGGCGCCAATGACATGCTGCGACTGATCGAGCTTAAGAGTGAATTTCCTGCCGTCAAAATGGTTTTTGTCGGCGCGACCGAAGGCTGGCGTGTCGCAGTGCAATTGGCAAAAGCAGGCATTCCAGTCATCGCATCGGCGCTCAATGATTTGCCCGCTTCGTTCGAAATGCTCGCCGCGACGCAAAGCAATATTGGGCGAATGAAGGATGCTGGCGTCAAGGTTGCGATTGGCATGATCAATGACCGCGATTCCCACCAGCTTCGCTATACCACGCAATATGCAGGTAATCTGGTCAGCCTTCAGACTGTGCCCGGTGCGAATGGATTAAGTTGGGACGAAGCATTCGCTGCCGTCAGTTCGGTTCCCGCCGAGATCATGGGTGTCGGCGATCGTTACGGGAGCCTGAAAGCGGGTAAGGCTGCTGACGTTGTTGTTTGGGATGGCGATCCGCTCGAACTGTCCAGCGCGCCGACGACGGTGATTATCGACGGTATCGAACAGCCGCTTTCCAACCGTCAGCAACGCCTCCGCGACCGTTATGCGCGGCCGACGGAAGGGGACTTGCCAAAAGCCTATGACCGGTAAATAATGTTGGGGCCAAAAGCATTGAAATTCCGGGGGCCGGAGGAAAAATATTGAGCGAATATGTGATGCTCATCTTGGCTATCTTGGCGTTTGTTGGCAGCCATCTTTTGATGTCGCATCAGATGCGCGCCAAGATGATCCGGAAATTTGGTACGGGTGGTTTTGCCATCATATATTCCGTCGTGTCGTTGGCGCTCTTTTTTTGGGTCATTGTGGAGTTTGGTCGCGCGCCGAAAGAAACACCCTATTGGGCTGTTGGCGATATCCTATGGGCGGTAGCAAGTGCGCTGACAATATTGGCAGCTGTGCTATTCACCGGTTCGCTGGTGCGCAATCCTTCGTTGCCCGGCGCCAGCGATAATTTGGCGGCGCAGAAACCTGCAGGGGTGTTCAAAGTCACGAGACATCCCATGATGTGGGGCTTCGCTTTTTGGGGCGTTGCGCACCTGATGGTAGCACCGCGGACTGACAATTTCATTTTTTGCGGCGGCATCATCTTTTTGGCTTTGGTCGGCTCAAAAGCGCAGGAGCGCAAAAAAGCGAGGATGATCGGTGTTGGCTGGGGCACATGGTTGCGCCAGACCAGCTTTTTTCCGCAGGTCGCAGCGCTAACAAAAATCGGACCGCTCCCGTCGATTGCAGGCATTATATTATGGGCGGTCGCCACTTGGGCTCACCAAATTTTCGCCGGCTATCCGGCTGGCCTCTTCCGCTGGCTATAGGCTATTAAAGCCTTACCATTTTCATTCCCCGTTCGCCATAACGAGGTCCGGCTGTCCCCCCGCGCGGTGCGGCGGCCTCAAGCTTTGCCATATCGTCGGCATCAAGCACCACATCAGCCGCTTTGGCGCTATCCTCCATCGTCACGCGGCGCTTGAAACCGGGAATAGGGACGATGTCGTCACCTTGCGATAGTAACCATGCCAAGGCAATCTGCGCATGAGATGTGTCATGTTTTTCGGATATTTCGCCCACGATGTCGACGATAGCGAGGTTGGTAGCAAAATTATCGCCTTGAAAACGCGGATCCTGCCTGCGCCAGTCAGTTTCGGGTAGCTCCTCAAGGCTGCGAATTGACCCTGTAAGGAAGCCACGCCCGAGCGGAGAATATGGAACAAAGCCAATGCCAAGCTCACGGCAGGTGGGCAGGATTTCGTCTTCAACATCGCGTTCCCACAACGAATACTCGCTTTGCAAGGCAGAGATCGGCGCAACCGCCGCTGCACGACGCAGCGTTTCCGGCCCAGCCTCGGAAAGGCCGATATGCTTGATTTTACCTTCGGTTATCAGATCCGCCATCGCGCCTACGGTTTCTTCAATTGGTACATTGGGATCGACGCGATGCTGATAATAAAGGTCAAGGCAATCAATGCCTAGGCGCTTTAAAGTACCTTCCACGGCGCTCTTTGCATTTGTACCCGAGCCATCGACGCCAACAATATTACCGGCATCGAATTTGAAACCGAACTTGCTTGCAATAACCAGCCCCTCGCGCTTGCCTTTAATCGCTTCACCGACAAGTTCTTCATTCTGGAACGGGCCATAGATCTGCGCGGTGTCAAAAAATGTGATGCCAAGATCGATAGCCTTATGGATCGTCTTGATCGCCTCATCAGGGTCAGCATCCTCACCATAAGTGATGTTGCCACCCTTGATCATCGGCATGCAACCGACGCCGATTGCGCTGACTGTCAGTCCATTACCGAGCGTGCGATATTGCATTTGTCTTCTCCTTTTCGGGTGCCTCGATGGCGGTGGCGAGCGCGACGTCCATCTGTACATTGCCTGTAGTACGGAAAATATCGGGTAGCGTCTCTACTGCGATGAGCAGAGCGAGCGGCTCGACCGGAATGCCGAGTGCGAGACAAATTGGTGCAATAGAGGTTACGAAGCTGACTGTGCCGGGAAGGCTGACCGCACCCATCGAGGTCAAGGCCGCAATGAAAATAGCGAAACTATAATCGAACGCATCGAGCTCGATACCGAACCAGTTGGCGACATAGAGCGCTACCGCCAGGTTCATGGCGGGGCCGGTGACGCGCAGCAGCGCAACCGCCATCGGCAAAACCAGCCCAGCTGTAGACTCGCGCACCCCAAGTGCCTCGGCTTTTTTGAGCATCAGGGGCAAGCTGGCGAGTGAGGACTGGGTCGAAACTGCAAATGCCTGAACCGGTGCAATTTGTCGCGCATATTCGGTGAAGCGTATCTTTCCGGCGAAAACAGCTACCAGATAAGCAAACGCACCGACTACGATCCCGACCAGTGAAACAGTCACGATATAATGCGCCACTGCGCCAAGTGCGGCCAATCCCGAACGTGCGCCGACGACAAAGGCCAGCGCAAACACACCGATGGGTGCGAGCTTCAGCACCCATTCGATAACAATGACCATCGCGTCCGCGAGCGCCTCAAAAAAGCCCGCCATTTGCGTGCGCGGTCCCTGCGCCAGCCGCGTCACGGCGAACGCGAATACCATTGTGAAGATAAGCAGTGGCAAGATGGAATCATTGGCTGCGGCTGAAATGGGATTAGTGGGGACAAGGGCAACGATGAAGTCCCGCAAAGCGGGTTGCTCGGCGACCGCAGGGGCAGTCGTTAGCGCTGCACGCAAGGCGGCGGCACTTTCCTCGGGCATCGGCCACAGCGACAGAAAGAATGGCGTTAGGATAGCGCCCATCACCGCCGACAGCACCATCATCACCACAATCCATGTAACCGTGCGCGCTGCCATAGGCCCGGCGCGCGCCGCTTCCGCACTTTTTACAATTCCGGTAATCAGCAATGCTACTACCAGCGGTACAACTGTCATGCGAAGGCCGTTGAGCCACAAGGAGCCCAATATATCGAGCCAATACGCCAGTTCTTCACCGACTTCAGGGAGCTGCGCTGCAGCGAGAATGCCGAGCGAAAGGCCGACGACGAGGGCGATGAGAATGCGGGTAGCGTTTGACATATTATGAGGTCTTGCCAGCGCGTCGCCCGCTATGCAAGGGAGTGCCGAGGCCAGACCAAAATTCTACTTATTACATAACAAATCAGGAACCAGCATGGCGCGCAAATATTTCGGAACCGACGGCATCAGGGGGAGAACCAACACCGGTGCGATGACGGCTGAAATGGCGATGAAAGTCGGGCAGGCGGCGGGCGCTCATTTCCTGCGTGGCGACCATAAGCACCGCGTCGTGATCGGCAAAGACACGCGGCTTTCGGGCTATATGATTGAGAATGCCTTAGTTGCAGGCTTTACGAGCGTTGGCATGGATGTGGTTCAATTTGGGCCGATACCGACACCCGCGGTGGCGTTGCTAACCCGTTCGATGCGCGCAGATCTGGGTGTGATGATTTCGGCCAGTCACAACCCTTATGAGGATAATGGCATAAAGCTGTTTGGGCCTGACGGGTTCAAACTATCCGATGCAGACGAAATTGCGATTGAGGCTTTGCTTGATAATCCCGCCAAACTGGCCGATGCGCCCGATGTCGGCCGTGCGCGTCGCATTGAGGATAGCCGTGGGCGTTATATCCACGCCATCAAGGCCTGTGTTCCTGAGCATATTCGCTTCGACGGGCTTCACGTCGTGCTCGATTGCGCTAATGGCGCAGCCTATCAGGTAGCACCGACGGCAATCTGGGAATTGGGAGCCAAGGTCACTCCAATTGGTGTGTCCCCAAACGGCAAAAATATCAATGACAAGGTCGGATCTACCCATGTGGCGACGTTGCAGGAAACCGTTGTGTCATCGGGGGCTGACATCGGCATCGCGCTCGATGGTGACGCTGACCGCTTAATCGTTGTTGACGAAAAAGGCTGTGTGGTCGACGGTGACCAGATCATGGCGCTGCTCGGCACCGCAATGAGCCGCGCGGGTAAGCTCACCGGCGACGGAATTGTTGCTACGGTGATGTCGAATTTGGGACTTGAGCGGTATCTGGAAAGTCAGCATCTCAAACTTGTGCGCGCTAAGGTTGGCGACCGTTATGTACTGGAGGAAATGCGCCGCCATGGCATCAACGTGGGTGGTGAGCAGTCGGGGCATATGATCATGCTTGACCACGCCACCACTGGAGATGGGACAATGGCTGCGTTACTCGTGCTAGCCCAACTCGTTGAGAGCGGGAGACCGGCAAGTGAGGTGCTCCATTTGTTTGATGCGGTTCCGCAGTTTTTGAAGAATGTGCGGTTCTCGGGGGGCAAGCCGCTCGACGACGCGGTTGTACAAGCCGTGATCGCCAGCGCCGAAGCCGAACTAAAAGGCAAAGGTCGCTTGGTCATCCGGCCATCTGGCACCGAGCCTGTGATCCGCGTGATGGCCGAAGGCGACGATGCCGCGCAGGTCGAGCGCGTTGTCGATGGCATTTGCGATGCCGTCAGGGTGGCAGCCAGATGATTACCGACGGCAAACCTGCACGTATCTTAATCATCGCCGGTTCGGACAGCGGTGGAGGGGCGGGGATTCAAGCGGACATCAAGACCGTAACGATGCTCGGCGGGCACGCAATGACGGCAATCACCGCGATTACTGCGCAAAACACGCTTGGCGTGGATTCAGTGCATATCGTTCCGACGCAGATGGTGATCGACCAGATCGCTGCGGTGGTAAGCGACATTGGCGTCGATGCGGTGAAGATCGGCATGATCGGTAGTGCCGAGACGGCACATGCGGTAGCGGATAGCCTTTCCGAGCTTTCTTGTCCGATCGTCTTCGACCCTGTCATGGTTTCGACAAGCGGCGCGGCTCTGGCAGATGCAGAGACAATTTCAGCGTTCGAACGGCTTATGCGTCTTGCTACGCTTACTACTCCAAACCTTCCCGAACTCGAAAAATTGGGCGGAAAGGAGGCGTTGCTGGCGAGGCGGATTCCGCTGCTCATCAAGGGCGGTCATGCTGATGGCGATCAAATTGTCGACGTGCTTCAGCTGGCACTCGGGCAAAGCGAAAGCTGGACTGATAGCCGCATCGAAACACGCAGCACGCACGGCACCGGTTGTACCTTGGCAAGCGCCATCGCAACTGGACTAGGGCAGGGGATGGAGCTTGTTCACGCGGTCGAGCGCGCACGCCTGTTCGTCCGTCTAGCGCTGCTTGATGCTCCGGGACTGGGTCAGGGGCACGGGCCAATGGGACATCAATTTGTCCGAGAGGATGCAATGGTTGCTGGACCATCGCTCAACCAGGTGACGGTGGGTTCACGCGATTACGCTGCTTCAGTGGACTTTTACAAGGCGCTCGGGTTGCTACAAATCGTCGATAGTCCATCGAACGGTTATGCCCGGTTCGAAGTGCCCAATGGAGTGACGCTCTCAATTCATGCCAGCGACGATATTAGTATTTCGACAATCGTTTATTTCGAAAGCAAACGCCTCGATGCCTGGGTGACCGAGCTCGCCAGCCAAGGCTATGCCTTTGAACAAATGTCGCAAGAGGAAAGCTGGGGCTGGCGTGAGGCTCGGTTGCTCGATCCGTCGGGGAACATCGTGTGCCTTTACAGTGCGGGGGAAAACCGGCGCTATCCGGCCTGGCGGATATGATTGTTGGAGTCGACGAAGCAGGCAGGGGGCCACTGGCTGGGCCTGTTGTTGCTGCGGCAGTAATGCTATGCAAACCGCGCCCGGCAGGTCTCGATGATAGCAAAAAACTATCCGCAGCGCGCCGTGCCGGGCTGGAGGCCATTATTAAACGTCGCTGCCACTGGGCAGTAGGTGTGGTCGATGTCGACGATATCGACCGGCTCAACATCTTTGGTGCGACGATGTTGGCGATGACCTTGGCAGTCGAAGCCTTGTGCCAAAAACTTGGCTGCGATCCGCTTCAGGTTCTCGTTGACGGAAACATGACGCCGCAGGGCCGCAGGCCTGAATGGCGCTGGACCGCGCGCGCAATTGTTGGTGGCGATGCCATTGAACCCTGTATTTCCGCAGCGTCCATTATAGCCAAGGAACATCGCGACCGGATGATGTGCGAGGCTGCACAGCAGCACAATCATTACGGCTGGGAAAAGAACAAGGGCTATGGCACACGTGACCACCTTGAGGCACTACGCCTTCATGGGCCAACGCCATTGCACCGAAAGAGCTTCTCGCCGGTCTCCCAGCTCATCTTAATATAAAAATATGAGGTGGTGAGTCCTTCTGGCAACACCACTACCGGTTGAGTCCCCACAGAATCGCCAGACTCTACATCTTGTGCCGGACTCTATTCGTTCCGGCCATATGCTGCGCTGTTAACCGGATATTACCAGCTTTACTGCAGGTTAACAGCCTTGACGTTAAGCTTTCGCGGACTCATCGCGGACGTTTCAACGCCAACGGGAGTGGGCAATGGGTGTCATTGAGAGAATTAAACCAGCCACAAAGTTGCGGTCCGTCGAACCGCACGCCCTGCCGCTGAATCAAATATTACGCATGGACTGCATCGAGGCGATGCGCTTGTTGCCCGATGCCTGCATCGATATGGTTTTTGCCGACCCGCCCTATAATCTGCAACTTGGTGGCGATTTGTTGCGACCAGACAACAGCAAAGTCGATGCGGTCAATGATGATTGGGACAAGTTTGCCAGCTTTGCGATTTATGATAAGTTCACGCGTGAATGGCTCGCTGAAGCGCGCCGTATCCTGAAACCTAACGGCTCACTCTGGGTCATTGGCAGTTACCACAATATCTTCCGCGTCGGCACGGCGGTGCAGGACGCAGGCTACTGGATTTTGAATGACATCGTCTGGCGTAAGTCTAATCCGATGCCCAATTTCAAGGGTACGCGCTTCACCAACGCGCATGAGACGTTGATCTGGGCGTCGAAGAGCGAGAAGTCCAAATATACGTTCAACTATCGCGCGATGAAGACGCTAAACGACGAATTGCAGATGCGTTCGGACTGGCTGATCCCTATTTGCGGCGGTCAGGAGCGGTTAAAGCGGAACGGCACCAAAGCGCATCCGACGCAGAAGCCCGAAGCATTGCTTTACCGGATTTTGCTAGCCTGCACTAAGCCGGGTGACGTTGTTCTCGATCCGTTTTTTGGCACGGGAACCACCGGAGCAGTGGCCCGTCGCTTGGGCCGCGACTGGATCGGGTGCGAGCGTGAGAGCGTTTACTGTGAGGTTGCCGAGGAACGTATTGCTGCGGCGCTGCCTTTGGATGAAAGCGCACTCAAAACCATGCAGTCGCCGAAATCAGCGCCTAAGGTAGCTTTTGGCCAGCTTGTCGAGGCGGGGTATCTCAACCCCGGCGCGAAACTTTATGATCGCAAGCGCCAGTTTGAAGCGACTGTCCGCGCCGATGGATCGCTAGGCTGCGGAACGGTCGATGGCTCGGTTCATAAGGTAGGTTCTATTATCCAGAATGCACCAAGTTGCAATGGCTGGACCTATTGGCATTATGAAGCAACCGACGGCGCGATGAAGCCAATCGACGACCTTCGCCAGACCTATTTGCTCGCTACTGAACCGTGACCGGCATCTACCTTCGTCCGACTGGTTTTGTTGACAGCCCGCAACGGCATGATGGAGCGTGCGCCAGACTTGCCGGAACGATGCTGTGGTTCTCGCAGATCGAGGTGATCGACAAAAGTGCTGGACGCTGCTTAGTCAGCGTGCACGATTGGGACGCATTCGCTGCGAATTTGCCCGAGGATAAGCAAGCGCGTTTTGTCCAGCTCTACGCGCGTATTACTGCGCCACGGACCGCCTTGCAGATGGGGCAACGGACAATCCGCCTCGATCAGCCACAGGTAATGGGCATCATTAACATGACGCCTGACAGTTTCTCAGATGGCGGCAAAAATGCCGACATGGACGCCGCGGCAGAAGCAGCATTTGGCATGACGAGCGCTGGGACTGCCATAATCGATGTCGGAGGTGAATCCACGCGTCCCGGAGCGCCATTGGTTTGGGAAGGTGATGAGATCACACGCGTCGAACCGCTTATCAAACGCCTGTCTGCATCGGGCACTGCCATTTCCATCGATAGCCGAAAGGCTGCGGTGATGGAGGCTGCGGTGGCTGCCGGTGCGACGATGATCAACGATATCTCGGCCTTGCTATTCGATGACCGCGCGCTTGAGGTTGTCAAAGCACTCGACGTACCGGTCGTGCTGATGCATGCGCCAAGCCAAGGCAGCGATCCGCACAAAGGTGGAGGCTATGCCGAAGTCGTGCTCGATGTTTTCGATTGGCTCGAAACGCGCGTCGATGCGGTCGAGGCGACTGGCATTTCGAGGACCAAGATTCTGGTCGATCCGGGCATAGGCTTCGGAAAATCGCTCGCCGAGAATCTGGCGATCATAAACAATCTGTCGATCTATCATGGCATTGGCTGCCCAATCCTGTTTGGCGCAAGTCGTAAGCGAATGATTGGCGCGCTGTCCAATGAAGCGCCTGTCGAGCAACGTCTTGGCGGTTCTATTTTTCTGGCGATGAAAGCGGTCGAGCAGGGCGCACATATCGTCCGCGTTCACGATGCCCCTGAAACTGTCCAGGCCGTGCAGGTATGGCGCGGATTGCGCGACGCGGCGCTCACCGCTCGCGCGTGACCCTACCGCGATTTGGCTGCATTGACGCTGGCGTGAACAAAAGCGAATGCTATCCTCTCAGATGATAGGAGGGCATTCAAAATGATCGCCAAGTATATCGTGGGATACATCGCAACGGGAATAGCGTTTGCCGTCATCGACAGTTTCTGGCTGCGGACAATGTATACACGGCTCTACCAACCGGAAATCGGCGAACTGATGATGAAGGGCGGTTTCCGTATGGGGCCAGCCGTGGTGTTTTACCTTCTGTATATTATGGGGATGATGATTTTCGCGGTCGGACCTGCGCTGCAATCAGGCAAATGGCAGACCGCTTTGCTTTGGGGTGCTTTGCTTGGCTTCTTTTGCTACATGACCTACGATTTGACCAACCATGCCACGATGAAGGTGTGGAGCACTAAGGTGACGGTCCTTGATATCATGTGGGGAACATTTTTGACAGGGTCTGCTTCGGTCGTCGGATACTGGATAACGACCGCTATCATGGGCCGTAATTAAGCGACGTCACTAATCCCCAAGTCGGCCAATTTGCGATAGAGGGTCGAGCGGCCGATACCCAGGCGGCGTGCGACTTCGGTCATTCGTCCACGATAATGGCCTATGGCGAGACGGATAACATCAGCCTCAATTTCATCAAGAGGACGCATGTTTCCGTCGGTTTCGTAAAGCGTCACCCCAATGCCGTCGTTCGCTCCAGCGCCCAACGAACCGCCATTGCCCGGCACACCCACCGCAGCGGATATTTGCGGGAATTCTTCTGGCGTAAGCGCATCGCGTTCGCATAGAACGGCGGCACGGAACAACGCGCTTTGCAATTGCCGGACGTTGCCAGGCCAGCTATAGCCGCGCAGCATTGTCAGCGCTTCATCAGTAATGCCAAGGCTGCGAAGGCCAGGCTGACTTGCCATACGCCCAAGGAAATGCCGTGCGAGCGCTGGAATGTCACTAGTGCGGTCGCGCAAGGGTGGGATGGTCAGCTGCACCACATTCAAGCGATAATAAAGATCCTCGCGAAACTCGCCGCTCGTCAGTCTTTCGGGTAGGTTGCAGTTGCTCGCCGAAATCAGGCGAACATCGATGCGGTAGCTGTGGGTAGCGCCCAAGGGTTGGATTTCATTCTGCGTGAGAAGGCGGACGAGGCGGACCTGTGTTTCGGGCGGCAGATGGTCGACCTCGTCAAGAAAGACGGTTCCACCTTCGGCTTGCTGCAAAATGCCGACACGGCGATCAAAGGCACCGGCGAAAGCATCTTTTTCGTGACCGAACAGCACTGAGTCCAAAAGGTTCGGCGAAATCGCGCCGCAGTTCACTTTCAAGAATGGCAGCTTTGATCGCGGACTTGCGGCATGGATGGCATCGGCCACCACTTCCTTACCCACGCCCGATTCGCCTTCGATGAAAATAGGCGCACGGCTACGCGCGGCCTTGGCAGCAATGGCGAGAGCAGTGCGGAATGCTGGGGCGGAACCGATAATTTCCTCAAACGCCAAGGGTTGGGAGATCTTCTCCGTCATTGGATGCAGTTCGCCGAATTCCTTGCTTTTGTCAGCAGCCATACTGAGTGCAGCAATCAGGCGTTCGGCGGCGACAGGCTTGATGATATAATCCGATGCACCAGCACGCATGGCGTCGATTGCGGCTTCGTTCGAACCAATTGCGGTCATCAACAATATAGGCAGCGCAGGGCGGCGCGATTTGAGTTCTGCAATAAGCGATGCCGAATCAGATCCCGGTACCCACTGATCCAGAAGAATCGCATCGAGCATCATGCCGTCCTGCGTGCCGAGCATCGCGATCGCGGTCTCGGCGTCACGGGCGAAGACCGTACGCCAGCCAGCGCGTGACGCGATAGCCGAAACCAACCGGCACTGGGCCGGCTCGTCATCGACAAGCATCAATAATCTGGTCTCGCGTTCGTTCATCCACCGTCCATGGGCTGCCTCTGGAAAAGTTGTGGTAACGCAAATGGGTAAAGAGCCGATTAAGCACTCGGAATATTTTCTTTGGTGCACTGGCTTGAGCATATGAAATTCAGCGGTTAAGGCGGTTTTCAGCAAATTATGCAGTTGGAGGCAAATGTGGCAGGTAATCAGGATATCGGACCAGCGAAAGAAACCTATTCGGGTTTCATATCACTTTTCAAATGGGGCACGGTCGTCTCTGTCGTGGTGACGGCAATGGTGGTGTTAATCATTGCCAGCCGCGCCGCCTAGCATGGTGAAAATCGCTGTACTAAAGGAAACCTCCGCCGGCGAGACGCGCGTTGCTGCATCTCCTGAAACGGTGAAAAAATATATCGGTCTTGGTGCAACCGTCGCTGTTGAAGCGGGCGCTGGACTGTCGGCTTCGGTCAGCGATACCGACTATGAGGCGGCAGGGGCGTCGGTTGGTGCTTTGGCAGCCACGTTGAAGGACGCGGATATTATCCTTGGCGTGCAAGGGCCCGACCCCAAGGCGTTAAAAGGCATGAAATCCGGAGCATGGCTGGTTGCGGGGCTCGACCCGTTCGGTCAGCGCGCACGCGTCGACGAATATGCGAAGGGTGGCGTGGAGGCGTTGGCGATGGAATTCATGCCGCGCATCACCCGCGCGCAGTCAATGGACATATTGTCTTCGCAGTCCAACCTTGCTGGATATAAAGCCGTCATCGAAGCTGCTTCGGTCTATGGTCGAGCATTTCCGATGATGATGACGGCAGCCGGCACCGTCAGTGCGGCGAAGGCATTCATCATGGGCGTTGGAGTTGCCGGTTTGCAGGCGATTGCGACTGCGCGCCGTTTGGGCGCGCAGGTTTCTGCAACCGATGTACGTTCCGCGACCAGGGAACAGATTGAATCGCTGGGTGCGAAAGCAATTTTCGTTGAGAATGTCGCGGGCATCGAAGGCGAGGGCGCGGGCGGTTATGCGACCGAAATGTCTGACGAATATAAGGCCGCGCAGGCCGAGTTGGTTTCTGCGCACATTGCCAAGCAGGATATCGTCATTACGACAGCGCTGATCCCCGGTCGCCCAGCCCCCCGCCTAATTTCAGACACGCAGATTGCGAGCATGAAGTCAGGCTCGGTGATTTTCGATCTTGCAGTTGCGCAGGGTGGCAATGTCGAGGGTTCGAAAGCCGACGAAGTCGTAATTAAACATGGCGTGAAAATCATCGGCTATGCCAACACGCCCGCGCATCTCGCGGCGGATACTTCGGCATTGTTCTCGCGCAACTTGTTCAACTTCCTTTCTGCCTTCTGGGACAAGGAAGCGGGCAAGCCGGTTTTGCCCGATGATGACGAGATTGCTGAAGCAATCCGACTGACCAAAGACGGCAAGGTTGTGAATGGGCGCCTTTTGGCGTGAGGGGAGCATAATGGACTTCATTTCAATTTTATCCATCTTTGTGATGGCGTGTTTCGTGGGCTATTATGTCGTCTGGTCAGTTACTCCGGCTTTGCACACGCCGTTGATGGCGGTGACCAACGCGATTTCTTCGGTGATTATCGTCGGCGCGCTGATCGCGTCCGCCGCGGCAGGGTCGCCCACGGCCAAATGGCTGGGGTTGGTTGCGGTAGCGTTGGCCAGCGTGAACATCTTTGGCGGTTTCGCCGTGACGGCGCGGATGCTGGCGATGTACAAGAAAAAGGAGCGCTGAATTGGAACATGCTGCTCCTCCCGCATGGGTGATGCTCGCTTATTTGATATCGGGCGTATTCTTTATTTTGGCTCTACGCGGGCTTTCGTCGCCTGCAACGTCGCAACGCGGCAACCGATTTGGTATGGCGGGGATGCTGATTGCCGTCGTGACCACGCTGGTCACGCATGATGTAGCTTCATTGCCCGAGATATTGGGAGCGATCGCAATAGGCGGCGGAATTGGCTGGGTGACCGCTCGCAAGATTGCAATGACCGACATGCCTCAGTTAGTTGCGGCGTTCCACTCTCTTGTTGGTCTGGCCGCGGTACTTGTAGCCGCTGCTGCATTTTTGAACCCCGAGGCGTTTGGTATTCTCGCCACGCCCGAACCTTATGTCGACCCGGTAGAGTATGCCAAATTGGGTTTGATAAACCCGGTCAGCCGCATTGAAATGGGCCTAGGTATTGCCATTGGTGCAATCACGTTTTCTGGTTCGGTCATTGCCTTCCTGAAGCTTGCCGGAAAAATGTCCGGCGCGCCGATATTGTTGCCGCTGCGCCATCTCATCAACCTTGGTACATTGGCGGCGATACTGGGCCTCATCGGTTATTTCACCGTCGACCAATCACCCTGGGTTTTCTGGACCATTACGGCGCTGGCATTTCTGATCGGGTTTTTGCTCATCATCCCGATTGGCGGCGCGGATATGCCAGTCGTGGTGTCGATGCTTAACAGCTACTCAGGCTGGGCGGCGGCAGCGATGGGCTTTACGCTGCACAACACTGCAATGATAATCACCGGCGCGCTCGTCGGTTCTTCTGGTGCGATCCTGTCGTACATCATGTGCAAGGCTATGAACCGCAGCTTCATCAGTGTGATCGCAGGCGGATTTGGCGCCGAAGCCGCTGCTGCTGGCGGAGAAGCCAAGGAACAGCGCCCTTGGAAGCGGGGCTCGGCCGAAGATGCGGCTTACATGATGCAGCAAGCCGAAAGCGTGATCATCGTCCCGGGCTACGGCATGGCCGTAGCGCAGGCGCAACATATCCTGCGCGAAATGGCCGATGTTTTGAAAAAGCAGGGCGTGAAGGTCAAATATGCAATTCACCCGGTCGCCGGTCGTATGCCCGGCCATATGAACGTGCTGCTCGCCGAGGCACAGGTGCCTTATGACGAGGTGTTCGAGCTTGAGGACATCAATAGCGAATTCGCCCAGACCGACGTTGCTTTCATCATCGGTGCGAATGACGTGGTCAATCCGGCGGCCAAGACAGACAAAAGCTCGCCAATCTATGGCATGCCGGTCTTCGATGTCGAAAAGGCCAAGACCGTATTTTTCATCAAACGCTCAATGGGTGGGGTTGGTTATGCCGGCGTCGACAATGACGTGTTTTACATGGACCAGACGATGATGCTGCTGGCTGACGCAAAGAAGATGTGCGAGGATATCGTCAAAGCCTTGCAGCACTAGGTCAATTCACGCTAACTGATGTCAAAACGCCGTCCCGATACCATTCGGGGCGGCATTTGATTTATCATTAGAGGTGACAGAATGCGTAAATTGGGTTTGATCGGCGGTTTGGGCTGGTATTCGACAGAGCTCTATTATGCGCGGATCAATAAGCAGGTGGTAAAACGTACAAACGGGACCTGCAACGCGCCGATGCTGATCGAAAGCCTGAATTTCTGCGACGTCGGCAGGGCCAATAACGAACAGGAATGGGGTCATGTTGCGGATGTATTGACCGCATCGGCGCAAAGGCTTGAGCAAGCCGGTGCAACCGCAATCGTGATCGGCGCGAACAGCATGCACAAGGTCTATGACCAGGTCGCTGAAGCAGTCAATGTGCCGGTTCTTCACATTGCGGATGCGGTTGGCGAGAAAATGAAGGCTGCAGGCGTTCAATCTGCGGCGCTTCTCGGCACTGCGAACGTAATGGCCGAAAACTGGTATCGCCAGCGCCTGGTAAAACACGGCGTCACCTTGCTTCCTGCAGAGACCGATGATGTTCAGGACATTGACCGCATTGTGTATGAAGAATTGATGCTGGGTCAGGTGAAGCGTGAATCCGAACGTAAACTCAAGACGATCATAACTGAAATCGATCAGGACGGCATCAAGGCAATCGTTCTCGGCTGTACCGAATTGTGCATGATCGTGGATACCAAAGCAAACGTCCTGCCTATTTATGACAGCACAGAGATTCATGCCGACGCTGGCGTCGAATGGATATTGGGCGAGGCTGCCTAAAGCTACTTGGCAATTTGTTTGCAATCCGCCATCCTTTGGTTATGAGGATGAGGAAAATCGCTTTCGTTGGCGCTGCTTTATGCGCGCTTGTTCAACCTGCATTTGCAAAGACGATTTTGGTCGCGCCAGGTGACGGCGCGCAGGAACGGCTTCAAGAAGCCCTGATTTCTGCTGAGCCTGGCGATGTTGTGGAGTTAGGGGAAGGGCGATTTAGCCTCACTGATGGCTTGTCGCTTGATGTAAATGGCGTCACCGTAAAGGGGCAGGGCGTGAAAGAATCCGTCCTAGATTTTTCAGGTCAACAAGGCGCGGGTGAGGGCCTGCTGGTTACATCGGATGACGTAGTCCTGCGCGACTTTGGTGTTGAAAACAGCAAGGGTGATGGCATCAAATCCAAAGGGGCTGACCGGATTGTTTATCATAAATTGCGCGTCGAATGGACCGGCGGACCAAAGGCGACCAATGGCGCGTATGGAATCTACCCGGTTGAAAGCAAGGATGTTTTGATTGACGCGGTTATCGTGCGCGGTGCATCCGATGCAGGTATCTATGTCGGACAATCGCGCAACATCGTAGTGCGCGACTCTATCGCAATGGAGAATGTCGCAGGCATTGAAATTGAGAATAGTTACGACGCCGACGTTCACGACAATATCGCTACGCATAATACAGGTGGTGTCCTGGTATTCGATCTGCCTAACCTGCCGCAAATGGGCGGGCACAATGTGCGGATTTTCGACAACATCATCGTCGATAACATGACTCCGAATTTTGCGCCTAAAGGCAATATCGTCGCCAATGTTCCAACAGGCACGGGCATCATGGTCATGGCGAACCGTAATGTAGAGATTTTCGATAATGTGCTTGGCGAAAATGGCACTACGAACATTATGGTAGTCGGGTATCGCTTTCCTCAGCAGGACCCAAAATATGATCCGCTACCGCGCGATGTTATCATTTGGGACAACCAGCATGGTCGTGCTGGATGGGACCCCCAATTTCGCGGCGGCAAGGAAATAGCGGCTGCGATGGGCGGCAGCTTTCCGGCGATTTTCTGGGATGGCGCAGGTGGACCTGCAAGAGCCCCCAATATTGGCGATACTGTTCCAGCGCTGTCGCTGGGCCTAACCGACATCACCGCCGATCCGGCAACCGCAAAGCCGTCGCCGCTGGCACCATCAACCATACGCCCCACCGCTTTGCCAGCGATCACGCTACCGGAATCGATGGAGGCAGCGGTAAGATAATGCGACTGGTTCTGCCGTTTATAGCGTGCTTTGCTGCCGCGGTTGCATCATCGGCAATGCCAACTGAAGCGCCCGACCTCCTTGCTGCTAATCCGCAAAATCCAGCCAGTCTTTCATCCTTTGGTTTTTTTTCAGGTGATGCACGCAAGCCGTCATCGGCGCTGATACCCTACAATTTGCGAACACCGTTGTTTTCGGATTACGCGGAGAAACAGCGTTTCATCTTCCTGCCAGCCGGTGGAACGATGTCTGCAGGTGCAGATGGCAAACTACAGTTCCCGATAGGCGCGGCGCTGATCAAAAGCTTTGCTTATCCCGACGGTAGCGGGAAATTCAAAGCCCTCGAAACGCGCGTTTTGCTGCACCGTGCGGGGGGTTGGGTCGCTTTGCCTTATGTATGGCGTGCCGATGGTAGTGACGCCGATTTACGCGTTGGTGGCACGCGTATTCCTGTCGAGTTCAACCACAGGGGCACGACGGCATCAATCAGCTATTCGGTGCCCAATAAAAACCAGTGCAAGCAATGCCACTCTTCGGGTGACCAGATCATGCCAATCGGACCGGTCTGGCAAAATATGGAGTTTCCACGTGCGGGTGATCGAGACAGGTTTCTACGTGCGATGCCATTGTTGGCAAAACTGTCGCGAGAAGCGAAGTGGGACGACGCCAAGAGCGGTACTTTAAACGAACGCGCGCATAGTTATTTGCGGGTGAATTGCGGGCATTGTCACGCGCCCAATGGCTCGGCCAGTAACAGTGGTCTGTTTCTTGATGGTTCTGCAAGTGACCCGGCGACTTATGGCATCGCCAAACGTCCGGTCGCGGCGGGCAGGGCAAGTGGCGACTTTGATTTCATCATCGAACAGGGGCGACCCGATCGCTCCATTCTACTCCACCGTATGAAAAGCACCGATCCTGGTATTGCAATGCCCGAGCTTGGTCGTTCCACGGTGCATGATGAAGGCGTGAAATTGCTGGACGAATGGATTGCAGCTATGCCGAAGAAAGGCGCTTACTGACGCATCCGACGCTTCAATTCATAGCGTTGTCCGGTCCAGCCTTCAAACACCGCGTCGATCCCGGGGTGGCTAATGGGGCCGTGTTCCCGATCAGAAAGCAGGTTTTGCTGACTGACATAGGCAATGTAACTGCTATCGGCGTTCTCGGCGAATAAATGGTAGAAAGGCTGGTCTTTGGCCGGTCGCACGGATTCGGGTATGGATTGATACCAGTCGTCGCTGTTGGCGAACACAGGATCTATGTCAAACACAACGCCGCGGAAGTCGAATATGCGGTGCCGTACCACATCGCCAATGGTAAATTGCGCTTCTGCTACGTCCGGCGCTGAGATTTTTCGTTCCATATCGGCAATATCATATCGATTTAGCGACAAATCAAGCTTGCGACTTGGCAAAGCGAAAAACATCGGTTAATGGCCCCGCTCTGTCTTCGGGGCGCGCCGGTTTTCCGGTATTGACCAGTCCTTTAGATATGCGGAGAGATGGCTGAGTGGTCGAAAGCACCGCACTCGAAATGCGGCGTGCCGGTGACGGTACCTAGGGTTCGAATCCCTATCTCTCCGCCATTTCTTAGTGTTCAGCTTTGGTCAAAAAGGGTGGCTTTACCCAAGCGCTTTCGCTAGCACGCCTCCACGATCGATTTTGGGATATAAATATGCGCAACCGATTCCTGCTCCTTTTGCTGTCCACCGCACTTGCGTCATGCGGTAGTTCGCAACTGGGCGGCGTTGGCTCTACATCCGACGTCAAGGTGGTCCAAAGTGATGTTCTCCCAGAGCCAACTCGGCTTGATTTGTTTGAACAAAACAGGCCTTATCTCATCGGACCATTTGATAAGCTCACCATTGATGTTTTTGGTATTGAGGAACTCAGTAAGCAGGAAGTTCAAACGGACGCTGGTGGCCGTATCTCTTTTCCATTGGCTGGAATCATGGAAGCGGCCGGTAAAACGCCCGGGGAACTGGAGGAGGAAATTGAATCACGGTTGCGCGGGCAATATGTGCGCGACCCTCAAGTTACGGTGAATCTCAAAGAAACAGTCAGTCAGGTTGTAACGATTGACGGTCAGGTAAAGGAACCGGGACTTTATCCGGTAATTGGCAAAATGACTTTGATGCGGGCAGTAGCGGTTGCAAAGGGCACTGCGGAATTCGCCAAGCTCGATGACGTTGTAATTTTTCGGACCGTTAACGGTCAAAAAATGGCTGCCATTTATAATCTAAAAGCCATTCGCCGAGGTTACTATAATGACCCTGAGGTGTTTGCAAACGACGTAGTTGTTGTCGGTGATTCTCAGGCGCGTCGTTTGTTCAAGGATGCCTTGCAGATTGCGCCGACCTTGCTGACGCCGCTTGTGTATATATTGACCACTAACTAGAAACCGCATCTGGTATTTTGCTGCGATTTTACGTGCCGATGGATTGTTCTAGGTCCAAACTTTCCTAATATTTCGTCTTGCGGTTTGAAATTATGTGCTAAGAAGCAAGCTCGGTTGGGGTGGCCGGACACTGATTTATCGGGGGATTTATGGCATTCCACTCCCGCGTCATTGATGGCGCTGTTGAAACACCGACTCTTGCCCTTCAAGAGCGTGCTCTAGGCGTTCCTATAACAGGTCGCAATTTCCGGGAAATAATTGTTCGGCATGATCAGCAGGACAAGATATTCTGGTGCTTTATGAACCAGAATGGTCGGCCAAGTTATACCTATAGCCTTGGCGCTGAAATCCAGCAGGTTCAGGACTGGATTGGTAACAATTATGCAATGCCTGCGAATGGTGGGCCCGATGATTTGCGATATTTTGTCTGCGGTTCAAAAACACCCGGCATTTACAATCTTGGTGGAGATTTGCGGCATTTCGCCGAATGTATAAGAACGCGTGATCTTGCAGCGATGCGCAAATATGCTGAGACATGCGTACGCATGCAGCACGCGAATAGCCACGGCTTTGGCGCTCCAATCATTACGATGGCCCTTGTCCAAGGTGATGCACTCGGCGGCGGTTTCGAACACGCGCTTGCGTTTGACATTTTGGTAGCCGAGCGCAGCGCGCGACTGGGCCTGCCGGAAATCATCTTCAACCTGTTCCCTGGGATGGGCGCTTACAGCTTTCTGGTGCGCCGTGTCGGACGCAAAATGGCGGAAAACTTCATACTCGAAGGCAAAATTCATACTGCTGAAGAGCTTTACGCGCTGGGTATTGTCGATGTGCTTGTCGATGACGGCCAAGGTGAAGCGGCTATTGTGGAATATTGTCAACGCAACCAGCAACGGTTTGCCGCCGAGCGCGCGGTGTATCTGGCCCGCCGTGTCTCAACTCCAGTCGAGCTTGAGGAACTGCTGCGCATAACAAATATCTGGGCGGAAACAGCGATGTCGCTAACCGACGCGGATGTGAGAAAAATGGAACGCTTGGCGGATGCGCAGGAACGTCGTATTCAGCGCAGCCTGAAACCGGTCAGCGCGATAGCGCTATAGAAGGCGCCTGCGTTGCAACGCTGGCATTTTCTTTAAGCGCATCCACCGCAAGCGAGAGCTCACTCTCGATTTTCTGCAGATAGGCATTACGGTGTTGCGCGAAATCAGCTTCGGTTACGCGTTCAAGCCGACCACATAATTCAGCCAGCCGCTTCGCACCCATATTATTTCCAGAGCTTTTCAGCGCGTGCGCGCAGAAGCGGAATTCCGCAACGTCGCTCCCGTTTACCGCTAATCGAAGAGGTGCCAGCGTTTGGCTTATGTCTTCAAAAAAACCTTCGACCATGCTTTCCACAAAGGCTTGATCTCCGATCGACTTCAAGTAATCCAGTTGAACCGCATCAATGGCATTGTTTTGCACCTTATGCGCGATATGAATGGGTACAACGACATCCATCGGGTCGTCAAAAACTGCATTTTCACTCGTACTGGATATCCCAGCGTCGCAATAATGCTCTATCGAGGCCAGTAATAATTTCGCATCTACCGGTTTGGTTATCCGAAGATCCATCCCGGCGTTTCGGCATTTCTGCTCGGTCTCAGATGTTGCATCCGCTGTAACCCCAATGATTGGAATGTGCTCGCGGCCGCCTTCGATTTGCCTCCACATCGAACATGCATCGATACCGTTAAGCCGCGGCATGTTGATATCCAGCAGAAGTATGTCGATTCCGCCCTTGTCCAACGCTTCGAGGGCTTCGTCCCCATCGGTCACCATCGTTACGTCATGGCCTGCCGATTCAAGAATTGCAGCAAGTACGTTGCGGTTCGTCCTGTTATCGTCGGCCACCAATACCCGTCTCGGCTTGTAAAGAGAAATGGCAGGCGTACTATCCTCGTGCGGTAGCCTGAACTGTCGGGAAAAGGAGCAGCCTATCCGGATCGCGCTTCTGAGCTCGGCAAAATTTGGCGCCGCTGGCAACACCGATGCGAACGCAGCGCGCAGTGAAATTTCCTCAATATCCACCTCCTCGCTTTCGGCAACTAACACAGGTGCAATTTCAGCTTTGATAAAATTAGCCCAAATCGAACTATCTGGCGCTACTTGTCTTGCAAGCCCTTCGGCAATCAGCGCTACGCTGAAACCCTCAAGGTTGATGCCAACCAATGCAGCTTCAAATTCTGCAATGTCTTGACATGGAATATGTCGAACAATGAAATTGTCCTGCGACTGCGCATTCGCCAGTAAGCCTGGCTTAATTCCGCCAAATGACAAAATGTGGACGGCCTTCGCGCCCGCAGCTTCGCCATCGGAAGTCTGCTCGATGACAGCTTCGACAGGGACTTCGATTCGGAACTTGCTTCCTTGCCCGATACTACTTTCGACCGAGATGGTGCCATTTACTTGCTCCACCAACTGTTTGCAGATCGAAAGCCCGAGGCCAGTTCCTCCAAAGCGGTTCATTACGGTGTCGTCAGCCTGTTGGAATGGCTGAAATATTCGTTCCATAGCGGCATCGGCAATGCCGATGCCGGTGTCGGCAACTGTAAACCAGATATGATGCTGGCCGTTCTTCGACCCCAGCCCGCTATTGATTGAAATGGATCCAGCTTCAGTGAATTTCGCTGCGTTTCCGACGAGATTCAGCAAAATGTTGCGAATGACGTCGCTGGGGCCTTCGATTAGCCGGTCGCTCAAGGGCTCGGCCTGCAGATGGATAGCTAAACCTTTCTCCTCGATGCGGACGGCCATGATGTCTCGGATTTCCGTAATCAAATCCGTAGGACGAAAGGTCGCGTTCTTTACTTGGGCCGACCCGGTGCCCGTTTTTGCCACCTCTATCAGCTGTTCGATAAGATGAAGAAGATGTTCGCCGGCAAGTACGCTGGCTTCGACCATTTCCTTTTGTCCTCGCGGCATTTCGGATTGCCGCAAGTGATTGCCGTAACCAATAATGGCATTCAATGGTGTACGCAATTCATGGCTTACACTGGCAAGGAAATAGCTTTTTGCCTTGCTGGCCATCTCTGCCTGCTCTTTGGCGTAGGATATCTTCCGGATCAGCGTGGAACAGTAGGCTGGGATAACTATCAACGCGAGCGCGAGCGCCATGCACAGTGAAAAATTTCGCTGCCAGTATTCGGTTGATAATACTACGATGCCGAACGTGATCGCAGACAGAAAGGCGGCAACGAACAGCCATTTTATGCCATATCGAAAGCCGTTACCCAATATCATCCACAAAATAATAGGATAGAATATGGACATGTGCTCTGGCTCGCGCAACATGACCGCGAATGCCATCATCACGTCCAATATTATTGCGGCAAACCACCGTTCTTCCGGCCGCCAAATATCATGCTTTTGCATGATATAGAGCGCGGCATTGGATGATAGATAGGCAAAAAACGCAGAAAAGATGATGACATCAAAAGCAAAAAAATAGCAGCCAAATCCTGACACAGAGCCCATTACGAGGCGATTTCTCAGTATTTCCTGTTCGAGCGATAGATTGCCCCTAAGGCCTTTGAAAAATGCTCTCATTGTGACGCCATTTCAAATCGCGCGCCGCTATTTTGAAACAATATGCGCAAATCGGAGACCGACAGCGGTCTGCCTAAAAGATAACCCTGCATTTCGTCACAGCCTGATGCACGCAACAGTGCCAGCTGAGCTTCAGTTTCAACGCCTTCCGCAACCACGCGCATGTCGAGTGCGTGCGCCAAATGGGCTATGGTTGAAATGATTGCCCTGTCGGCCGCGGATTGCTCGATCCGGGCAATGAATGTCTGATCGATTTTTAATCTGGATGCGGGAAGATCGCGCAGATATTGCAGTGACGAGTATCCCGTGCCAAAATCGTCGATTGAAATTCCAACGCCCCCGGCACGCAACACGGCAAGCTGATCATGTACCTCCTGACTGTGGTCGAGAAGGAGTTCTTCGGTTATTTCGATGGCAAACTTGCCCGGCGCTATCCCGTACTTTGCAATCTTTTCCAATATGTCGTCAGACATCGATGCATATTGAAACTGCTTTGGCGAGACATTTACCGCGACATGCGGCAGGATGATACCCTCGCTGGCAAAAGCGGCAATTTGCCAGCATGCCTTTTCAACAACCCATTGGCCGATGCGCCCGATCAATCCGGAATCATTCGCGACGCGAATAAAATCGGCGGGCACCAAGCGCCCGCGAACCGGATGGTTCCAGCGTAATAGCGCTTCCAGTCCAACATATTCCCCGCTGATTGCATCTACGATCGGCTGATATTCGAGAAATAGCTGCTCATTGTTCAAAGCATCGCGCAAGTCGGCTTCGACGCCGGCGTTCAGCTGAGCGACCTGATTCATCCTCGGTGAGAAAAAGCAGTAGCAATTACGGCCTGAAGACTTAGCCTCGTACATTGCGAGGTCTGCCAATCTTAGTAGCTCATCTGCCGACGTACCATCTTCAGGAATGAGAGCGACGCCTATGCTGGCACCGATTAACTGCTCGACTCCGCCGATCGAATAAGGCTCGCCGATTTTGGCCAGCACATTGGCGCAGGCACGCGCGACATCGTTCTGGTCATCGAGTCCCCGAAGAACAATCGCAAACTCATCGCCGCCGATGCGCGCGGCAAAGCCGTTGCTGTCAATGGCAGCGCTAATGCGTTCTGCTACCTGGCGCAGCAGCATGTCGCCGGTCTGGTGACCTCTGGTATCATTGATGACCTTGAATCGATCAAGGTCAAGCAGCAGCAAAGCGGCACCCCGGCCAGTCGCGTTGCTTTCATCAATCGCCGAACGCATCCGTTCGGCCAGCAATGTTCGGTTGGGCAGCCCGGTGAGCATGTCATGCAACGCAAGATGGGTCCGATGCTCTTCGGCAAATTTGCGCGCGGTGATATCGAGACCAGTGGTCAAAATGCCAATTGTCTGATTGTCTTTGTTGAGCAATGGTGACTTGTTGCAGTGAAAGATGAGTTCGATGCCCTCGCTTACAAATTTTTCTTCGTAGTTGGGAATCGAGATACCGGTTTCAAGAATGACGTTGTTGCGCCGAGTTTCGCGCTGGACCAAATCCGGTTCCATTATTTCATTTATTGAATGGCCAACCAATTGGTCAGGTTGACGCCCAAAAAGTGCAGCCTGATATGAGTTCAGGAACAGGAACTTGCCGTTCCGGTCGGTTGCGTTGATGAGTATTGGCGTGGTGTCGATGATCTGTTCAAGCATCGATTTTCCGGCGCGCTCTTCGTCATCGGTCTCGGCAGTCACCCTGTTATTCGCCAGAGACTGTTTGAGTTCAATTTGCTTATAGTGCTGACCCAGCAGCAGCAGCGCCCTGTCGCGAAATTCAATGTGCGAAACGGGGCTTTGTAGAAAATCGGTGGCACCGGCATCCAATGCGCTGATGCGGCACTCGCGATCCTGACGGGCAGTAATGATAATCGCGGGAATATGTGCGCCGACGGTGCGCTCCCTGATCTTGGTAATGAACTCGGCGCCGTTCATTTGCGGCATACGGTAATCGACTATCAATAGGTCGGCATGTTCGGTTTCCAGCCATTGCAATGCCTCCACTGCGCTGTGAAAACATTTTGCGGAAAACTCCGGACCCATCATCGCTACATATTGCGCGTAAACGCGTAAGTTGGTCGATCGATCGTCAACAATGACTATACGCGCATGCATGAGGCTCGCGATAGTCAGAGAACCTCAAGGAATGGTTAAGGGAATGTTTGCAAAGCCGTCATTTACCATCGCTGGCAACCGAAACATTGGTCGGGAAAAGAGGATTCGAACCTCCGGCCCCTGCCTCCCGAAGGCAGTGCTCTACCAGGCTGAGCTATTTCCCGACCGGTGCCTTTCGGGTCAATTACCACGAATGCAGACGGGTGCTATAGAAGGCGTGTTTTTGGCTTTCAAGACCATTATTGTAGCGATGCACAGGTTGCCAGAATCATCGGTGCGCCCTAGCGTCGGCTCATGGGAGACACACCGCATTATGAAGAGCAATATCTGTCGCTTATGCGACGGATATGGACCGAAGGCACATTGCAGCGTGACCGGACGGGGGTTGGGACAAAGGCACTTTTTGGCGCGACGATGCGTTTTTCGCTGGCGGATGATGCGGTGCCGTTGCTCACCACCAAGCGGGTATTTTGGAAGACTGCCGCTCGCGAAATGTTGTGGTTTTTGACTGGCGACACCAATATCCGGCCGCTGTTGCAACAGAAGGTACGGATATGGACTGACTGGCCGCTCGACCGCTACCGCCGGGACACCGGAAGCGATATATCGCAGGAAGATTTTGAAGCGCGCATTGTCGAAAGTGCGGACTTTGCCGCCTTATGGGGTGATCTGGGGCCCGTTTACGGCGCGCAATGGGTAAACTGGCCCAAATATGTCCCGGTTGGTGAGGGACTATATCACCGCGCAGATAAGGGCATCGATCAGGTCAGTGCCCTTGTAGAAGGTCTGAAAAAAAATCCCGGGTCGCGGCGACATATCATTGAAGGTTGGAACGTCGCCGAACTCGACCAGATGGCGTTGCCGCCATGCCATAAAACTTACCAGTTTCATGTCGCCGATGGCGTATTGAGTTGCATCTTGTTTCAGCGCTCCTGCGATTTGGGATTGGGCTTTGCGTTTAATGCTTTCTCGGCAGCGTTGCTGACCCGGATGCTGGCTGCTGTTTCCGGGTATCTGGCGGGCGAGTTGATCTGGCAGGGAGGAGATGTGCACCTGTATCTCAACCATGCCGACCTGGTCGAAGAACAACTGGCACGTTCGCCATCGGGGTCACCAAAGCTGAAATTGCTGAGGACTCCAGCGAGCATTTTTGACTTTGGGATCGAGGACTTCGAAGTGCTGGATTATACGCCACAAGCGCACATATCTGCGCCTGTCGCGGTTTGATGCGTTAAATAGGTCAGCTATATTGACCCAAAGGATTGCTTGAAATAATATAACAATCGCTGACAATAAACTGCCTGAGTCGTTCGGGCTGTTGAGAGGCGGAGGAGATTGGCATGGCGCAGCATCAAAAGGATAATCTTGCGCCATTGCGTTTGCATATCCCTGAACCGAAATTTCGTCCCGGTGATGTTGCTGACTTTAGCGATATCGTGGTTCCTCCAGTGGACGACATCAAGCGCCCCGATGAGCATGTCCAACCCGCCGAGATCCACCCACTGGCTTATGGCCTCGTGCGTGTTTTGGACGACGACAATCAGGCTAAGGGTAGCTGGAATCCGGGGCTCGATGCCGATAAGCTGCGTTCGATGTTGCGCAAAATGCTCACCGTACGCGCTTTCGATGACCGGATGTTCCGTGCGCAAAGGCAGGGCAAAACTAGTTTTTACATGAAATCATTTGGTGAAGAAGCCACTTCTGTGGCGACCACCATGGCCTTGCACCGCGACGACATGTGTTTTCCGAGCTATCGCCAGCAAGGTATTCTTATTACTAGAGATTATCCTCTGGTAGATATGATGAACCAGATATATTCGAACCGCGGCGACCGACTTAAAGGGCGTCAATTGCCAATCATGTATTCGGCCAAAGATTATGGGTTTTTCAGCGTTTCTGGAAACCTTACAACGCAATATCCACAAGCTGTTGGTTGGGCGATGGCTTCAGCTTCTCGAGCGGATACACGCATCGCTGCCGTCTGGTGCGGAGACGGCTCGACCGCCGAGGGCGACTTTCACAGCGCGCTGACTTTTGCAGCCGTTTATAACGCTCCGGTCATTTTTCAGGTTGTGAATAACCAATGGGCAATATCTTCCTTTTCCGGTTTCGCGGGAAGTGAGAGAACGACGTTCGCTGCTCGCGCTATTGGCTATGGAATTGCGGGCTTGCGGGTCGACGGTAACGATGCGCTCGCGGTCTATGCGGCCATGCGGTGGGCGGCTGACCGCGCGCGAACCAATAACGGTCCGACTTTGATTGAGTATTTCACCTATCGTGGCGAAGGGCATTCAACGTCGGACGATCCAAATGCGTATCGCGCAGCGGAGGAATATGCCTTGTGGCCGTTGGGCGACCCGGTCGACAGATTGAAATCGCACCTGATTGCGCTCGGCGAATGGAGCGAAGAACAGCATTTGGCTTTGATTACCGAGCTTTCGAACTCGGTAAAGGCAACGCAGAAAGAGGCGGAGCAAAACGGCATATTGGGTCATGGTCTGCACCACCCGTTCGAAACCATGTTTGAAGACGTTTTTGAGGAAATGCCTTGGCATCTCAAGGAACAATGCGAGCAAATGCTTGAGGAACAGCACGACAAATTCGGTCCCGAATGGGAGGCGCGTTGATGTCCGAGGGTAGCATCAAAACGATGAACATGATCGAGGCGATCAACAGTGCGATGGACGTAATGCTGGCGCGTGATCCTGAGGTCGTCATCATGGGTGAGGATGTCGGCTTTTTTGGTGGCGTGTTCCGTGCGACTGCAGGCTTGCAGAAAAAGCATGGCAAAACCCGAGTTTTCGATACGCCGATTACCGAATGTGGCATTATCGGTGTTGGCGTCGGCATGGCGGCCTATGGTTTACGGCCCGTTCCCGAAATCCAGTTTGCCGATTACATTTATCCAGGTCTCGACCAGTTGGTTAGCGAAGCGGCGCGGATGCGTTATCGTTCGGCAAACGATTTCATCTGCCCGATGACGGTGCGTTCGCCCTTTGCGGCGGCATTTTTGGCGGGCAGACGCACAGCCAGAGCCCCGAGAGCCTGTTCACGCATATTTGCGGTATAAAAACGGTCATTCCGGCGACACCGTACGATGCCAAGGGTCTCTTGATCGCGGCCATTGAAGATAACGACCCGGTGGTTTTCTTTGAGCCCAAGCGTATCTATAATGGCCCGTTCACTGGCTATTATGACCGTCCAGTGGAGCCGTGGTCAAAGCATGAAGGCAGCGCGGTTCCCGAAGATTATTACCGGATCGAACTCGGCAAAGCCGCAATTGTCCGCGAAGGGCAGGCGGTTTCTGTCCTCACTTATGGCACGATGGTGCATGTAGTGAAGGCGGTGGTTGCCGAAAATGGTATCGATGCCGAAATTATCGACCTGCGTACACTGTTGCCGCTCGATATCGAAGCTATCGAAGCTTCGGTGAAGAAAACCGGACGCTGCATGGTTGTTCACGAAGCCACCCGCACCAGCGGCTTTGGTGCGGAACTTGCAGCCCAGGTGCAGGAGCGGTGCTTCTACCACCTCGAAGCACCGATCGAACGAGTGACGGGTTTTGACACGCCTTACCCGCACAGCCTTGAATGGGCCTATTTCCCAGGACCGGTGCGCTTGGCGCGCGCCTTTGACAAGATCATGAAGGATTGAGCTGATGGCTAAATTCACATTCAACCTGCCTGATATTGGCGAGGGCATCGCTGAAGCGGAAATTGTCGCGTGGCATGTCAAAGTTGGTGACCGCATTACCGAAGACCAGCCGGTCGCTGACATGATGACCGACAAAGCAACGGTGGAAATGGAAAGTCCGGTTTCCGGTGTCGTGACGAAAGTTGCCGGTGATGAAGGCGACGTGATCGCTATTGGCTCGATGCTGGTCGAAATCGAGACCGCGACTGACGTCACTGACGTCAGTAATGTCGCTCCAGCCGCTAAACCTGAGCCGGTTGTAGTCGCTACAGTCGAGGACGAAGTCCCGCAAGCACCAGAGCCGGTTGCACCGATCTTGCCAGTGGCTCAAGAACCAAAAACTCAGGAAAGTCCTGCGCCTCAGTCGCGTGCTTCCATCACTGCGTCACCCGCTGTGCGTGCCCGCGCAAAGGAACTCGCGGTAGATTTGACTGACGTCAAGACTTCAGGTGGACATGTCCGGCATTCGGATCTCGATGCATATCTGAGCTATGGTGCAGGGCAGGGTTATCGCGCACCACATAGCTCGGCTAAGCGCGACGACGAAGCCATCAAGGTCATCGGCATGCGCCGCCGGATTGCCGATAATATGGCCGCATCTAAACGCCACATCCCGCATTTTACATATGTCGAGGAAATTGACGTGACCGCGATTGAAGCGATGCGCGCTGATCTGAATGCCAATCGCGGGTCGAAGCCGAAACTCACGCTTTTGCCCATGCTGATTGTCGCAATCTGCAAATCTATTCCCCATTTCCCGATGATTAATGCGCGTTTCGACGACGAAAATGGCATAGTGACTCGCCATGGCGCGGTTCACCTTGGCATGGCTACGCAGACCGACGCAGGGTTAATGGTTCCCGTTATCCGCGATGCCCAAGACCGAAATATCTGGCAGTTGGCGCTGGAAATCAGCCGTCTCGCAGATGCCGCACGCAATGGCTCTGCGAAAAGCGATGAATTGTCCGGGTCAACGCTCACAGTGACGTCCTTAGGACCTTTGGGGGGCATAGCCACCACACCCGTCATAAACCGCCCTGAGGTGGCTATAATTGGCCCTAACAAGATAGTTGAGCGCCCGATGTTTGTCGGCGATTCAATCGTGGCGCGAAAACTCATGAACCTTTCGATTAGCTGCGATCACCGCGTCGTCGATGGCTGGGATGCTGCAAGCTATGTGCAGGCGCTCAAAAAGCTTATTGAAACGCCGGTTTTACTCTTCGCTGACTGACTATGTTTGCCGCGATTTCCAAGCCGTGGAATGTTCCATTCCACTCGAAATCGCTCTAGAATTTGAAACCAGCGAGGCTCGTCTGGTCGAACTTCAGCTTGACCGTCACAAACGGGCCAGAGCGGGTATAGCGCGCTTCTTCAAAATCGCGGTCTTCGAAGCCGACGACATTGTAACCCAATGATATATTGGCATTCTTGAATGGAGTGACGGTTAACACCGGACCTCCCGAATACGCTATATTCTTGCCATTTGTGCCAATCCGCATGGTTCCTGCGGCACCGATGTCGGCAACGTCACTCAGGTCGAACTTCAGGTCTGCGCCGACCACGTTGCTCCATCCCTTTACATCGTCCTGACCAAAGCGGTCGGTGGTGTAGCGCGTACCCCAGAAGAATGCATATTCGCCGCGCTCGATGAAACTACCGTTTTCCTCGTCAATCGGTGTGTAATTCACCGACAGACTGTTGATGACTCGACGCGATTTGGCGTCGCCATCGATATTTAGCGGGGCGCCCCCGGTCGGTCCGGCTTCACCAGCGACCGCACCCCGCACGGCATCATAGCGGAACTCAGTTTTGTTTAGGAAAGACCATTGGCTGTAAGCTGGGCGATGGGCCCAGCTTATCTCGGCCTGCGCTGTTTCAGTCGTCGCGCCGCCACTTTCATTGGCACGGAACCAGCTAAAGGCACCACCTACGGCACGGCCTTCGCCAATCTGGCGCAGGATAGCTGTGGTAAGGCCATACCGGTTAGTTGTCTCGCCATCGCGATATTCGGCGCGGCCCGTCCAGCTCCAGCGTTCGCCGCGATAGGTGGCGCCTGATGTAATCGCGGTAAAGTCTTCGGTCAGGCTGCCGTCGCTGCCAAGGAAGCCGCCTGAGGCGACTGGCTGCAACGGGTTGACCACATCGGCCCGGTTAAAGCCGCTCAGCGTCTTGTTGCCGTCGAGCGTCACGTCTGCGGACCAATGCTCGCTGATCTTGAAAGACTGCGCGAGGCCATAAGCGGCAAAGGTGCGCGGGCCGAATTCGGTAATTTGTTGCTGATTGGCGCTGGCGAGAATGCGCCCACCCGCCCAAGGCGCAACGTCAAAGCCGAGCCGGGCGGTGCGGGCGTCGATATTTTCGCCCTTTGCAATTTCGTAAGTCGCAACCAACGCAATGTCCGTGCGGATCGCGTAGCGCGCTGAGACGCTGTGACGGGCAGGGAAGTCGACGCTTTCGTCCTGATCGTCGATCGCGAATTCGGTTTGTGCAGAAAGCTCTAGCTTGCCGTCGAACAGCCTCTGCGATGCGCCCAGCTTGGCCAATGTAGACTGGTTGGTCGTGCCGTCTGAGAGCTTGTCGTTGGCATGCGTAAAGCCTGCGCGCAGCGTTGTGTTACCATCGCGATATTCAAGCTCGCCAATCGCGGCGCGGCGGCGGGCGTCATTGCCAAAAAACTCTTCCTGATAGGCGATGAGCGACGCCGAAAGCTTTTCGGTTAGGCGCACACGGCCATCAACGCCGAATTTACGCGTACCGACTTCCGAACGATTGGTTTGGCCGACGCCAAATCCTGCCTGTTGCTCACGTACATAGGCGAGAACGTCAAACTTTTCGTCATGGTGCTCGGCCTCGACAAGCCATGCAGTAGCTCCGCCAGCGCCTGGTGTCGTGCTCGACGCTTTGGCTTCGCCGGTCGAGCCAGCCAACTCGGCGCGAATTTCTGTACCTGTGCCCGGACGATAGACGATGTCCGCGCCCAGCAGATCGGTTTTACTGGTATCGCTTTCGTCGTGGATGCCGGTAGCAGCTATGTGAAGCTTTTCGTCAGCGCTGCTCCAGCGCACACGCCCGCCAGCATTCGCCACGCGTTTGCCGATGCCGTCAACTTCATATTCTGCGATGATGAATTGTGGATCGAGGCCACTGCCGCGCGACAGGATAGGCTCGCGGAAACGTAATGTTCCCGCCTGATAGTCGATGTCATAATCGATATGGCGGAATAGTGATTTGCGGTCGATAATCCGGTCCGAACGCAGACGATCGCGCGTTTCCAGCTTAATGCGCTCGCTGTTGGCGATGATGTCTCGCGCGCCTAGTGCATAGGGTCCAGACAGGCCGTTGCCTTGGATTTCCTCACGACGATAGCGATAAGGCGTATCCGACCCAAAGGCGGTCGCCTGGATTTCGTCGTTACGATATTCGGCCTTCACGCCGTTGAATGAACGCTGGTACCGCGCTAGTTCTGGCTCGTCGATGCCAGTCTGATAGTCGCCGAAGAGTGCATAGAATTGCGGACGTTCGAGCTTGAGGTACAGGCGACGGACCGATGCTGCGTCATAACGCTGGTCGGTGCGGTCGGCATAGATCGTGTAATATCGACGCGGGTCTATGGTACCGGCAAAGCGGGTTTCATCTTCCTTCTTATCGCTGTCATAAGCCATCGTCATCAGCCATTTGCCCGTGACGCGGCCCTTGGCGTACAGCGCAATGCGGCCATCGATATTGAGTTGGTCATCGTCGCCGACAAGCTCTTCCAAGCCTTCTTCAAGCTTGTTGAAACCGATTGTGCCAGCAGCAAAGCCGACCACCGTCCACGGACGGTCACCCGGATCAAGCCAGGTTTCGACACGCTGTTCGCGGCGGACTTCGCCGTCGGTGAAGTTGAAGCTGACGGCAACGGTACCCGACGCAGTTGTGGGTTCGAGCTCGATATAGGCGACCCCATTGTCACCATGGACGCGCCAGACCGGCGCCGCGCGCTCCAATCCGGACAATTGACGGGCCTGTTCTGCATCTACCTCTACTGCGGCCCGATAGGGCCCAGTGACGCTGAAATCGCCGACAGAGCCGTGCTGGATGGGCTTGCCCATGCGGTCAGTCAGGCGAACGGCGATACGAGGACGGGTAACGCCGTCCGCAACCAGCACAGATTGATCTTTGATGAACTGTGCTTTCATGGGCGCATGGGCGAAATAGACGCTGCGTTCGAGAGTTTCGACAACGATTCCAGCTGCATCCTTGATTTTTGCCGTTAGCGTGTTGGCACCGTCTTCGATGCCGACACCACGCCAGATACCGACCAGAATTTGTCCGTCGCCGCTTTTCTTGCTGCCATCATAATTCAGCGGATTAACCGCTTTGCCGTTGGCCAGCAGTTCCACGGTCTGTCCAGCGCGGTATTTGACCGCAACGCGAATCGATTTTACACGCGGATTTTGGTCAATATCGGGGAAGAGGAAGCCTGTTCCCGGTTCTTGCCCCGAAATCCAGTCACGCTCTGCGCCTGCTGCCTGTGGATCGGTGAGCACCGGCGGCAGTTGCGCAGTTGCCTTGCGGGTGTCGATGCGCGGCGCGGTTTTAACGGCACGGAAATCTGCGCGTTTCAAGCTCCCGCCGCGTCCTTCGACAAAGCGTGAAATCGCGCTGCCTGCACTGCGAGTGTTTTGCGCACAGTCAATTGGCGCCTGATCGAGCGGGAAGCTGTTTGGGTCGATCTGAACAACATGAATGCCGGGGATGAGGCCTTCGAAATGATAGCGTCCATCTTCGTCGGTGACGGTATAAGTGCCATCCTGAAGCATGACGCGAACACCGGATATGCCTTTTGCTTTGAGTGGGTCGAGCGTGCAGCCACCCTCCGTAACGCGCCCCACAAGCGTGAAGCGCTCGCTGATACCGTCTCGGACGATCCGTATGGCGGCGTCTACGGTGCCGCTGGTCGCGCCGCGATTGTCGGCAGCCGAGGCAAGGTTTAGCGCGTTTCCGGGCCGGGCATCCTGTCGCACTTCGGCTAAATATGTAAGCAAGCCAGATGCACCAGCCGGAAGGGGCGGAAGGGCCACGCTGAAGCTGCTGCCATCTGCCGCAACCGTCGGAATTACAGTAATACCTTGATAACGAACACTATTTTGACGCAAACGCATGGCGCTTGGCATGTTGTCCGTGACCGTAATCTGGCCCGAGTTTCGCACTCTGTCGGGATTCTGCACTGAAACACGGTACTGCACAACATCCCCCGGCATGGCCGTAGCTGTCGAAGTTACCTTGCTCAGCGTTAACGCCCCGCCGGGCCGGTCAAGCGGGATATCTATTCTAACTGGCGCAGGGTCAAACAATGTGATTGTGCCGCCATATGATCCTGGCGCGATGATGAACTGCCCGCCGTCGGGCCTCATTAATGCTGCCAATTCGCCGGGGGTGGCTACCGACGCAAATGTATATGGGGCGGGCGGCGTTACGATCAGGCGGTATACGCCCTGGCG
>JANMQN010000032.1:0-11477 GCA_031370535.1 Sphingomonadales bacterium | reverse complement strand
GAATTTACCATAGACAGCCCCCCTGCGTTGGTATCGCCATTAAGCATGCCCATGCGAACGGCGCAATAGAATAACATGACTTGCAAAAGGCGCCTGAGACGCAAAAAAATTGCGCAGCATATTTTTGAATTGTCAACAAGGCGAAGGCCAAGCTTGCAACAGGCGCCGTTTTGTTAAGCCATGCTAAATTTGTTGTGCTGCTCTGCACACACCTTCGCTGGACGCTTCGCCGCTGCGCCATAGTCCAATATTAAGATTTTATTTTGCACAAATGTAAATGTCCTGCCCGTGGTGCCGTAATCAACTCCAGACAATCGATTACGGAAACAAGAGAATGCTGAGATCTACCCAATCTGACCGACGCCAGGGCGCTCAACCCTTCGGCATGAAACTGAAAAAAATCTTCAGCCGTCCTGAACCATGGTCGCGGGGGCGCAAACGCTTCGATCAGCATGCATACGACACCGTTGGCGCGTTTATGACAAGATATTCGCTGGAGCCTTCGCCAGAAAACTACGCTTTGATATTCAACTTCATTATCAAAAATGACACGGCGCTGCTCGAAGCAATCGGCGAATTGATAAAAACCGGCTACACCAAAGATGAAAGCCGGCTGCCCAAAATAACAGAGCAGTTTGAAACCGATCTTGCTCATCTGGCAAATAACACTCAGGAACAGCTATCCGCTATCGAACACATTATTACCCGCAGCAGCGGTGATGTACTGGAATATGGAAGCGCATTACAAAACACCTCAGGCAATTTAGAGGCCCAAAATCAGATCGATAGCGAGGCGTTGCGGTCGTTGTGCGACCTTACGCGAACGATGATTTCGAAGACCCGCGCTGTGGAAACAGAATTGCGCAGCAGGGGCAAAGCTATTGAAGGCCTGATGGGGTCGCTCCGTGAAGCCAAAAGCAAAGCCGACACGGATGCGCTGACCGGCCTATCAAACCGGCGGGCGTTTGAACGTCAGCTGGGCGCGAGCTTCGAGCGCGCAAGGCAAAGTGGCAAAGCATTCACACTTGCGATTTGTGACATAGATCAGTTTAAATCCATCAACGACTCTTTTGGCCATCAGGCGGGTGACCACGTTATCCAGTTTGTGGCTGATAGCCTTGCATATAATTGTGGTGATAGCGGCCATGTCTTCAGATTTGGCGGCGAAGAATATGTCGTCCTTTTTGAAAACGTCGGATGCGATGAAGCTCGCTCTTGTATCGAACGTGCAATGCAAGATCTGGCAAATCGCCACTTTGTCCATTCAAAATCCAAAAGGCCGATTGGCGCTGTAACCTTTTCCTGCGGCTTGTCGGAAATGACGGAGTCCAGTGATCCCAGCGCGCTGCTCGGCAGCGCCGATCGAGCATTGTATCATGCCAAAGCTAGCGGCCGCAACTGCATTAAGGTGGGGACCGCTGGCGATGAGAGCTAAACAAAAAGACTCTGCGGCCGTTAACTTGGTTGGAGTCAAAACAATTTGCATCCTCGTCGCAGTTCATTGGTTCTTATCGCAAATGGAGCGAGGATATGAATAATGCCGCCCAAGCTGAATTGGTTGATATGCATGTCGATCGCCGAGCGGACGCAAGGCACGTCGCAGTAATGCTGATCGCCAAATTGAGTTGCGGTCATTCACAAACAATTTGCAGGATCCGTAATATTTCCGCGATGGGTGCTCGAATCGTTACCCTTTTCCCTTTGACGCCTGGCGATTCAATCGGGATTGAACTCCGGTCTGATTTGAAGATGGATGGTAAAGTGATGTGGTTCCGCGATAGCAATTCCGGCGTACAGTTTGATGTGCCCATCGATGTATCGCGCTATCTGCTCCGCCCAGAAAGCAAAATCGACCGAATAAAGGTACGAGCACCACGTTATCATTGCATTGCGGATGCCATTGTCAGATCGGACAGCGGCAGCCTTTCCTGCAAGATCACTGATATAGGATTATCGGGAGCAGGGTTGGTCGACTTGCCTGACAAGGCAGCTCTGCGTCCAGGTTATGAACTCAAGCTCGAAACAGATGGGATATCAGCTCATCATGCGACAGTGGCTTGGATTGCAGATCGCCGGGCAGGACTGAAGTTTCGTCATCCGTTAAAATACACTGAATTGCAGGATTGGCTCTCCGCAGCCACTCGGTTGATTTGTCGCCCGGAAAAACATGTAAATCAAATGATGTCTCAGCCGATAGCGTTGTTTGCGCAACAGGGTTGATACGATCATGCTTATAAAAATACCCATCGAAAATGCAGCCAAAGGTATGTTTGTTCACAAGATCATTTGCTCATGGTGGGCACATCCATTTTGGCGCCGCCAAATGATGTTGCAAAGCGAAGATCAGCTTGTGTCGCTTCAGCAGTCGGGCGCTAAATTTATTGTAATCGACGATGAAAAGGGCGTCGGTTTTGCAGGCTGTTCCTCAACGAACGATCGAGCCGAAACATTCATGCCAGCTGACCCGAAAATCCGGCTGACCCGCGCCGTGTCGGGCACGGTAAATGCACTGACCCCAACCCACCGTTCCAGAAACAACCTTACACCGTCTCAAAGGCGAGCGGAAATCGTCAAGGCGCGTGGAACGCTCAACCGCTCCAAACTTGCGGTCGTGCAAATGTTCGGTGATGCCAGAATGGGCAAAGCAATACAAATCCGCAAGATGGCATCAATGGTAAACCAGTTGACGGAATCGGTCGACAAGGATCCGGCGATTATCCTCAACATGGCGCGTCTAAAAACGAAGGACGATTACACCTACATGCATTCCGTTTCGGTTTGTGCGTTGATGATCAACCTCGCCCGGACGATGCGGCTGAATGAGGCATTGGTGCGCGAAGCAGGGATGGCAGGATTACTTCATGATGTCGGCAAAATTGCGATTCCGAATGACATCCTGCTCAAGCCAACACAGCTCAACGACGCAGAAGTCCAGATCGTCCGGGCCCACCCACTGGCTGGGTATAAAATATTATCTGCCTCAGATGGCGTGAGCGCAGCAGCTCTCGATGTTTGCTTACACCATCACGAAAAAATGGATGGAAGTGGTTACCCGGACAAACTGAATGGCGAAGAACTCCAGCTCCTTACGCGGATAGCTGCGATCTGCGATGTTTATGATGCTGTCACCTCACAGCGATCTTACAACAGCCCTTGGGCCGCATCCGAGGCACTCGCCAAAATGCAAAGCTGGCGGGGCCATTTCGACCAGATTATCCTGCGATCTTTTGTTGAAAGTTTAGGAATATTACCGGTGGGCACGCTGGTGCGCCTCACTAATGATCATCTTGCAATAGTAAAAGGCGAGACGAGTGCAGACTATTCCTTACCGCAATTGCGCATATTTTATTCTGTGGCGAGTTCAAGTGAAACCGCATTTTATGATTTGGAAATATCACGATCAGCACAATGCTGGCAGATTTCCAGCGTGGAAGACCCGCGCGATTGGGGTTTTGACGACTGGCCCGACTTGCAGATTCGGCTTCTGGCAAAAGAGAAGCATAGTGGACCCACGATTTCGCCGCCTTCGTCCCGGCTATACACAACAACAGATTTGGAACATTCAGCACCCAAGTTGGAAATGAGAGTTTGAACGATGGCCTTTGTAGCACAAATTCTGGAGAAAATGTCGTTTTTCGAGTCGCACGATTTCGTGCAGACTGACACCCTCGCGCAGTGCGGTCGCTCGAATTGCCTTACTGTTTCCACCTACGATAGCGCATCGGTTAGTCGCGGATGGAAATCAACATGCCTATAAAGGACGATTTAAATGTGCTGGTTATCCAGCTTGAAGGCCTGCTTGCCGAATTGGATCGGTTGGAGTTGCCATCGGTGGCTGTGCACATCGATCTCGCCCTGCGGCGGCTGGAAGATATTATCAGGATAGGCGTTGCCGAATAGCAAAGCATGTCTGAGAAGCGCAAATGAAGTCTAGACGTCTCAAGCATTTTGAAGCGCTCGAAGGCAAATCTCTGCAAAAAGAAATTTACGATGAGACAAATCAACTAACTACGGATGGCTGACGATTATGCCAATTGAGCGCGGGCATGTCGTGGGGTGATGTAAGTCATATAGAGACATTGAGCATCTGTTAGATGCACTAATCTTTTCCACCGAGGAATATAGAACGCAAAGGCGTTCCAGCTTGAGCGTTATTGTAATTGGCATTCGGTATCAATTCCGGCGTTACAAATCGATATACTATCGAGTCATATATGATGCAGCACATATTCATTTTTCCGCGTTTTTAGCCGACATCGAAATCGAAGGAATGAAGACAGGCGAGCGGTTAGAGACTGGCGAAGGTAGCTTTTTCAATTACGGCCATTTAGAATTAGTGACCCGCCCTATTCCCATCCTGTCAATGTACGAAGGCCGGTAAGGCGCCGATTGAAAACGCCACCCGATCGCATGGTGTAGTACGCTCAATATGACCGATATAAAAAGATGACCCTCGGAACCAAATTGATCAATTAGTAGAACCAGGGACTTTTTTATGAGTGGAAAAGAAGCATTTTTGGCGCACGATTTGGGGGCAACTTTGAAATGGTTCACGCGAATATATAAAATCATTCTGCAATCGCCTTTCTTTCGCCTTGCCCATAAGGGGCAAGCTGCTCATCCGCTCTTAAACGCTCGCAGACATTACGAATGTCGGCGATATCGCAATCAATTCTTTGATAATCCAGAGCTGTTTGGCGATCCCGGTTGGGATATGCTTGTCGATCTGTTTATTGCAATTGAGGAAGGGCGACGACTGACAGCGGCGGAACTTTGTGCAGAGGCAGGTGTGCCGCTGTCCACAGCATATCGATGGCTTACGCTCATGGAAAGCCGGGGACTAGTTGTGCGCTCGTTAAGTGAAAATGATCTCCAAGAAAGCACAGTAATCATTTCAGCGCAGGCGCGCGAGGATATGAAAAGGTTTTTTTGTCGCTAACTTTATTACAAGCGGGCTGTTTACGCTGACATATGATAGATCACCACCGTGCTGCCGTGTGTTCAATTATCAACAGCATATTTGTCGCTCCTGCTATGGCTGCCACTACCGCTTGTTAAGCAGCACCTTTCACTTACTGATAGCGTAAGGCGAACGCTGCGCTAGTGCGATGCCCATGTGGGCTGCCATTCGTTTCTAGCCGCTTTCTTCCATGTAAATCCACTCATCCAACGTATGGCGGGCAAGATCGGCGTGCGCCGCGGGCAAATTTAAATTAGCGCCATCCAACAGAAGAATAGCTTGATCCAATAACAAACGGGCATCCCTTGCAGCTTCTAAAGGGCTGTTTCTGCACTCCATACCCTTCTCCGTTTATATTTTCTAACACATTCTAATATAACATTTGTTTGACAAATGGGCAACAGAATAAACTTAGGGATTACCCAGCGGTGTTATTGTACACAGGGGCGAGCAATCATGTTCCCTAGCGAAAGCGCCATGTTATATAGCCGACCGATTGAAGTTTTTTAGTCGTACAATTTCGGCAGAGAATTCCCGATATCCAATATTGAATTCGGTGAAACATAAGAACGATCGGACATATCTGGACGTAATGTAATATCAATTACGGCGCTTGGTTTGGATGATTTGCTTTATTCCAGCATCAGTGTCTGAAAATTTTTGTCAGAACGTGACAATTAAATGATGCAAAATGACGCTCGATCAGGCTATCTTGCTCCCAATATCCTGGGGGCCATTATGGATAAGCGTGTCGCAAAGCTAAATGTGCGGGAAAAGGAGGCGTTGCGTCTGTTGCTTAGAGGCTTCGATGTGAAATCGTGCGCACGCGCGCTTGGTGTATCCCCCAATAACATTACCGAACGCCTTCGCAGCGCAAGATTGAAACTCGAAGTAACAAGTAGCCGCGAAGCCGCACGACGTTTGCAAGGTGCCGAAGATGGGCACCACATATTTTATGGGGACAGCTTTTCTGAGGTTGAGAAAGAACCGCATCGAGAGCCATTAGTGACTGCGCCTGATCATCAGGTAGCAGCATCAGATATGGGTTCGGAATTCAGAGTCAGGGAAGCTTATGCAGGCTTTCAAATGCAACCTGAACTTTTTGTTCCTTTGTCCAATCTGCCGCTTCGTAAACAGGGGGAGTTGCGGAATAGCCTATCGAAAAGACAGAGATTTATTGCCATCTTTGATTTGGCCACAAAAATTGCGGTCGTAATTGCCGTCATTTGCTTACTGGCGTTGGTAATGAACATCTTTGCAGGCTCCCGCTAGTTCTCAGGACCAAAAGCCGCCCCTCATAAAGGGCCAAGGAGTTTAAGATGCTACATGAACGAATTGATACCGCCCGACCAATTGCTAAGAAAATCGGCGATGCCGAGAAATCTTTCAATCAGTCATTGCAACTGATCGGTGAGTTACTCAGCGATATTCCACGTGCGCGACAGAAATTTGCTGGTCGCATTCCATTAACCGCGGGAGTAGCCGCGTCCGAATGCCTTGCTGCCGCCGCTGTCTCTGCAACACGCGCCTATAAAGATGTTATTGAAGCGCATGCTCATCTTGCCCAAGACCGCGATCAGGTAGGTCTTCGCACGGTCAGCATCGGCGACATCGGCGCATGTCCGGAAAACGGAGCACTTGAAACTGTTCCACGCCATCTCAGCGTCGTCGAAGCAGCGTGACACTCTGTCGTTTGCTGCGACCTTGAAATCGGTTGATGCGCCTGATCTTTTTCTTAGGATTACTCGTGATTGTGACTGGCTTTGCCCTGTGGAAGGGTAAAGCTCCCGAAAAGCTTACCGCTATTCTCCTTCTGGCGGGAATTACCTGTTCGATGTCCTTTCGTGTGCCTTATGAAACAAGTTTCGGGCGCATCAATCTTGAAATTTGGTTGACCGATTTGGTTGTATTTCTCGGCTTTACGCTGATTGCCCTCTACGCAGAAAGATTTTGGACAATATGGATAAGCAGTTTTCAGTTGGTACAACTGATATCGCATTTGCCGGAATTGCTGATCCCTCATTTGCTGCCGGCCGTGCACACGACCATCATATCGCTTTGGGTTTATCCGATGTTGCTCATCCTGTTCGCGGGAACATGGCGGCATGTTCAGCGCGACCGTCTTTCGGGGAGCGAGCGATCCTGGAGCAGATCCTAGCTGCAGCACAGGTAACGGACTGGAATATGGCGGCCAATGACTTGTTGACCCGCTACGGAACGTTGGCGAACGTGATTTATGCCGCCGAACAGAATAAGATCGCTGGCGGGATCGGGACATCCCTTCATTTACTGGTTGAGGCGCACAAAGCGCTATTGCGCATTCAGGTTGTTGCCAAGCCTGTACTGGCCTGCAGCAGATCAGTGTTCGATTATCTCCAGGCAACCATGGCGCATCTTCCGTTTGAGCAAGTCCGATTACTGTATCTAAATTCGGCTCATTGTTTGATCAGCGATCAAGTTATTTCAAGTGGTACGGTCAACGAAGCGCCATTTTATCCACGAGAGATAATACGACACGCGCTCGATGCAGGAGCGACGGGCTTGATCGTGGCGCACAATCATCCCTCAGGGGACGCGCGTCCCAGTGCTACAGACGTACGAAACACTAAAGCCCTTTTGGCAGCATGCGACACAGTTCAAATTAAGCTTCACGACCATATTGTCATAGGCGCGGGTCGATCCACCAGCATGCGCGCATCGGCGATGATCTAGCGATCAAAAGCGGGGGCTATATGAAAAATTTTGAAGACATCGAAAAAGCACTCGACATAATTGGCGAGCTTGCGGGAACGGCTATTACCCAAAATCCTGCTGTGACTATCATGCTCACGCTTTTGAAAGCTGAACACGCGGGCAACTCAGTGGCGCTCGATGATCTTGCCAAGCAAACAAAGCTGAGCATGCAATCGCTAAACCGCTATGTGCAGCACCTTACGACGTTAGGGGTTATAGGAATTGCAACCGACACTGTCCCTGCCGAAGGCGTGGTTGAGATAAGGCTATCCGTTGAAACACGCGCGCAAGCAAAGATCTCCTTTGCCAACTTTTTCGAGTAACCACTGTATCCTGCCTTTTTTCGCAAGTGGGAGGCCCGGAAGCTTTTAGTATCAAAGCACTGTTACCGCTCTCGATAGTAGGGATCCCTTTTCCGTTGAAAAGATAGCTGGACCTAATCGAACTTGCGATTTCATATGATGCACCAGTGCGCAGATGGTTTTGACCTGCTTTGGGAGACACCATGTTCTACATTGTCGACATACCCAAAGTTGAGGCGGCGCTGGACTGACCGCACCAAATACTATGGAATCATTTTGCTAGAATTGCCCATCGCGCGGTGCGGCCACTTCAATTACATGTCGCGCCACACTCACGGTCACTGGAGTTTTCGCAGCCACTTCGCCATCGATTGATATCTTCAAATGCGGGCGTGTGTCGAGCATGATGCGAGTGCCGCGAAATTCCCGGGTTAATCCGTGGCGCGCGCGTAATTTCAGGATGGTTGCGAACCAGCTCCAAGCCAACCCCCATACACTCCGGCCGGTCACCGCCTGGATCACGATTTCACCACTGTCGACTTCCTGGTTCTCAATCAACTCAAAGCCGCCATGATGGGTGCCATTGGCGATCCGTACTTCGGTGGCCCAGAATTTGTCTCTCTCCCCATTCTCGCTTTCAATGATGATTTTAAATGGTCGGAACCGAATGGCGCACCACAACGCCCAGATTAGATAGCCGACAATACCCAGATATCGCTTAAGCTTATGCGGCACTGTTTGGGCAATCATCGGTGAAAGGCCAATAGCGGCAGCATTTACGAAATAATCGGCGTCAATTTGGCCAAGGTCGATCCACTTGCGTCTTCCATTGGCTATTACGTCGATAGCGCTGTCAATGTCCTTGGGGATGCCAAGTGTTCCGGCAAAGCTGTTAGCGGTGCCAAGCGGTATAAATGCGAACACGGTGTCATGTCCGACGAAGAAATCTACATTAGAGGACAATGACCCGTCGCCGCCGCCGACTATGACCATCGGTGCCCGAGCGATCGCACCGCGGATAGCCGGCTCCATCTGATCAGGAGCGTTGATGGCGCTTGCATCAATAAGTTCCAGCCCCGCCGCAATAAGCTTGTCGCGTACGATTTCGAACATGTCGGCACCGCTGCGGCTCATTGCGTTGACAATTAAAATCGCTTGCTTGGGCAAAGGCCGGGTCGATCCCGGTGCTGGTTCGCAAGCCGTCATTCAACATTGTCCTTCGTTTCGTTTACGGCCTGCGATGACCAACTGCTTCCATCGTGCTTGAATTTCTCATGACTGCCGCGCCGGAATGCGCGACCGTCCCAAGCTATTACCTGAAGCTCGATCTCGTCATGGCGGTGCGCGTGTATCCAGTTAAAGCTTTGCAGTTCAGTGTTACGCAACCGTGTCGAAGTGGCGGTGCCAGCCTGCACGACCAGCACGGACCCCGCCTTTTCCACCATTTTAAGCGCTGCTTCTGCATAAGTGCGATGGAAGTGACCAGCAAGCGCGAGGTGAACGCCCGCCTTAGCAACTGCTTCGGTTGCATCGCGGTGGCGGCCAACTGCCTCGCTTAGCTCGTCGCCTTCTCCGATAGGCATGGAGAACAGCGGATGGTGGGTTACGAGAATACGCGTCTTGGCCGAAGGTATGCTCGCAAAGCGTTCCTGCAACATCGCGATCTGATCATGATTGATGCGACCGTCCTTGATTGTAAGCGAGCGAGCAGTGTTTATGCCAAGCACTGCGATGTCGTCATTCTCGAACCAGGGGCACAGGTCATCATCGATGTAGCGCTTGTAGCGATCCAATGGCGCTGCAAAGCGCCTGAATACATTATATAAAGGAATATCATGATTGCCTGGAACAACTAATATTGGCGCACAAAGGTTACGCAACCGGTCCAGATAGCTGGAGGCCTGCCGAAACTGGTCCACTTTTGCGCGTTGCGTCAAATCGCCGCTGATTATGATCAGGTCAGGTTTCCGCAGCTGAAGCCAATCCAATGTTGCCGCCACAATAATTGGATCGTGCGCTCCAAAATGGATGTCAGAAAGATGTGCGATCCTGGTCATGGTTTATAAACAACATTTTTTGACTTTGGTTCAAGCGGTCGCTTGCACAGCAATACATGTTCTTGGTGCGTGGTAAATCAAGATTGCTCAAATCCTGCGCACCAAGATTTCGGAAAAACAATGTAGCCGGTCCAAGGCCCCAAAAATACGATGTCAGAGGCGAGGCCCTTTTTTGATATTTGCCTATTGAAAGCACTTTGGCTCAACAAAAAGTCAAAAACCAACCTGTGACGGGCCTACGGCGCCACTGGCACTGCGCCACAATACCGGTTGACTACTCCAATGGCTATTTAACTTACCGCAGTTTCAAAAACCTATTTAGATCGAAGCAATGCTTTTGCGATGAAATCCCGTCCTAGCCGCAAGCCAACTGGATCGACAGTGTGAGCAACTCCATAGGAGATGTGGCTTGTAACCGGGACGCCAAGGCGCTTGAGCTCGCTTTCTGCAACGTGCATCGCCGCAACTGGCACGACCGGGTCTGCTGTTCCATGAACTAGCAAGACAGGCGGCTTTGCGTGGTCGCCGCGTGAAAGTTCTGCAACTCCAGTTAACATCCCTGAGTATCCAACGATCGCGGCAACGGCCCGTGTTCGGCGCAATCCGACATGGAGTGCCATCATCGTTCCTTGACTAAAACCAACAACCGCAAGTTCCGCTTCAGTCAGTCCATACTCATTCAACTTGCGGTCAATGAACGCGTCAATCGCAGGCGCAGCAGATGATGCGCCTGCAGCGATGACGGAAGGTGCAAAGCCCGACAGACCCCACCACTGAAAACCCGCGCCCATGACTTCACACTTCTGCGGTGCGTGGGGTGCGAGAAACAGGGCATCGGGCAGCGCTTCTTGCCAATGCGGTGCTAGTGCGATCATATCGGCCCCGCTTGATCCAAAGCCGTGAAGCAGCAGTATGATCTGTCGGGGCGAGCCCCCAGACTTGGGCTTCAGGCTCTTGCCGTTGACGATTTTAGACAGGTCAAATTCCCACTAGGTTTAAGATGCTTCGCGATGAGTGGCAGTGAACAATTAAACAGGTCAATACCAATTTCCACTCTTGGAGTGTTGCAGAACTCGTTGCCCGCCGGATTTCATTTCCGAAATGGGCGGAATGCGGCCATTCATAGCCAGTCATTAAAAATTACCGCTTCTGGCGGTTCTTGGACCTTTGGCTTATTGAGAATCTGGCGATGCAGACGCGAAAGGCGCCATCTGGCATCACCGGCCACTCCAATGCGCAAAGCTGCGTCTTTGCTGACAATGGGAAACGTCTGGCTGGAGGTTTTGAATTTCGCCGAAAGCGCTGGTCCGCTCACGCATCAAATTGAACACGAGCACAGTTTGCCGGTGGCCAACGCCTCTCCGGTTATACCGTTATGATGACGTATTGACGGGAGGACGGTGATAGATGACCAGCGGGGGATGA
>JANMQN010000023.1:0-18397 GCA_031370535.1 Sphingomonadales bacterium | reverse complement strand
GGGCTTCCGGTAATGCATAGCGAGACGCATATCGTGCCGCTGATGGTCGGTGACCCGATTAAAGCCAAGAAGATCAGCGACATTCTGCTCGCCGAATATGGCGTATATGTGCAGCCAATCAATTATCCGACTGTCCCACGCGGAACGGAGCGTTTGCGGTTCACGCCAGGGCCATTTCATGACGATGTGATGATGCGTGAGCTGACTGCCGCGTTGGTTGAAATCTGGGATCGGATGGAATTGCGCGTCGCGCAGGCTGCCTGAATTAGCCGATCACGATCATCTGGGCGTAGCCGCGATAGGGCTCACTTATCCTTATTGGGCGTTTTATTTCCTTAACCAGCACTTTTACAAAGTCTTGCATTCCAGAACGTGGTTCGAAATGAAACTTGGCGAGCCAAGCTAGCAACGCCTGTCTAAACCAGTCCGGTAACTCGCCCTGCATCCCGAAATCAACAATATGGGCTGCCCTGAGTCGATAGCAACGACGCCGCCTGCCGCAATGCGCCTTGCCAGTTTGGGATCGTCGACAACGTGTAGGAGAACATGATCCGGTCGAAACGGGCACGGCCAAACAGCGTCAACGCGTCGAAATGTGCTGCATCGGCACGGCCAAGAGCTGTCCGATCAACGCAGCCACTGCGGCGCAGATTGAGCGTGGCTGATTACGGGAAGCATAAGCGAGAACTATGACGTCATGATTGGCGTTTTGTGATGGTTTGCAAACTCTTTGCCTAAATCAGTCGCGACAATAGCCCTCGCCGGATTTGACCATCAGGCATTCCTTTTTGCCCGCGAGATATTTCAGGCCGGTTTCGTCGCCATCAGTGCGGTACAGAAGGAATTGGCCTCCATTGCGCGTGAAGCGGATTCCGTGCTCTTGGGCATTGCCCGAGTAGGTGCCCTTGGTGTCAAGATCCGACTGCATTTCCAGCTTAAAGTCACCCTTGCCAAGGGGTTTGACATCGACATACATCCCTTCCGGCCCGATCCATTTGCCTGCCCAGCTATCGAATCGGTTTTCCGGCACGTCATCGGTTTTGGCGGTTTGAACAATGACTTGCTTTACATTACCCGTAGGTACCGAAGCCGAACCCGATGCGACCGGTTCTTCGGAGACAGCTGGCTGCTCAGTTGTCTGTTTTTCACCGCTTGAACATCCTGCGGACAACAACGCGGTCAACAAGACCGACGAATAAATGAATTTCGGCATTTCGATCTCCAACAGTTTTCAACAAAACTGCTAGCGCAGCGATTAGGTTCCGCTGATCAGTTTTACGAATGTACCCATATCGACGTTGCCGCCCGATAGTGTGACAGCCGTTACCCCCTTCAATTCAACCTTTCCAGCAAGGACCGCAGCTAGCGCGACTGCGCCACCCGGTTCGACAACCAGATGCAGCTTTTCAAACACAAGGCGCATGGCTGCTGCGACTTCAGCGGTAGTAACAGCAACTCCTTTGGAAACGCGTCGTTTCAGCACCTCGAAGTTAATCGGATAAGTATGCGGCGTCTGCAGAGCGTCGCAATATGTAGGGTGGGTCAAATTCTTCACAGGCAAGATTTTACCAGCGTCTAGCGACCGGAGAATATCATCCCAACCTTCTGGTTCGACGATGATGATCTCGGCATCCGGACAGGCCAAGGCGAGCCCCGAGGCCAGCCCGCCTCCGCCACAACAGGCTACAATCTGATCGGGACCGTTCATTTCCCTTTCCCGCAGTTGTTCGGCGATTTCGATACCGGCGCTTCCCTGCCCTTCGATTACCCAGGGATCGCCAAAGGCGTGAACCAATGTGCCGCCGCTGACGGCCAGAAGACCCGCCGCCACCTCGTCGCGCGATTCTGTAGCGCGATCGTAAAGAACGACCTCTGCTCCCAGCGCCTTTGTTGCCTCGAGCTTCATCTTCGGCGCATTTGCCGGCATGACGATGGTGGCCGATATGCCCAACCGCTTGGCGCTCCACGCTACGCCCTGCGCATGGTTCCCGCTCGACACGCCGACAACGCCCCGCGCGCGTTGCTCGTCGTCCAGGTCACTCAACCGGTGCCAAGCGCCACGGATCTTGAACGATCCGATGGGCTGCAGCATCTCGGCTTTGCACCAGATGTTCACCCCATCGACGTTGAGGGGCAACAAGGGCGTCATGGGCAATATCGCGGCGACCTTTTCCATCGCGCGCAGCACGCCTTCGCGCGTTGGCTTGCGTGTCGGAGAGAGCAATTCTTGTCCTGTCATAAAAGACCCCTATATGCGTGCGCTAACGAATCCCTGATAAAAGGAACGGGCAGATGAGCAAGGTTTTGGTAATCGGCGCAGGCGGCGTGGGTTCGGTCGCGGTGCACAAGATGGCGATGAACGCCGATATTTTTAGCCATATCAGCCTTGCAAGCCGCACCAAATCGAAATGCGACGCGATCGCAGCGTCTGTGAAGGAGCGCACCGGAGTCGATATCGATACCCACGGCCTCGATGCCGATGATGTTGCGGCGACCACCGCACTGCTAAATCAGATCAAGCCTTTTTTGGTCGTCAACCTTGCATTGCCCTATCAAGACCTCAACATCATGGACGCCTGCCTCGCCGCTGGCGTCCATTATATGGACACCGCAAACTACGAACCACTCGACGTCGCCAAGTTCGAATATCACTGGCAATGGGCGTATCAGGACCGCTTCAAGAATGCTGGACTGACTGCGTTGCTTGGTTCGGGCTTTGACCCAGGCGTCACATCAGTGTTCACCACCTATCTCAAAAAACATCATTTCGACCGCATCGACACGCTCGATATTCTCGACTGCAACGGCGGCGATCATGGCCAAGCGTTTGCCACCAACTTCAACCCCGAAATCAACATCCGCGAAGTGACAGCGGTCGCACGGTATTGGGAGAATGGCGACTGGGTCGAAACTCCGGCGATGTCGGTAAAGCAGAGCTTTGATTTCGAGGCAGTTGGCCCGAAGAATATGTACCTGATGTACCATGAGGAAATCGAGAGCCTGAAAACGCATCTGCCCGAAATCAAGCGAATCCGCTTCTGGATGACTTTCGGCGATGCCTATATCACGCACCTGAACGTGCTTCAGGCCGTTGGCATGACCCGGATCGATCCGGTGATGTACGAGGGCAAGGAAATCATCCCCCTTCAATTCCTGAAAGCGGTACTGCCCGAACCTGCGAGCCTCGGCGCCACGACCAAGGGCAAGACCAACATTGGCTGTATCGCCACCGGGTTGGCCAAAGATGGCACCGAAAAGACGCTCTACATCTACAATATCTGCGACCATGAAGACGCTTATGCCGAAACCGGCAATCAGGCAGTGAGCTACACCACCGGCGTGCCAGCGATGATTGGTGCGGCAATGGTCGTGAAAGGCCTGTGGCGTGGACCCGGCGTGTTTAACATGGAACAGTTCAATCCCGACCCTTTCATGGAGATGCTCAACGCGCATGGCCTGCCGTGGCAGGTGAAGGAACTGGATGGGCCGCTGGCGTTCTGATGGATACCAAGGCTGGCGATCCCGGCGCATTTGCGCATTTCGATTTGAACCGCGTCCCCTCGCCCGCTTTTGTCGTGGATGAGGTCGCAATCAGGCGCAACCTTTCGATCCTCGCCGACGTTAAGACGCGTTCGGGTGCGAAAGTACTTTGCGCAATGAAGGCGTTTTCGATGTGGAGCCTTGCGCCAGTCGTTGGCGAATATCTGGATGGCGTCTGCAGTTCGGGCCTGTGGGAATCACGATTGGCGCGCGATTACTACAAGGGCGAAATTGCTACCTATTGTGCAGGCTATAAGGAAGCTGACATGGCCGAAATCGTCGCGATTTCCGACCATGTCATTTTCAACAGCCCTCACCAACACGCGCGTTTTGCGTCGTTCCTGAATGAAAGCGTCGATGTCGGTCTTCGGATCAATCCCGAGCATGCCGAAGGCGAGGTACCCAAATATGACCCCTGTTCGCCCAGCTCGCGTCTTGGATTCCCGATCAGCCAGCTGACACCAGAGCATATGGAAGGTGTCTCAGGTGTCCACTTCCACACATTGTGCGAACAGGATTTCGAACCGCTCAAACGCACGTGGGAATCGCTCAAGCCTAAAATCGCGCCCTATTTCGGCCAGATTACATGGCTCAATTTCGGCGGCGGCCACCACATCACCCGCGCCGATTACCAGCGCGACGAGTTGGTAGAGTTCATCAAGCAAGTCCGGGCGGAAACCGGTCTCGAAGTGTATCTCGAGCCCGGTGAAGCAATCGCGCTCGATGCAGGCATTCTTGTGGGTGAACTGCTCGACGTGTTTAATAACGGCATGCCCGTCGGTATCACCGACATCAGCGCTACCTGCCACATGCCCGACGTCATCGAAGCCCCTTACCGCCCCGCGATGCTCGGCGAACGCGAAGATGGGCCGGCAATACGCTTAGGTGGGCCCTCCTGCCTCGCAGGCGACATCATCGGCGATTATCGCCTCCCTGTGCCTGCAGAACCTGGCACGCGCTTCGCGTTCCTTGATCAGGCCCATTATTCTATGGTGAAAACCAACACTTTCAACGGTGTCCCTTTACCCTCAATTTGGCTGTGGAACAGCGACACCGAAGAGCTGCGTTGTATTCGCGAATTCGACTGGACGGAATTTAGGGATCGCTTGAGCTAATCACTCCGTTGATCGGTTCGCTTGACCCGTCGCTGAAAGCCATGGTAATTGTAACACGGGTCGCATCGAGGGGAGGATATCTCGATGCCTTATCGTTTCGGACATTATTTCGTCGCTTTTGTGCTGATGGTCATTCTTGGCGGCTTCTGGGCCAGCTACTGGTCGACCATCGGCAATGTGCCATCGGCATTTCATTTTCATGCAATCAGTTCGTCGACGTGGCTGTTGCTTCTGATCGTCCAGAGTGTCGCCATTCATCAGCGATGGAATGGTTTTCACAAGCAGATGGGCTTGGCCAGCTTTGTGTTGTTTCCCGCCCTCATCCTCGGCTTCATGATGATCATTGACGTATCCGCACAGCGATATGCCAGTGGCGAAAACCCCTTCATCATGCACAACGGGCCTTCGTTCGGATTTGGTATGGCGATAGCGATTGCTGCCTATCTCACGCTTTTCTATCAGGCACTCAAGACACGGCGTAACGTCAAACTTCATGCCGGATATATGTTGGCAACTCCTTTGATTCTGTTCGAATCCCCGTTTTCAAGGGTGATCGACCAGTTTCTGCCTTGGATGAATTTCATAGGCAGCGAGGGGCCGCAAGGCGTTCAGGACACCATTGTAATTAGCGACAGCTTGGGAATCATTTTTGCTCTGACGCTCTACTTCATGGACCGCAAACATGGCGCCCCCTGGCTTGTAGCGGCGTTCTTTATGGGATTGCAGGCGGTCGTGATGTGGTTCGCACCTTTCGTCCCTGAACTGGGCGGCGTGTTCCTCGCATATGCCAAGGTTCCGCTTGTGGTGACTGCATCGACGGGAATTGCTGCGGGTATTTTTGTCGGTTGGCTGGGCTGGCGAACGGGTGCCGTCAAAGCGCGTCCGCCTTCTGTCGCCGTTGTTTAACGCGCCAAAAAGAGCGATGCATGCGACTGGAAGAGTCACGTCATAAAATTGCAATAGTGCGTTAGATTTTTCCTTTACAATCGGGACCCCCGACCATATACGCACCCTCCGCTGCCCCAGGGGGACTTCCAATAACCGCAAGGCAGCCTTGTTGTTTTACCGTTTATTTTTTGGGGGTCCCTTGAGTTGTACGAGAACACTGACGCACTTGCTGTAGTCCGCGGCCTTCGCCCGGATGACCCAATCACGCTCCTTCGCCCGCACGCCGCAACGCGTGCCGCTCGTTTCTTCGTTGAGAAGTTTCAGGGGAAGTCGCTTTATGCCGTGAAGGCCAATCCTTCGCCTGCATTGCTCGAAATCCTTTGGGATGCGGGCATCACGCATTATGATGTAGCGTCGCTCGGCGAAGTGCGCCTGGTGAACAAGTTTTTGCCCGAAGCGAAACTATGCTTCATGCATCCGGTTAAGTCAGAACGTGCAATTTCGCAGGCTTATCATAATCATGGCGTGCGCACCTTCAGCCTCGACAGCCATGACGAGCTCGACAAGATCGTTCGCGCCACCGCCAAAGATGGTGTGGCCGCAACCGATCTTGAACTCTGTGTACGCATCCGCGTGTCGTCCGAACACGCCAAATTGAGTCTCGCCTCGAAGTTCGGCGCTGATCCATCTGAAATTGCTGACCTTTTGGTCGCCACACGTCAGGTTGCTGACGCCTTGGGTATCTGCTTCCATGTGGGTAGCCAGGCTATGACGCCAACGGCTTATTCCGAGGCGATGGAGCATGTACGTGCAGCGATCGTAGAGGCTTCCGTCACGGTCGATATCGTCGACGTCGGCGGCGGTTTTCCTTCGGTTTATCCAGGAATGGAACCTCCGCCACTCGAAAGCTATTTCGACGTCATCCACCGGACGTTTGAAGATCTGCCGATCAGCTATTCCGCCGAATTGTGGTGCGAACCGGGCCGTGCATTGTGTGCAGAATATGCTTCACTGTTGGTGAAGGTTGAAAAACGTCGCGGCAGCGAATTGTTCATCAACGACGGTGCCTATGGATCACTGTTCGACGCAGCGCACATTGGCTGGCGCTTCCCTGTCGCATTGCAGCGGTCTGATACGTCAATCGGTACCCAGATGGCCGAATTCAGCTTCTATGGGCCTACCTGCGACGATATGGACCACATGGCGGGGCCATTCATCCTGCCGAATGATGTACAAGCTGGCGATTATATCGAAGTCGGAATGCTCGGGGCATATGGCTGCGCAATGCGGACCGAGTTTAACGGCTTTGGAGAGACCGAAACGGTCGTGGTCGAAGACGAGCCAATGGCCAGCCTTTACGCCCGCGTCCCGGCTAATGATTCTGGGAATGTCGTCAAGATCGGCAAACGGTCCGCACAATAAGTTGCAATTGACAATTTAATTTAGGTGAAGCACCCTTCCAATCATAACGATTGGGAGGGTGTTCTTTGTGGAATTGTCGATTTTAGCTCCGGCTGCAGCGTTAGTTGTCTGGTCATTGATCATGCTTTTCTGGATGGCTGGCACCCGCCTGCCCGCATTATCGAAGATCGGGATCGATTTGAGCAAAGCTGTTGGCGGCAGGGGAGCCGATATCGACCCTAATGTTCCGCCCTCGGTTGCTTGGAAATCCCACAATTACGCGCATCTAATGGAACAGCCGACGATTTTCTATGCGACGGTCATGATCCTCGCGATCTCTGGTGGCGCGACCGAATTTTCGGTGGTGCTAGCCTGGGCCTATACCATATTACGTATCATCCACAGCATCTGGCAGGCGACCGTGAATAAAGTGGGCATCCGCTTTATATTTTTCCTGCTCTCGACCATTTGCTTGTTGATATTAGCGGTTCAGGCGCTGTTGGCGACGATTTGAACGGGGGGGATAAAATATGAATAGTGCAATATTGGGTCCAGTTGTCGCACTCGCGGCATGGACCATGGTCATCTGGATTTGGATGTATGCGACGCGTTTACCCGCCATGGGCCGTGCAGGTATCGACGGCAAAACGATGGTCGGCTCATCCGGTGACAGCCTACGGAACGAGCTTATCTCCAAAGGCGAGGAACGCGCATCGTGGGTGGCCGACAATTACAACCACTTACATGAAGCTCCTACGGTATTTTATGCGGTCGCTATCGTTCTCGCAATGATCGGCCAAGGCGACAATCTGAACGCGACAATTGCGTGGGCCTATGTGGGATTGCGTATTGCGCACAGCCTTGTTCAGATATTGTCGAACCGCGTGATCGTACGTTTCATGCTGTTCGCCCTGTCGACCCTCGCACTCATCATGCTGGTTGTGCATGCGGTAATGGCAGTATTAATCCATTAACGGCTAAAATGGCCAACCAGTTCGATATGCGTTGACCAGCGGAACTGACCAACGGGCCAGATCCGCTTCAACCTGTAACCGGCAGTAACCAAAGTCTTGGCGTCGCGAGCAAAACTGGCGGGATTGCAACTGACATAGGCGATGTCTGGAACCTTGGAGTCAGCCAGATTGGCGATCTGCTCCTTCGCACCTGCGCGTGGCGGGTCGAGGATCACGGCATGGAATTTATTGAGCTCTTCCGCACTCAATGGTCGGCGGTATAAGTCACGATGCTCGGCAAATATCTGCCGCCCAGCCCGACCTGAGGCGGCCTTGAGCGCAAGTACCGGCTCACGATCGGCCTCACCCGCATAAATCTTTTTGCTGTTATCGAGCGACAGTGCAAATGTTCCCAAACCAGCGAACAGGTCCGCGATAAACAGCTTATCACTGACGATTTCCTTCACGGCAGCGACCAAAGCCGCTTCGCCGTCTCCGGTGACCTGAAGGAAGCCATAGGGAGGATAAGCGACAGCAATACCGCCCAGGGTCACCGTAACCGGCTCAGGCTCCCAAAAAGGCACTGGCCCGTAACCCTCATCGAGCGATAAGCGCGCCAAGGAATGTGTCTTGGCAAATTCAGACAGGATCTCGTGCGTGTCGAGATCATTGGCAATCCAGTTTTCGATCAGAACGTCGATGCCTTGGTCGACCAGCGCCAGTTTAATCTGCACCTGCCGCGCGCGGTTAAGCCTTGGGCCAAGCAACTCACGCAACGGCTGTAGCAAAGCAAACAATTCTGGCGCCATGACGTCACATTGCTGCAAGTCTATGATACGGTGACTTTTTTCGGTACTGAAGCCTAGCTGGAATTGCTTACCGGCCCACGCCGACCGAACAGCAATCCGCCGACGTGTCCTAGGCGGTGAGATATGAACTGGCATGATCTCGCCAATATCAACTTGCTGCGTAGCCAACGCGTGGCTGACGCGGTCGGATATGAAAGCACGCAGACTTTCTTCATCGAGATGTTGCAGTTGGCAACCACCGCACAAGGGAAAATGCTGGCAGGGTGGCGTGGCGTGATGTGGCCCGTACACCAATCCACCCGACGGATCGACTATATCCCCGGGCGCGGCATGCGCCACATAGCGGCCATCGGCGGTGACGCCATCACCACGCGCTGCGACCCTGATAATCTGTTCTGAGCTGGTCATAGCGCCCCATGCCCCTGAAGGGCCTCGTAATCAACCGGCGTCTTTGTCGGGTGTTGCAGCAGGCGGCGTTTCGCTGCCCTTGATTTGCGCAGGCAGACGATATTTGTCATCGCCTGAACTGACCTCGATCATGCCCTCGCTTAATAGGCTTATTTTTGTCTCGTCAAAGCCGTCGGCAGGCGCAAGACCGCGGCCATCAATCAATATGTCGAACCTGCGGAAACCGCCGTCGGGATGGCGAATGACCAATATGGTGCCTTCTGCGCCCGCGATTTGTTCGGTGGTGCAGGTTCGCTCGAAGGTTGTCGACCCGGCAAGTGCACATTCAACTTTGCCATCAAGAGCGGCTGCTTCGTCAGCGTCGTTCTCCGCGGTTTTCAGGTCTCCATCCGCATCACTGCCACACGCCGAAAGACCAATAACCAACGACAGTAGTAGGACGGATCTAAATATCGGCGTAAACATGAGTCTCGGCTTGCCCCCCCGGATGCGTAACTGCCCCTTTATAGGCTGGCCCGACATTTTGTGCATAGCGCCATAATGCACCTGACCCATAATCGGTCAGTCTTGGTCGCCATACTTTACGCCGTTCTTCAAGAACTTCCGCGGGGACATTCAGGTCGATTACGCCGGTTTCGGCATCGATAGCAATCTCGTCACCATCCTCGATCAGTGCGATTGGCCCGCAATCGGCAGCCTCTGGCCCAACATGCCCGATGCAGAAGCCGCGCGTTGCGCCAGAGAAGCGGCCATCGGTGATCAGTGCAACTTTCTCGCCCATCCCCTGACCGTACAACGCTGCGGTAGTCGATAGCATTTCGCGCATGCCAGGGCCGCCTTTGGGACCTTCATAGCGGATGACGATGACCGAACCTTCGCGAATTTGCCGCGCTTCGACCGCAGCAAAGCAATCTTCCTCGCAATCGAACACTTGGGCTGGTCCGGTATATTTCAGCCGCTCCATGCCCGCAACCTTTACAATCGCGCCTTCGGGCGCAAGTGAACCGCGCAAACCGACAACACCGCCGGTCGTCGTAATCGGCGCGGTAGCGGGGTAAATGACCTTCTGGTCGGGGTTCCATGTGATCTGCTCAATATTCTCGCCAAGCGTCTTCCCGGTGACGGTCAGGCACTCGCCGTGCAGCAAGCCCTCACCGAGTAGCGACTTCATCAGCATGTAAACTCCGCCCGCGTCATACATGTCGCGCGCGACATATTGGCCGCCGGGTTGCAGGTCAGCCATATATGGCGTCGATTTGAACGCCTCGGCAACATCGAACAGGTCGAAGTCGATACCGGCCTCATGCGCCATGGCAGGCAAATGTAGCGCTCCGTTGGTAGAACCACCCGTTGCGGCAACAATTCGTGCTGCATTTACAAATGCTTCCCGCGTACATATATCACGCGGTCTGATATTGCTCGCAAGCAATTCCATAACCTGAGCCCCCGCCGCGTGGGCAATTTGGTCGCGGGTTGAGTAGGGCGCAGGAGCCATGTTGCTATTGGGCAGCGAAAGCCCGATCGCTTCCCCCACGCATGCCATGGTATTGGCCGTATATTGCCCGCCGCACGCGCCGTGGCCGGGGCACGCAACGCGCTCCAACTCCTCAAGCTCGGACAACGGACAGGCACCCGCGGCATATTTGCCAACAATTTCGAAGACGTCTTTAACCGTGACGTCCTTGCCCTTGTATCGCCCGGGCAAAATCGAACCGCCATAGACAAAGATCGATGGCACATTGAGCCGAAGCATCGCCATCATCATGCCTGGCAGCGATTTGTCGCATCCGGCGAAGCCAATAAGCGCGTCATAACAATGACCTCGAACCGAAAGCTCGATTGAATCTGCGATAACCTCTCGGCTGATAAGCGAGGATTTCATCCCCTGATGTCCCATGGCGATGCCGTCGGTCACGGTGATCGTGTTAAACCGCCGCGGCATTCCACCCCCGGCTTCCACGCCCTTGCGCGCGATATCGGCCTGCGCGTCCAGCGTTGTATTGCACGGCGCGCTGTCGTTCCCCGCTGAAACCACGCCGACAAAAGGTCGTGCGATTTCTTCTTCAGTTAGACCCATAGCGTAATAATAGCTGCGATGGGGCGCGCGTTCGGGGCCGACCGAAACATGGCGGCTTGGGAGTTTGGCTTTATCGAAAATATGGGTCATCTGAGGCTCGCTTTCAGCCGCCGCGTCTATTCAACTTGCACCGTCGGACGCAAGCCTTTCCGCAATATATTGAGCCATTTCGGCCAAAATAGCTGCAAATCTTTCCTGCCCAGCGCTCGAACTGACCAAATCTTGCCGAATCTCGACTCCGACATACGGTATTTCGTTCGCCTCTGCATGCCGGTTCATCGTCGCGTTAAGCAACTTGCCCGAATAGGGTAGCTGATCGCCGACCATGAGGCCCTCGCCCTCAAGGCGCTCGATCGCCAAGTTCGACGCAGCCTCATATTCATTGTACAAAATGCCAACCTCCCACGGTCGGTGATCGTGAGGCTGGCTTTCAAGGCGCGGTGTGAAGCTATGGACCGATAGTATCAATGATGGCCGTTGGCGACGAAGCAAGTCCTCCAAAGCTGCGTGATAGGGGTGGAAAAAACGCTCCAAGCGCGCTTGGCGTCCTTCGGGATCAAGCCGATTTCCAGGAATCTCGATACCGTCGCTCGACAATGGTATCGTGCTCATATCGTCGGGCTTACGGTTCAGATCGACTATAAGACGTGAATTGGTGGCGACGAAGGCGGCGCAACCAGACAAGTCGACCATGAAGGTGGCCACGTCCATCACACCGATGTCATACGCAATATGTTGCGAAAGAAGTTCGGGATCGATGCCCAAATAAATTTCATCAGGGACATGGTTTGACGCATGGTCACACACGACCAATATGCCACCGCTGGAGGGTTGCCCGAGGATTACCCAAGGATCGTTCATCTTAACGAGGATGCCATCATCCAATATCGAGGGCAAGCTTTGCTGATCCGGTCCCGCGCTGCGTCCCTTGCCTCGGTTGATGAAAAGAGCGCAAAGCAAGTTGCACCCGAGCCTGACATCCGAACCAGTTCGCTGCCGTTTTGTTTGTTCAGCAAGGTTAAAATCTCTCCAATTTCAGGTACCAAATCGACCGCAGGCGGTTGGAGATCGTTGCGGCCGGCGAACGCAATTTGTGAAGCAGTAGCGCGCGGGAGCGGGCCACGATCAATTCCATTCCACATCGCAAATACTTGCGAAGTCAGCAAGGGGATACGCGGGTTTACCAATAGGATCGGCCTGGATTTGAGCTCGTCAGAATCGACGATGTGCAGATCGTCCCCTGTCCCGAACCCGATTTGTGTCTGGCTCACGATACAGGCGCCGACATCGGCTCCGAGATGCAGATGCGCGCGCAATAGCGTCTTGTTGTCGGAACCCAAATGGAAATGTCGCTCGACCAATCTGATCAATGCCGCTGCATCTGCCGAACCACCACCAATACCTGAAGCAACCGGCAAATTTTTTTCGAGTTCGATGGCGAGTGGCGGAAGCTTCGGCTGTTTGGCGCACAATGATTTGCGAACCGATGCCAGAGCTTTCAGGACAAGATTATCGGGCCCGGTCGATAAACCTGCGGCGAATTCACCGCTGATGGTCAGCAGGTCCTCATCGGAAGGTTTCAAAGTTAACCGGTCGCCGTGCTCGGCAAATGCGAACAAAGTTTCCAGTTCATGATAGCCATCTTCACGCCGCCGCCGGACATGCAACGCCAGATTGATTTTGGCATATGCGATTTCGCTTGCGACTGACATCAGGGTCGCGGGCTACCTGCTGAGGGCCCAACATCGATTTTCGTGCGGATACGGGCAGCGATATCTGCTTCAGCTACCTCGGCAGCCACTTGCCACGCATATCTCGCATCACGCCTGCGTCCCACCTGCCAATATGCATCGCCGAGATGTTCGTTGATTGCCGGGTCGTTACCACTGGCCTTGGCTGCCTTTTCCAATAAAACGACCGCCTCGTTTATCCGGCCTTGTTGGAAATGAACCCAGCCCATGCTGTCCGTTATCGCGGCGGAATCAGGCTGGAGTTTATAGGCTGTTGCAACAAGCTCAGCAGCGCGTACGGTCTCTTCGTTACGTTCCAACAACGCATAGCCGAGATAATTCAAGGCTTGAGCGTTATTGGGATCGAGAATGAGGGCTGCTTCCAACTGCTTTTTTGCCTCATCCCACTGACCCGAGCTATCGAGCGACGATGCGAGCAATAACCTGAAGTCCGCTTGTTGCCGAGGGCTGTACTTGCCCTGTTCGGAACGCGCTACAATCTGTCGATATTGCGCGACCGCCTCCGCCCACTGCCCGCCTACTTGACGGGTTTGCGCCGATAAAGTGGCCAGGCGTAAAGAATCTGGAGCGCTTGCCGAAGCATCGCTGGCAATCTGTGAAGCGCCTTGCAAATTGCCGTTGGCTTGAAGCGTCGCAACTTTTGAGGCAACTGCATTTGGCCAATAAGGCGATGTCACTGCGACAGAATCCAGTAATGCAAGCGCGGCCTTGTTGTCCCCCACCTCAAGTAGCGCCTTTGCCGTAGTAAGGCGTGCCGCTTCGTTGCCTGGATCGTACCAAGCCGCAATTCGAGCAAGGGCTAAGGCCGGTTCGGTTATCTCTTGTTCCAACAAGGCAGACGCGATCCGGTTATGAAGCGCAGAAAGCCCCTGTTCGGATGTCAACCGACCGGAACTGCGACGAGGCTGAGCTACCTTGAGAATCCCAGTATTTTCGGGGCCAACTGCTGTTCCTAACAACGCTTCGGAAAAAGCATTGTCCCCTGAAGCCGCGACTATTGGTGCGGCCGTGAGGTAAAGATCACGCATCGGTTCCCCGCCAACCAACGCCATATTACGAAGACCGAGCTTGGCCTTTGCGATTTGTCCGGTTGCAAGAAGCAGATACACGCGCTGGTCGGTTGCATAATAATCGAACATCGCGCCATCCGATACTGCTTCCGGCAGCTCATATGCCTCGTTCTGCGCTACCGAAAGCCAAGCCTTCAACATAGGGGCCATAAATGAGAAAGTGCTCCGCTCAGAAAGCTCATCGACGGCAAGCGACGCAATTCTCCACTTTTTCTGGCGAAATGCGTCGGCAAATAGCATCAGGGGCGCTTCGCTAGAAACTGCGCCGCTCAATTCCTGTGCTCTCATCGCGCGGACAGCCGATGGCATATCGCCTGACCTGATGGCGGTTGCAAAAATACGATCAGCCAAAATAGGACTATCGGGCGAAAGCCTATAAAGCTTCAAAAATATCGCCAATGCCTCGCTATTATCATGGCTGATTTCAGCGATCCGCGCTGCAACGTATTGCTCGACCGGCGAGACCTTCGATGCCGAAGCCGGAAGCGGCAGCAATGCCAATCCGGCGAGCAACACAAGCTTACATGTTTGGATAGTTGGGACCACCACCACCCTCCGGCGTCACCCAGTTGATATTCTGGTTCGGATCCTTGATGTCGCATGTCTTGCAGTGGACACAGTTTTGCGAATTGATCTGGTAGCGAGGCTCCTTGCCATCTTCCTCAATCCACTCATATACCCCCGCGGGGCAATAGCGTGCCGACGGCCCGGCAAATTCCATGAATTCACTGTTCTGCTGCAGGTCCATATCCTTTACCTGCAAATGCACCGGTTGGTCTTCGGCATGGTTGGTGTTCGACAGGAACACCGATGACAGCCGGTCAAAACTGAAGACATTATCAGGCTTCGGATAATCAATCGGCGTAGCCGCGTTCTTCTTCTTAAGCGCCTTGTGGTCGGGATGATGCTTCATCGTGAACGGCATCCGGATACCGAAATTTTCGAGCCACATATTGATGCCAGAGAACATAGTACCCCAGAAATTCCCATATTTCTCGACCAGTGGGAGCACGTTACGGACGATCTGTAATTCCTTGTAGATCCAGCTACCTTCATAACCTGACTGATAGGCCGACAACTCGTCATGCTCGCGGCCAGCGGCCAATGCCTCGACCGCAGCATCCGCCGCCAGCATCCCCGATTTCATCGCAGTATGAGTACCCTTGATGCGCGGCACGTTTAGGAAACCGGCGGTGCAGCCGATCAGCGCTCCGCCAGCGAAAGCGAGTTTCGGGACTGACTGAAACCCGCCATCGCTGATTGCACGGGCACCATAAGAAACGCGGCGACCGCCCTGAAGAATCTTCTTGATCTCGGGGTGCGTTTTCCACCGCTGCAATTCTTCGAACGGTGATAGATAGGGATTGGCATAATTCAGCCACACAACGAACCCGAGTGCGACCTGATTGTTGGCCTGATGGTAAAGAAAGGCACCGCCATTGGCATCGCTAAGCGGCCAGCCCTGGCTATGGATTACCCGGCCAGCATGATGTTGTTCAGGCGGAATGTCCCACAATTCCTTGATGCCGATGCCATAAATCTGCGGCTCACAATCCTTGTCTAGCGCGAATTGTGGCTTCAACAGCTTGGTCAGATGCCCGCGGACACCTTCCGCAAAAAACGTATATTTCGCATGCAATTCCATGCCCGGCATATAGTCCGCCTTGTGGCTGCCATCACGCGCGATGCCCATATCGCCAGTTGCAACGCCTTTGACCGAACCGTCCGGGTTGTAGAGAATTTCGGCAGCGGCAAAGCCAGGAAAGATTTCGACGCCCAGATTTTCAGCCTGCCCGGCCAGCCAGCGACACACATTGCCAAGCGATCCAGTGTAAGTGCCCTTGTTGTGCATGAAACCGGGGGTGAGGAAATGCGGGATATTGAACTTACCGGTCTTTGTCAAAATCCAGTGCTGGTTATCATTGACCGGGACCTCGGCAAGCGGACATCCCTGGTTACGCCAATCCGGAATCAACTCGTTCAAAGCCTTGGGATCGATCACGGCGCCCGAAAGGATGTGAGCACCAACCTCCGAACCCTTTTCGAGGATGCAAACGGTGGTGTCAGGTGATTTCTGTTTGATGCGGATCGCTGCAGCAAGCCCGGCAGGCCCCGCACCGACAATCACCACATCATACGGCATCGATTCCCGTTCACTCATCGCCTTTATCCTTTACCCCGCTAATTATTCAGGCCATCGCGTTAAACGAACAGCCTGCGGAAATTGCCATGCCAAGCAATTGACCCCGTCGTCAACCGGTGACTGAAAGAGAATATGGAGCCGCAGGGGCACATTGCCGCATCCCGTATGATAGAATCGCTAACTGGCTGGTGGGAACTTGCCGGAGTAGATGCAGCTGTAAACGACAAGCCAGTGAACTGGCTCGAGCTCGATGCAAAGGAAACAACGGCTGGGGCACCGCCGATTACGGCGCCTGCTATTAAGGAAATGCCGCCCGTCGCACCTGCAAAACCTGCAGTGGATTGGCCGCTGGATGTTGATAGTTTGAAGGCGATGGTCACAAACGGCATTGCTTTGCCCGGAAATGATTTTGGCAATCGGTTTGTGGCGCCGGTCGGACCTGCAAAGTGCAATGTCATGATTATCTCGGATCTGCCCGATCAGGATGAGCTTGGGGCCGGAATTATTGGCAGCGGCGCGACCGGAATATTATTGGCACGGATGCTAGCGGCCATCGATATCCAATTGATTGATTGCTATTGGACCACGCTCGCCACAACCATTCCGCCAACGGGAGAAATTCCCGAAAATGCGCTACCGAGTCTAGCCGAATTTGCACGCCATCAAATAGGATTGGTGAAGCCCAATTATGCGATCCTGCTCGGCTCGACGGCATGCAAGGCTCTACTTGACGACGAACTGATGAAAGCGCGTGCGGAGTTACGGAAAATTAACCATGACGGCAGCAATATCGCGGTTCTGACGACATTTCATCCGCGAACGTTAATCGCGCGGCCTGCCATGAAGGCACAAGCGTGGAAAGATTTGCAGATGTTCGCAAAAAGGGCTGATCGTGAACAGATATAAATTGCTTGCTACGGTTTTGGCGCTTTCTCCCGTAGCTGCGGTGCAGGCGAACACCAGCGAGGGTTTTCGTTCGATTGTTTCGGCCCAACCCGCCCCAACTATACTCAGCAAATCAGAACAAAGCGCCTACTCAGAAATTTACGCGGCACTTCGCGCACAAAAGTGGGAAGACGCTTCAAAACTGATAGACCGGATGCCCGCTGGGCCGATGGCTGCTATGGCCCGCGCTGAACTTTATCTTTCGCCAAACAGCCCAAAGGTCGAAGCGGCGCAATTGCAGGCTCTTCTGGAATCGGCTCCATATCTTCCGCAAGCCGAGCAAATCGCGACGATGGCGCGCAAGCGCGGTGCCGATGCACTGCCCGATCGCCCAGGTATTCGCCGTTTTTCATGGCTCGGTGGCGCGCCAAAGCGCGATTTGCCGGGTAATATTGCCAGCGATGCTTTGCGGAGCGAGCTTCAGATATTCATCAAGAACGACGATCCGACATCAGCCGAGCGCATGCTTGAAAACAAAGCCGGCGAGCTTTCGGCTGATGCGCTGACCGAACTGCGCTATCGCGTGGCTTGGTCTTATTACATTGAAAATGACGACACATCGGCCAAGCGTTTGGCCAGTGTTGCTCGCGCCGCAGGCGGCGAGTGGGGGACTCAGGCAGCTTGGGCATATGGCCTCGCGTCATGGCGACTCAAAGATTATGCCGCCGCGTTCGAGGCGTTTGATGCCGTATCGCGGCAGGCAGCCAATGACGATTTAAAGGCAGCAGGATTATTCTGGAGTGCGCGCGCCGCGATGGCGGTCAAGCAGCCACATCAGGTGCAATCGCGTATGCAGAATGCAGCGCAACTTCCTGAAACATTTTACGGATTGTTGGCAAGCGAATCCCTCGGGATGGAACCAATCGCGCGCAAAACCGCGAAGGTGTCGAAACTGGATTGGAACAGCTTAAAGGACCAGCAAAATGCCGTGCTTGCGGTTGCACTCACCCAAATCGGCCAGACTAAGCTTGCAGATGAGGCGCTGCGGTATCAAGCCAAAATTGGAGATGCCCGGCAGCATGCCAATCTGGCGCAGTTAGCTGGGGCACTGAATCTGGCGTCTACCCAATTCTGGATGGGGCATTACGGCCCTTCACGTGACCAGAGTAATGCAATGGCACGCTATCCGATGCCCAATTGGGAGCCAACTGGCGGATGGCGAGTCGAACCCGCTTTGGTGTATGCACACACGTTGCAGGAATCATCGTTCAAGACCGACGTCATCAGTCCCGCAGGCGCGCGGGGACTGATGCAGGTCCGTCCCGGCACCGCGCAGGATATGGCCCGATCACGCGGT
>JANMQN010000006.1:0-2400 GCA_031370535.1 Sphingomonadales bacterium | reverse complement strand
GTTCCTAGTCGTGGCACTGCTTTTGTCGTCGGCATTTGTGTTCCTGCCGATGGGCGTCTCGCGGCTTACCGGTTCGCACCAGCCGACCGAGGCAAAGCTTGCCGAATATGAATGCGGATTTCCGGCGTTCGAAGATTCGCGTAGCCAGTTCGATGTGCGCTTTTACCTCGTCGCGATCCTGTTCATCATTTTCGATCTGGAAGCCGCATTCCTTTTCCCTTGGGCGGTTAGCCTTGGCGAAACTGGTTGGGTGGGCTGGGGCACGATGATGCTGTTCCTTTTTGAACTGGTGATTGGCTTCATTTACGCATGGAAAGTGGGAGCGCTCGAATGGGAGTGATCGAAAAGACACCGACCGCGCCTGACGACGGTTTTTTTAAAGATATCGACGGCGAAGTCAGCGACAAGGGCTTTGTCGTGACCTCGACCGAGGACTTGTTTAACTGGGCGCGGACTGGTTCGCTCTGGCCAATGACCTTCGGACTCGCCTGTTGCGCTGTCGAGATGATCCACGGCTATATGCCGCGTTACGATTTCGAACGCTTCGGCATCGCTCCGCGCGCCAGCCCGCGCCAGTCTGACGTTATGATCGTAGCCGGAACGCTGTGCAACAAGATGGCACCCGCACTGCGCAAGGTGTATGACCAGATGTCTGAGCCGAAATATGTTATTTCGATGGGCAGCTGCGCCAATGGCGGCGGCTATTACCACTACAGCTACAGCGTTGTGCGCGGATGCGACCGCATCGTTCCGGTCGATATCTATGTCCCCGGATGCCCCCCTACTGCAGAAGCGTTGCTGTATGGCATCATGCAGTTGCAGCGTAAAATCCGCCGAACGGGGACACTGGAACGGTGAGTCATTCTGCGCCTCTTATTGAAAAGCCCAAGGGCACTGTCGCGGCCATCAAGAAGGCGTTGGGCAGGGACCTCGTTTCTGTCGAGGAAGAGTTTGGAGAAGTCGCGCTCTATGTGAAGCGTGATGCGCTTGTCGATGTGATGGTGCATTTGCGCGACGAGTGTGATTACCAGCAATTGATGGAAATGGCGGGCGTCGATTGGCCCGACCGCGATCCGCGGTTCGAGGTGGTTTATTGCCTATTGAGCCTGACCAAAAACCACCGTGTTCGGGTGCATGTGGCGACCAACGAAGATACGCCCGTGCCTTCAATTACCGAAATCTGGCCCGTCGCTGGCTGGCTCGAGCGCGAAGTGTTCGATATGTATGGCGTGCTGTTTTCGGGTAACGAGGATTTGCGCCGCATCCTCACCGATTATGGCTTCACTGGCCATCCGCAACGCAAGGATTTCCCGCTAACCGGCTATGTTGAGTTACGTTATTCCGAAGAAGAAAAGCGCGTGAAATATGAGCCGGTGCAACTGGCGCAGGATTTCCGCAGCTTCGATTTCCTGAGCCCGTGGGAAGGCGCTGATTATGCGTTGCCGGGTGACGAAAAGGTCATCAAGTCCGGAGAGCCTCCGCGCGGAACACCCCCGCAAGTGGACAAGCCGAAGACGACAGAAAATACTGCACAGACCGGTGCTGGCGCTGCCGCGAACGTAGAATCGAAAAAGCGCACCGTTCGCAAGCCAAAAGCGGAGAAACCGCAATGAGCCTTAGTCAAGATCTCGCGCCTACTACCGGCGATGAAGTCATCCAGAACTACACGATCAACTTCGGACCCCAACATCCGGCGGCGCACGGCGTATTGCGCCTCGTAATGGAACTCGATGGAGAAATCGTCGAGCGGCTCGACCCGCATATTGGCCTGCTCCATCGCGGGACCGAGAAGCTGATCGAGCATAAGACCTATTTGCAGGCGCTGCCTTATTTCGACCGGCTCGATTACGCGTCGCCGTTGTGCATGGAGCACTCTTACGTGCTCGCGATCGAAAAGATGCTGAATCTCGAAGTGCCGCTGCGCGCGCAATATCTGCGGGTGTTGTTTGCGGAACTGACGCGGATTTCGAACCATACATTGAACATCGCCCACCATATTCTCGATGTCGGCGCAATGACGCCCGGACTGTGGCTCTACGAAGCGCGCGAAGATTGCATGGGCTTTTTTGAGCGGGCGTCGGGCGCGCGGATGCACACGGCCTGGTTCCGCCCCGGCGGGGTACATCAGGATGTGCCGCTGAAGCTGCTGACCGATATCGGCGAATGGCTCGACGACCGCCTGCCGCGCCTGTTCGAGGACGCGATGAAGCTCGTCGTCGACAACCGCATCTTCAAGCAGCGCAATGTCGATATCGCGATTGTTTCGCGCGAAGACTCAATCAAATGGGGTTTTTCCGGCCCGATGATCCGCGCCGCTGGCATTCCGTGGGATATCCGCAAAAGCCAGCCTTACGACGTATATGCAAAGATGGATTTCGACATCCCAGTCGGCACGCGCGG
>JANMQN010000071.1:0-20888 GCA_031370535.1 Sphingomonadales bacterium | reverse complement strand
GCTTCGACCGCGATCCGTACAGCATCGGCAGCGTTTGACGTCGACAATTTTTTGAACATCAACATTCGGTGCATTTGAACCGTCTTTTCGCTGAGCGAGAGGCGGAAGGCGATTTGCTTTGTCCTGAAACCCTGCGCCATTTGCTGCAAAATTTCCCGCTGACGGGGGGACAATCGGTCCACGATTTCAGCTGCCTGTTGCTGGCGGACGACCGCAATGCTTTCTTCGTCGGGCAGGACCTCGATCTGTGAGCCGACAAATAATTCCAACTTGCCGTCGTCATCAAACAGCGGCGCAATCATCACCGCGTTGCGAAATCGCGAGCCATCTTTGCGATAATTGATCAATTCCGCCAGAGCTGGACGCCGCGCGTGGATTGAGTCACGCAGTTTTTCTGTCTGTGAGTTTTCTGTGTCAGGGCCGCGCAGGAACCGGCAATTACGTCCGATCGATTCCTCTTCGGTATAGCCAGTCATTGTGCAGAATGCCGCATTAACCGCGATAAGGGGGTTGTCTGCTTGCAAAGGGTCGCTGACGACAGTGGCGATGGGACTATATCGTATCGCTTCGAGAACGGGGTGCCGCAGTCGCTTTGGTAACGTGGTTTGCATTGTCATATCGTCATCACTCATGAGGAAAATGAAGCATAACGTTCGACTTGGCAAGGGGCGTCGTAATTTACCCTATTCGGACCCGACGCGTTCCACGTCCGCTCCGACCAGTTGCAGCTTTTCCTCAAGCCGCTCATAGCCCCGGTCTAAATGATACAGGCGGCTGACATGCGTTTCGCCTTCTGCAACCAATCCGGCAATAACGAGGCTCATCGATGCGCGTAAATCGGTGGCCATCACTGGGGCGCCAGTCAGCGATTTCACGCCATGTACAATTGCAGTTCGACCCTTGGTTTCTATGTGCGCGCCCATGCGGTTGAGTTCGGGAACATGCATGTAGCGGTTTTCGAAAATTGTTTCGGTCAGAACGCTAGCGCCATCGGCCATGCACAGCATCGCCATGAACTGCGCCTGCATGTCTGTGGCAAAGCCGGGATACGGGGCTGTAGAGATCGTCAATGGTTTCAACTTGCCGTCAGAAGCGACACGGATTCCGCTTTTGGTTTCTTCGACAGTGACACCGGCCTGGCGCAGCGCATCGACGGTCGCGTCCATCTCCCTGGCGTTGGCGCCGACGAGCTCAACATCGCCGCCGGTAATGGCTGCGGCACATGCATAACTTCCAGCTTCGATGCGGTCACTCATCACGCGATAAGTTGCCCCGTGCAGCCGGTCTTTGCCTTGAATGATAAGGTCCGATGTGCCGATGCCCTCAATTTCCGCGCCCATGTCGACCAATAGGTTACACAGATCGACAATCTCGGGCTCACGCGCCGCGTTGTGGAGGACGCACGTACCTTTCGCGAGGCTTGCCGCCATCAGCGCATTTTCTGTCGCGCCAACCGAAACTACTGGGAAGGTATAGGTGCCGCCGGGAATGCCGTTTCTGGCAATCGCTTTCACATAGCCTGCTGCCAGCTCAATTTCGACGCCAAAGGCTTCCAATGCTTTCAAATGAAGATCGATAGGCCGGTTGCCGATGGCGCAGCCGCCCGGTAGCGACACCGTTGCTTCGCCGGCACGCGCCACCATCGGCCCCAGCACCAGAATCGACGCACGCATCTTGCGGACCAATTCGTAAGGGGCAACCGTTGTGGTCAGACGTGTCGCCTGAAGCGTCATGACGCGGCCGAAATCCTCGGGGCGCGATCCGGCTATTGCGGTCGAAATGCCAAATTGGTTGAGCAGATGCTGGAAGCCGTCAATATCGGCCAGGCGTGGAAGGTTGCGCAGGGTCAGCGGCTCGTCGGTCAGTAAGGCGCAAGGCAACAGCGTCAACGCGCTGTTCTTTGCCCCTGATATAGGTATCTTCCCCTTGAGCGCGTTGCCGCCGCGTACGATCATCTTGTCCATGTCCAAGCTTTAGCGCGATTGTCCAAACTGGCAAGTCCGTGTAATGCCGCTTCCTGGTGCCATTGGAATTTTAATATGCGGCGGATATTTAGCATTTTTGTACCGCCGCTAGTCGTGTCTTCAGCCCCTGCCGCTGCGCAACAGGCTCCCAAGATCGATTTACGAACTGTTTTGTTCGACTATCCAGCACAAGCATTGCGAAATGGTCGGCAAGGTACGGTCTACTACCAATTGTTAGTCGGGAAAAATGGCAAGGCGAAATCCTGCAAGATCACGCAAAGCAGTGGTCATGCCGACCTTGACGAAGAAACTTGCAGGGCGATGAAGAAACGGGTTAGATTTCAGCCGGCTACGGACAAAGTTGGAAAGCCCATCGAAGGTATTTACGCGAGCAAATTCACCTTTCGCATCCCCCATTAGCAAGCAATAATGTGCTTTTTATTGGGCTAACGCATCAGTTCCTCTGCAACTTGCGCCAGCCGCTCCTTGCCCCAGAACATTTCTCCGTCCACGAAAAAGGTCGGGACGCCAAAGGCACCGCGCGCAGCGGCCTGTTCGGTGTTGGCAGCCAGTTCGGCTTTGACATCGGCGTTGTCGGCTTTCGCAAGCAAAGCGGTACCATCGAGACCGGCATTGTGGAGTACTTGCTTCACTACCGCTGGATCCCCCGTGTTCGCGCCATCTTCCCACATCGCTGTCATTATCGTGTCTGTATAAGGTGCGAAGCAGCCGAGATGCTGCGCTGCAACCGCCCCGCGCATCAGGTGGAGCGAGTTGATCGGGAAATGCGGGTTCATCTTGAACGGGAGTCGGTGCGCCTTCACGAACCGCTCAAACTCCAGCATTTCATAATTACGCTTGGCGGGCGTTTCTGCGTAGCGGATGAGCGGTGCCTGATTGTTGGTCAGCTTGAACAACCCGCCGAGCAGGACTGGAATATAAATTACCTCCGCCCCTGTTCGCGCGCAAATCTCGGGTAGCACTTTGTGCGCCAGATAGCTGTTGGGGCCACCAAAATCGAAGAGGAATTCAAAGCTTTTGGCCATCAGAAACTCTCTGCCCAAGGCCGCAGATCCATCTCATGCGTCCAGGCGCTGCGGTGCTGCTTATGCACAGCAACATATTGTGCCGCAATGGCGTCCGGGGAGAGCACTTTGTCCGCTGCTTTTGCATCGTCAAAATCAGCGCGAATGCTGCGGATAAAATCGGTGTCGATGCCGCCGTCGATTACAATATGCGCGACATGGATATTGTGCGGCCCCAGTTCGCGCGCCATCGATTGTGCGAGCATCCTCAGCGCGGCTTTGGCCCCCGAAAATGCCGAAAAACCCTTGCCGCCGCGCAAGCTAGCCGTCGCACCTGTAAAGATAATGGTACCGGATTGCCGCTCGACCATCCGCTTGGCCACTTCGCGGCCCGTCAGGAAACCGGCAAAGGCGGCCATTTCCCAAACCTTACGATAAACCTGCGCGGTCGTTTCAAGCACAGAAAAGTTCACGTTCGCGCCGATGTTGAACACCGCAACTTCGATTGGTCCGACATCGCGTTCGATGGCATCCACCATCGCAACGACCTCGTCTTCAATACGTGCATCCCCGGGATAGGCCCGAGCGGCAAATCCCTCTTCGCGGATCGATTGCGCCAAGGTCTCCAACTGTTCGACATTGCGTGCGCGCCGGTTAACGCAGGCGGTCAGCCCCTCACGCGCAAAGGCCCGCGCTATTGCTCCGCCGGTTGCATCACCCGCCCCGACAATCAAAGCGGCTTTAGTCACGCCTTTTCAAGCGTGCATTGCAGCGGATGTTGGTTTTTTGCGGCGAAATCCATGACCTGGGTCACTTTGGTTTCAGCGACCTCATAAGTGAAGATGCCGCATACGCCGACGCCTTTCTGGTGGACATGCAGCATCACGCGGGTAGCCTGATCGGTGTCCATCGAGAAAAACGCCTTCAGCACATGGACCACAAACTCCATCGGCGTGTAATCGTCATTAAGCAGCAGCACCTTGTACTGGCTGGGCTTTTGCGTCTTGGGCCGCGTGCGCGTGGCGAGCCCGACTCCAGGGCGTCCAGTACCGCCGTCTTTGTCTTCGTCATCATCAATCATGTAAATCTGCATTCTGCTAAAATAGGATAGGGCAGGGGGGCTGCGCAAGCCCCGTTTGTCGCTGGACAAAAAGAAACCGCCCTTTCCGCTTGGGAAAGGACGGTTTCATGCTTCATGCACCGGTTCGCTCGAGCTTTCCACCGCCTTTAGGAGGAGGAGAGAGAGGGCGGCAGGTGCTCAAAAACGCACAGGCACAATCTTCGCAAGAGTTGCTTACGCAGCCTTCTTGAAAAGCTCCGTCGTCGCCGCGATGCGGTTCGAAATCGGCTGGAACATGTCGCTAACCAGCTTGACCATGGCTTCGGTGTTTTTCGAAGTCTGAGCAACAGCAACGTCAAAGCTCTTACGAGCGAATTCACCCTGCAGCTTGACGAAATCGGTAGGCGACTTGACTGCAATCATTTCCTTGACTGCAACCTGTGCTTCTTCGAAATTCTTCTTCGCATATTCGATGTTGGTCTTGCCCATGTCTTGCGCGCCCTTGGCGACAATCTTGGCGGCTTCAACCATCGCTTCTACGTTCGCCTTGTTGAATTCAACGGCGTCTGCAGCATATTTTTTGCTCTTTTCAGCAGCTTCAGTAGCTTTTTCGCGGATGTCTGCGAAATATTCAGTCGCCTTCTCGGCAGTGGCTTTAACAGTATCGGTCATCTTTGTTACTCCTTGAGCAATAGGGGTGGATTCGACAGAAACAATTTTCGTGACCAGAGCTGCAGCAGGCTTCGCAACCTTAACCGGTGAACGCTTGACAGCTTTGACCGGAGCAGCCTTTGCAATCTCCGCTAAAGCAGGTTTTGCAATCTTCACCGGAGCTGGCTTTGCAACCTTAACCGGAGCTGGAACAATCTTCGCTGCTTCAGGAGTTGGCGTTTCCGCCTCAATCCGGGCAGCAACCGGGCTCGCTACTGCTGGAGCAGTTGTTTCGACCGCAGGCTTTGCACTTTGGGTCGTTACTGAATTATTTGCATTACTGGCCATATCGAGCACCATTTCTGTTGTGTTGCACTGCACAATAATGAATCAAGCAGGCTATGTCAACGAAAAATGTTGCGGTGCACAAAAATGTAGTATGTGGGCTTAATCCGCCAGTGTCAGGCGTTCGAACCGGTCATAATGATGATCAGCAGAGCCAAACTGTCCCTCAATCATCGTGGCGCGCTTGAAGTAATGGCCGATAGCAAGTTCCTGCGTAATGCCAATGCCGCCATGCGTCTGGATTGCGTTCTGCCCGACGAATTTCGCCGAGCGTGATACCTTTGCTTTGCATGCAGAAACCGCAGCCATGCGCTCGGCAGCGGGCAGGTCGAGCTTAAGTGTTGCCATTGTCATCATCGATTTTGATTGCTCAACCTCCATGAACATATCGACCATCCGATGCTGCAATACCTGAAAACGCGAAATCGGCTGACCGAACTGGTTGCGCTGCTTCGCATATTCAAGTGTGCCTTCGTGCAGTTTGAAGGTGACGCCGCATGCTTCGGCGCAAACCGCGACGGTGGCTTCGTCGACGATCTGTTCGATCAGCGGTAAGCCAGCCCCTTCGCCGCCGAGCAACGCATCACCGGGGATGGCGACATTTTCGAAATAGACTTCGGAGGCTTGGAAACCATCAACCGTCGGATAATCGCGGCGCACGATGCCAGTCGATTTCGCGTCGATCAGGAACAATGAAACGCCGCCTGCTTCGCTTCCCGATCCGCCGGTACGCGCGCTGACCAGCAAATGCGACGCCCAAGGCGCAGCATAGACGACGCCCTTGTGACCGTTTAATATGTAGCCAGCGCCGTCCTTCTTCGCGGTGGTTCGGATGTTCGCTAAATTATAACGGCCCTGCGGTTCGGCATAAGCAAAGGCGATGATGACATTGCCGCTTATGATTTCGGGAATGACTGCATCGGCAACCGCACCGCCAACCGCCTTCAACGCACCGCCACCAAGGACGACGGTTTGGAGGTAAGGCTCAATCGCGATAACCTTGCCGAGCTCTTCCATGATTAGGGCGTTTTCCAGATGCCCGCCACCCAAACCACCATGCTCTTCGCTAAACGCCGCACCGAGCATGCCGAGGTCCTGTGCTAACGCTTTCCAGATACCAACATCGCGGCCGCCATCGCTGGCGATCATCTTGCCGCGCGAGTCGAAATCATAGGTGTCTACCAGAAAGCGACTGAGCGTCTCGCGGATCATGTCCTGCGTTTCGGTGTAGGTGAAATCCATTATAGGCCTCTCAAATTATATTTTGTGCCGTCCCTGCGCTCGCGGGAACGGCACGAACTTCCAGTGAATTGTAGGAATTAAATCCCAAGTACCATCTTGGCGATAATATTACGCTGGATCTCGTTTGACCCCCCGTAAATCGTCGTCTTCCGCGCGTTGAAGTATGTCGGCGCGGCGCGGTGAGCATAATCGGGGCCGATCGGATGCTCGTTGTCACTTTCACCGAAACCGCGGAAGTAGGGCGCGCCGTAATGACCGACAGCTTCAAGCGCAAGTTCGGTAATCCGTTGCTGGATTTCGGAACCCTTTATCTTGAGCAAGCTCGATTCAGGTCCAGGCCCCTTGCCTGCGGCTACGCCCGCAAGGCTTCGAAGCTCGGTGAATTCAAGTGCGGTCAGGTCGATCTCAAGCTCGGAAACTTTGCGCTTGAAAAACGCGTTGGCGAGCAAGGGCTTGTCGCCGTCCATCTCGGTGCGCGCGATTTCCTTGATCTTCTCGACGCCGCGCTTGGAACGCGCAACCGCAGCGATGCCTGTGCGTTCGTGCGCGAGCAGGAACTTGGCGCAGGTCCAGCCCTTATTTTCCTCGTAAACGCGCTGATCGACAGGAACACGAACGTCCTCCAGCCAAACCTCGTTGACTTCATGCTCGCCGCCAAGTGTAATGATCGGGCGAACGGTGACGCCGGGCGATTTCATGTCGATCAGAAGGAAGCTGATACCTTCCTGTGCCTTCGCGTCATTGTCGGTACGGACGAGGAAGAAACCCCAGTCGGCATGCTGCGCCATTGTTGTCCAGGTCTTCTGGCCATTGACGATATAATGTTCGCCTTCACGCGCTGCTTTTGTACGAAGTGAAGCAAGGTCAGAACCTGCACCGGGTTCGGAGTAACCCTGACACCACCAGTCGTCGCCCGACAATATGCCCGGCAGGAACCGCGCTTTTTGTTCGGGCGTGCCGAAGGTGTAAATCACCGGCCCGACCATCGATAAGCCAAAGGGCATGGTACCGACGCAGTCCGCATGTGCCAACTCTTCGGACCAGATGAAGCGTTGCGTTGGCGTCCAGCCGGTACCACCATATTCGACAGGCCATGCAGGGGCGATCCAGCCCTTTTTGGCGAGAATGCGATGCCAAGACAAGAAATCTTCCTTGGACAGGTCATGACCCTCATCCTGAACCGAACGCAGGTTTTCAGGGTAGTTTTCGGCGATGAAAGTGCGCACTTCCTGCTGGAAGGCGATTTCTTCGGGGCTGAATTCCAATTGCATGACGACTCTCCTCATATACGCTGGCTGTCAAATACTGGACGTTTACGTAAACGTCAACTTTGGATTTTGCAGAATGCCTTTCTGAATAGCGAAAATGCCGCCTGACGAATTTATACTAGTACACCTAGTGGGCGCAGCATATAGCTACGCGGAGAGGTCGCACCAAAATACTGTATTTTTCAGCCCATGCTCAGTGCATGCGCTTTCGGGAAGGTATATATGATGCGACCACTGATGTTATCAACGCTGCTGGCAGGCACATTGTTGGCGTCTGCTTCGCCTGCGACTGCAAAAGAGGACAAGTCCTCGGCCAAAAAGGCGCAGGACAAGAATATGACCGAGATTCCGGTTTGCACGCGCAAGCTGGGGACGGTTGCGATCACCGAACCCGAAACGCAATGGTGGAGCGAGCTTGGGCTTTCCAACCCTGAAGCCGTCATCAAATTTTTCGTGCAAAAATCCGGCTGCTTTTCGCTCGTCGACCGTGGCGGCGGCCTCGCAGCGCGTGCGGTCGAACGCGCGCTGGGCGACTCTGACGAATTGCAGCGAGGTTCGAACATTGGCAAGCGTCAGGTCAAGGCAGCAGACTATGTGATCGTACCCGATATCATCAGCCGCAACAGCAACTCGGGGGGCAGCGGCATTGCGGGTGGTTTAGCCGGTGCGCTAGGTGGCCGTTTTATCGGCGGCTTGGTCGGTGGACTAAAGGTTTCCAAAAAGGAAGCCAGCGTCTCGCTCTCGGTGGTCAATGTCCGCACCACCGAAATCGAAGCATTGTCCGAAGGCTACTATCGCAAATCCGACCTCAGCTGGGGCGCTGGCGGCGGTGCTTGGTGGGGCGGCGGCCTCGCGGGCGCTGGCGGCGGCAGCTACCAGAACAGCGATATCGGCCAAGTGATTGTCCTTGCTTATCTTGACGCCTATAAAAAGATGGTAGGTGAACTTGGCGGGCTGCCCGAAAATGCGAGCGCAGCGGCACCACAGGCTGAATAGATTGAATGGGGGGCGCGAATTTATCGCGCCCTTCAACTATCGGGTTTTCACATAACTGCCAGGCGCTGACTCCAGCGCCTTAAGTTTGCCTTGACCGGGGATACGAGCACCCCTTGCCGTGACCGTTTTGTCGCCATGCGCTTTTATCCAGTCGAACCAATCGGGCCACCAACTACCCTTGGTTTCGGTCGCACCTTCGATGAATTCATCGAGCGAAGTGGGCTTTGCAGCATTAGTCCAATATTGGTATTTCTGTTGAACCGGCGGATTGACTACGCCTGCAATATGTCCGCTGCCCGCCAGTACGAATTTGATCGGGCCAGTAAAATGGTCCTGCATCTTCCAAACGCTTTCGGCTGGCGCGATATGGTCTTCACGGCCTGCCTGAATGTAGGTCGGTGTCTTGACCTTGGTCAGATCAATCGGTGTCCCTAATGCAGACATTGCTCCGGGAATGACGAGTTTGTTGTCGCGATACAGGTCGCATAGATATTCGCGGTGCCACTTGGCCGGCAGATTGGTGACGTCGCCGTTCCAGTGGAGCAGGTCGAATGCCGGATATTCCTCACCCAGCAGGTAATTTTTGACGACTGTGGACCAGATCAGATCGTTGCCGCGCAGCAGGTTGAAGCTGAGCGCGAGAAAGCGGCCATCGAGGTAACCTTGTGGCGCGGCCAACGCCTCGACCATCTTGAGCTGATGGTCATCGATAAAGTTCAGCAACTCGCCACCACGCGAGAAATCGATTTGCGCTGTGAAGAAAGTTGCACTCCGCACTTTTGCTGCTTCGCCGTTGGCGGCAAGTATGGCCAGCGTCGCTGCGAGGGTGGTTCCGGCGACACAATAGCCGATGGTGTGGACGTCATCTACGTCCAATCCGTTGCAAACGGTATCGATCGCATCGATCTGTGCGGCGATATAATCGTCCCATACCACGTCTTTCATAGAACTGTCGGCTGATTTCCACGACACGACAAACACTGTGATGCCTTGGTCCACGCAATATTTTATAAAGCTTTTTTCGGCTGTCAGGTCGAGAATGTAGAAACGGTTGATCCACGGCGGGAAAATGATGAGCGGCGTTTCAAGAACCTTTTCGGTGGTCGGCTCATATTGCAGTAGCTGGAAAAGTGGCGTCTGGTGGACAATCTTGCCGGGTGTTGCGGCAATATTCTCGCCAAGTTTGAATGCCTCGGAATCGGTGTGGGTGAGTTGTCCGCGCTGCATGTCGTGCATCAGATGCTGCATGCCTGCCATCAGGCTCGCACCTTTTGTTTCGACTGCTTTTTCGAGCGCCACCGGGTTGGTGAACGGCGAGTTTGCCGGACTCATCGCTTCCACGATGGTACGGATGGCAAAACCGATTTTGGCTTTTTCAGCTTCCGGAATATTATCAAGCTGCTCGGCTGCACCAAGCATATAGTCCGACATAACCTGATAACCCTGTCGGACCAGGTCGAACACAGGATGTTCCCATTGCGGACTGGAAAAACGGCGATCTTTCGGATCGATCTTATCCCGCCCGGCCTTAGCCAGAGGCGCGAGAACCTGGCCCCAAGCGTCGAGTGCGCTTCGGTAGGCGATCAACGGATCCGTAGAAACCGCTCCGGCGCCTTCGATCATTTTGGTGAATTGCTCGGGGTCCATGAAGGGCGGAAATTTCGGTGAATCGACCATTCGTATTGCATAACCCAAGCGGGGCTTTTGTCGAAGCATCGTTTTGTTGTGCGGTGCAGCATGGACATTCGAAGAAAAAGGGCGCAATGGGCGCGGTATATGACATTTGAAAATATCCCGCCGCTTCTCGACGAAGCGCTCACCGCGCGTGGTTACACCACGCTGACGCCCGTACAATCCGCCGTCATCGCGCCCGAGGCCGAAGGCCGCGACCTCGTCGTGTCGGCGCAGACCGGTTCGGGCAAAACCGTCGCCTTCGGCCTCGCCATGGCGCCGCAGATACTCGATGGTGGAATGGTAAGCCTTGCCCGCGAACCAGCCGCGCTGATTATCGCACCGACCCGCGAACTTGCGTTGCAGGTTAGCCGGGAATTGATGTGGCTGTTCGGCAAAGCAGGCGTGCGGATTGCCACCTGCGTTGGCGGGATGGACGCTTCCAAAGAACGCCGCAACCTGAGCCAAGGTGCCCAGATAGTCGTGGGTACGCCAGGGCGTCTTCGCGATCATCTCGAACGCGGCGCGCTCGACTTGTCGGCCTTGAAGGTCGCGGTGCTCGATGAGGCCGACGAAATGCTCGACATGGGCTTTCGTGAGGAGCTCGAGGAAATCCTCAATGCGACCCCTGAAGGTCGCCGGACATTGCTGTTTTCGGCGACTATGCCGAAGCCGATTGTGTCGCTGGCAAAACGGTACCAGAGCGATGCACTTCGTATCTCGACCGTTGGCGAAGACCGCGGCCATGGTGACATTAGCTATCAAGTTGTGACGGTCGCGCCACCAGACATCGAAAATGCAGTGGTGAACTTGCTCCGCTTGCATGAGGCGGAAACCGCGATCTTGTTTTGCGCGACTCGCGAGAATGTTCGCCATCTCCATGCAAATCTGACCGAACGTGGCTTTAATGTCGTGGCGCTCTCGGGCGAGCATTCCCAATCCGAGCGTAATCAGGCTTTGCAAGCATTGCGTGACCGCCGTGCAAGGGTGTGCGTCGCGACTGACGTTGCCGCACGCGGCATTGATCTTCCCAATCTTTCGCTCGTCGTCCACGTAGAGCTGCCGCGCGATGCCGAAGGTCTTCAGCACCGTTCAGGCAGAACCGGTCGGGCAGGCCGCAAGGGCACCGCAGTCCTCATTGTTCCTTATCAGCGCCGCAAGCGCGTCGAATCGATGTTGCGCGGCGCAAAGATCGAGGCCGACTGGATCAAGGTTCCAACCGCCGCCGACATCCGGGCAAAAGACCATGAGCGGTTGCTTGAAACGTTACTGACACCGGTCGAGGTTGAGGACGAAGACCGCGCTTTGGGCGCAAAGCTTCTCGAAACCATGTCAGCTGAAGATATCGCCGCCGCTCTGGTCCGCGTCCACCGCGCAAAAATGCCGCAGGCTGAAGATATGCTTGATGATGGCAGTCGCGAGCGACCCCAGGAAGCACATCGTGCAGGGTTCGACGACTCGGTATGGTTTACGCTCAACATCGGGCGGCGCAATAATGCCGATCCAAAATGGATACTGCCGTTACTGTGCCGCCGTGGCGGCGTAACCAAAAACGATATTGGCGCTATTCGTATTGCTGCCAATGAAACGCATGTCGGCATTGCTGCCGCAGCCGTTGCCAAATTTGCCAAAGCAATTGCGCAACCTGGCCGTGACGAAGATAATGATGTCGAGATAGTCCAAGCCAGCGGCCCGCCCCGCGAGGCCGCTCGCGATAACAAACGTATGGCTCGTGACGGCGGACGTCCACAGCGCCCGCAGCTTGGTGTAAGTTCAGGCGGACCTCGTGGTGATGGTCCTCGCAGTGGCGGTCCTCGCGGCGCAGGCGGACCGCCCAGAGACGGAGCTCGCCCCTTCCGCAAGGATGGTCCTCCCCCGTCGAAGCATGGGGTGAAGCACAAGGCGAAGGGCAATCGTCCACGTTAGCCTTCTGCGCTGATGCCATAGTTTTTCTGGAAATGGGTGAAAACTTCGCCCATGAAGGCCGCTCTTGAAACCCTCGAACCGGAAACGGGAGCAAATGTCCGAAGAATTCTACCGCATCAAGCGCCTGCCGCCTTATGTCATCGCTGAAGTCAATGCGATGCGTGCGGCAGCCCGTGCGGCGGGTGAGGACATTATTGACCTTGGTATGGGCAACCCCGATTTGCCGCCGCCTCCGCACGTCATAGAGAAGCTGTGCGAGGTTGCGCGCAAGCCCGATGCGCACGGCTATTCGGCCTCAAAGGGTATCCCCGGTCTTCGTAAGGCGCAGGCAAATTATTATGGCCGCCGCTTTGGCGTCGAGGTCGATCCCGAACATGAAGTTGTTGTAACCATGGGATCTAAGGAGGGGCTCGCGAGCCTTGCGACTGCCATTACCGCTCCCGGCGATGTGGTTCTGGCGCCCAATCCCAGTTATCCTATCCACACCTTCGGCTTTATCATCGCTGGCGCTACCATTCGTTCTGTTCCAACCACCCCGGATGAGAATTACTTCCGTTCGCTGGAACGGGCGATGGCTTTCACAGTGCCGCGTCCATCGATATTGGTTGTCAATTACCCTTCCAATCCGACCGCAGAGACCGTCGATCTCGCATTTTATGAACGGCTGGTGGCTTGGGCGAAGGAAAACAAGGTCTGGATATTATCCGACCTTGCATATTCCGAACTCTATTTCGACGGCAAACCGACGCCTTCTATCCTTCAGGTCAAGGGCGGCAAGGATGTCGCAGTTGAGTTCACCTCGCTGTCCAAAACCTATTCGATGGCCGGATGGCGTGTCGGTTTCGCCGTCGGCAACCGCCAGTTAATCGCTGCGATGACCCGCGTAAAAAGCTATCTCGATTATGGTGCTTTTACGCCAATTCAGGCCGCTGCCTGCGCCGCGCTTAATGGACCGCAGGACATTGTCGAGCAGAACCGCCAACTTTACCACAAACGCCGCGACATATTGGTTGAGGCCTTCGGCCGCGCCGGATGGGACATCCCGCCGCCACGCGCCTCAATGTTCGCATGGGCACCCTTACCCCCGAGCCTTGCACATCTGGGCAGCCTTGAATTTTCCAAACAGATGCTGACCCATGCCAAGGTCGCGGTTGCGCCCGGTGTTGGTTATGGCGAAGATGGCGAAGGCTTTGTCCGGATCGCGATGGTCGAAAACGAACACCGCCTGCGTCAAGCCGCTCGCAATGTGAAGGCCTATCTCAAGTCGATGGGCGTCAATACACCCGGCCAGTCGAAAGCAATCTAATTTGACCCGGTCTGATTTTGCCTTTCATCACCGCTTGCGTGTGCGCTGGTCCGAGACCGATGCGCAGGGCGTCGTGTTCAATGCCCGCTATCTGGACTATGCCGATGTCGCGATAACCGAATATTGGCGCGCTGTTAAATTCCGCGATCACGCCAATGGTGAGCCGCTGGAATTTCACGTGAAGAAAGCAACGGTCACATGGTTCGCACCGATCAAGCCGGATGAGCTCATCGACGTCATGGCCCGGACTGTGGCGACGGGGCGGACCAGCATGACGCAAATTGTCGAAATCCACGGTGTGACCGAAGATGGTTCAGACGATTTGCGCGCCACTGTGGATTTGGTCAGTGTCCATGTTGACCTTGAGGCGCATAGGCCAATTCCGCTTCCCATATGGGTTGCGAATACGTTTGCAGAATTCGACCAGCGCGCGTCGGCTGCGACGCTTGCCTCTCGAATTTCCTGAGTCTACATCGTCGCCATGAATTCACAATGGAAGCTTGCGCTCGTTGGCGTGTGGGTTGCTGTTCTGGCAGGGTGTACGCCCGCCAGTAAGAATGACCAACGTCTGGAAACGTCGACCGAATTCCCTCGGCCCGACCGTTCGGTATCCGAAGCGGGCGATACACAGTTTTCGACTGAAGCTGCGCGTGATGAAGCCGGTGAAGCGAAGTTCGTCATGGACTGGGCCGGCATCAAAACAGGTACCACCGTTGCAGATATTGGCGCGGGTGAGGGCTATTATACCATCCGTCTCGCCGAACGCGTTGGCCCTAAAGGTCGCGTTCTTGCTCAAGACATCAACCGGGGCGCACTTGACCGTTTAGGCGAGCGTGTGACGCGTGACCGGCTAGACAATGTCGCGATCAAGGAAGGCGCCATCGATGACCCGCGGCTGCCGGATAACAGCTTTGATCGCATATTCATGGTCCATATGTACCATGAGGTCGACGAGCCTTACGCGTTCCTGTGGCGGCTCCGCTCTGCCTTGGCCAAAGGCGGTCAGGTGATCGTTGTCGACCGCGATCGCCCAACAGATCAGCATGGCATCCCACCTAAGCTTTTGTTCTGTGAATTCGAGGCCTTGGGCTATCGGCTCACAGGGTTTAGCGAGCAATTAAATCTCGGGGGATACATCGCCCGCTTTGAACCCGGGACAAAGCGGCCGCAGCCATCGGCAATCACACCCTGTGCTACAAAGAAAAAATGACCCCCAACCCCGAGGGGTGGAGGGCCAAAAACGGATTGCCTAGTTGGGGTTTCGGGGGATGGCAATCCGGGAAAGCTCGGCCATTCGGCGGTTTGCTATGCAGATTTGATGGGTCGGCACACCAAACGACTCGAATAGTTTTTTCTATCCACAAGATTTTACATTCTTGCGTCCGAAATGCAAATTTCGTTCAATTGTGGTGGTGGGATCGATCACGAGAGAGATATTCTTTCTTTTCTCCGAAATAAATCCTGCGCCGCACACGAAATATCAGTGGCCGTCAAATCCGGTCAAGCTAGCGACATCAATTCCGCGCGCTTTCAATTTCGCCGCTCCGCCTAACTCGGGCAAGTCGACAATGAACAGCGCCTGCTGAACAATCCCGCCGCCCTGCGTAATCAGGTCAACCCCTGCCATCGCAGTGCCGCCGGTGGCGATCAGGTCGTCGACCAGCACCACTTTTTGTCCCGGCCGCACATGGCCGACGTGCATCTCGATCCGGTCGGTGCCATATTCGAGTGCATAGTCGGTGCCGATCTTTTCGCCGGGCAGCTTTCCCGGCTTGCGAAGCATAAGCTTTCCCAACCCCAGCGCATATGACAGCCCCGCCGCCACTATGAAGCCGCGCGCTTCGATCCCGGCAATGAGTTCGGTGTCTGGTGCGACCATTGCAGCGAGGCGGTCTATTGTGGCACGAAACCCTCGTCCGTCGAGCAGCAATGTCGAGACATCCCGGAACAAAATTCCAGACTTCGGATAATCGGGGATGGTACGAATCAGCGCCGCAAGGTCGGTATTGTCAGTCATGTCGCAGGAGTGCAGCGAATGGCCAAGGATTTCAAAGGAAAATCAATCATTATTGAAAAACGATAAAATGCTTGACGTACAACGATGCGGTATATATTGATAAACAATAATTTTAATATTGGAGATCGATATGACTGAAATAGCAGACAACCGCATCCTGCGGGTAACAAGATGGCTGGTGTACCTTATCATGGGGTTGGTTGCCGCGGTAGGAACGGTGCTCGCGCTTGTTAGCGTGATCCTGCCGTTCTACTGGACCGAGGCTGTCGCAGAACTCAACACGGCCCGTCCGCACCTCGATCCGGTAGCGTTGCTACCGCACCTATTGTCGGTATTTGCGCTGGGAATATTGGTCCTTGGTTTGATCTGGACCATTATGCGCAAATTGCTGGCAATCATTGGCAGCGTGGAAGTGGGCAATCCGTTTGTTCGGGATAACGCGCTTCGCCTGAAAGCCATAGGCTGGCTGATGGTCGGATTGCAGATTGTCGGCATTCCCCTGGCGATTGCGGCAGGTAAAGCGGCGGATTTGTTTGGTGAATCGGATACCGGCCTTGATGTACCGCTCAATGGTATCCTCGCAATTCTGCTGGTCTTCATACTTGCCGGCATCTTCGAACGCGACGCGGAAATGCGCGAAGAGTTGGAAGGAACCGTCTGATGCCTGTCACCGTAAAACTCGATGATCTGCTCTATGCAAAGCGGATGACGCTGACCGAGCTAGCCGAACGCGTCGATATTACGCTCGCCAACCTGTCGATACTGAAAACCGGCAAGGCAAAGGCGATCCGCTTTTCTACGCTGGAGAGCATCTGCAAGGTGCTTGAATGCCAGCCTGGCGACCTACTGGGCTTTGAAGAGGGAGAGGGATGATGAAGATTTCCTTCCGTATGGTCGTTGCGCCCCAGACTGCGATTATGTTCGCCGCTATTTTACTAGTATTGCTGCTCGCGCTTTAGTCGCGGCGGCCGACCCGGTATTGATGGCGGTAAGCAGCCATGGAGTAGATGGCGGAAAAACCCGCCCGGGTTTGGAAATGGGTGAACTTGCGCAAGTCTATCTGATGTTCAAAGCTAATGGATTGAAAGTCGATATCGCAAGTCCGAAGGGCGGTCAGCCGGGTGCTTACGAGTTTAATGTAACAAAAGCATATAACGCAGCATTTCTCGCGGATGCTGAGGCGGGAACTAAACTTGCAAAGACATTGCCGTTGTCGGGCGTAAATGAAAAGGAATACAACGCTATCTTTGTTGGGTTGAGAGGCCCGCAGCGTGAACGCCAGATGAACCGGCGTTCTTGACGTTCGGCTTGCCGCCTCGAGTGCACGGCACGTCCCGAACGACGAGCCCGAATCCTGCGACGAACCGTTTCAATCCCGTCCATACCGACAGGAGATTGAAAATGACCAGAGCACATAAGCTTCGTATCGCAGGCAAGGCCGCGATTATTGCCGCTCTAATGGGTGGCTCGTCTTTATCGTTCGCACAAGATGCATCAACGACTACAGCGCCTGCGCCACAATCACCGGTCGCCGCACCAGTGGCGGAACCGATTTTTACCCCACCGGTCGTAGTCCGAACGCTACCCACTGAGAATGATATGGTGAATCCGGCTGCCGCGCAAGAAGCCGCAGCGGAGACTGCCCCGAGACGTGAGCCGAGCGCCGGTACAACCGCCCCAACCAAGTCGCGTACATCAATGCCAACACGCGCAGCCACACCACTGGCCGCAGCGCAAACCGAAGCAGTCGCTCCAGACGCTTCTAACGAAACGTTAACCGAGGTTACGCCGCGTTCGATCGATGCGATTGAGCCCGCTGATTCAATGGTTGAAGACGCAGTCCCAATTGCGCCAGTCGACCCGGCATCTGCGACTGCAGAAAGCCGGATCTCTTCTGACGACTTCACGTTGGTAGGCGGCATAGCTGCTGCACTGGCAGCAATTGGTCTTGGCGCTGCATTCGCTTCGCGTCGCCGTCGTAGGGTTGTGATTGATGACCGAGCGGAAACGGTCAATCTTGACCGCGAATATGTCGCGCCGCGACCAATACGCGATGACCCGGTATTCCAGAAGTTCGCAGCTACGCCCACACCGGAACGGGTCATTCATCGTGCGCCGATCATGACGCGGCCTGACGTGCCAGTTACCGACCCGCTGTTCAGCGCTCCAGTTACGGCTGGTCCGATTACTGATCCGTTGTTCACGCCGCGTAACGACGTCGAGATTCCGATTACCGACCCGCTGTTTGCAAAGCATGACCGTTATGTCGGCCGTGCGCCTGCTGTTGCAACGAAACGCGAACCCGAACGGGTCAACTAATTAGGCCTTTGCGTTAAACTTCAATCTTAGAACGAAAATGGGCGGCCAATCGCTAGGCCGCCCATTTTTGTATCCCGTAAGGGAAAACCGATTACTTCAGCTCGACGGTGCCGCCAGCTGCAAGGATTTTTGCCTTGATTTCTTCGGCTTCGGCCTTGTTCACGCCTTCCTTGATCGCCTTTGGCGCGGACTCGACGAGAGCCTTTGCTTCGGTCAGACCAAGTGCGGTGATCGCACGGACTTCCTTGATGACAGCAATCTTGTTGCCGCCGTCGCCGGTCAGGATAACGTCGAATTCGGTCTGCTCTTCAGCAGCAGGTGCAGCGGCAGCGGCAGGGCCGGCAACAGCAACTGCAGCAGCGGCGCTAACGCCCCACTTTTCTTCCAAAGCCTTTGCAAGGTCAGCCGCTTCAAGAACGGTCAACGACGAGAGTTGCTCTACGAGCTTTTCAATATCAGCCATTTAAATAACACTCCGATTTTCTGTCATATTTGTAGGGCTCGTCCACTTGGGACGCAGCCGGTTTAATTCTAAAAGTTACGCTGCCTCTTGGTCAGCATAGGCACCAAATACCCGTGCCAATTTCGCAGCCGGTGCGGTCGTGAGCTGGGCAATCTTCGTTGCCGGTGCTTGTACAAGCCCGATAATCGTAGCGCGCAGTTCGTCGAGCGATGGCAGCGAAGCCAGCGCCTTTACACCGTTTACATCGAGGAAAGTGTCACCCATCGCACCGCCGACAATTTCTAACTTGTCGTTGGTTTTGGCGAACTCGACTGCAACCTTGGCGGCTGCGACCGGGTCGGACGATGTGGCGAGCGCGGTAGGCCCGGTGAGCAATTCAGCTACCGATCCATATTGCGTCCCATCGAGAGCGATCTTGGCAAGACGGTTCTTGGCAACCTTATAGCTTGCGCCCGCATCGCGCATCTTCAAACGCAAGTCAGTCGATTGTGCAACCGTCAGCCCGAGGTTCCGGGTGACGACGACAACCGCCGCTTCGTTAAAAGTGGCGTTCAGCGATGCAACTGTTTCGGTCTTTTCAGAACGGTTCATGCATTACTCCTTATTCGGACTTCTCCGGCGAACCGGAAAAATCCAACACGAATTGCGAAGCGCCCGGATGAGCGATCCGCTGACTTAGTCCGTGGGGAAGTTTCATGCCGAACTCGCGACCATAGGTCGGGAGCGAAGGGCGAAGGTGCACAAAGCACCTGAAATCTCTATCCCCGTCTAGGCTGGAAATTAAGAACGGCAAATTCCGCTCACCAACTGTCTCGGACGGTTGCCGGTGGAGCCGTCGCCCCACCGAACGTCGTCGCCACTAGCAGGGTTGGGGGGAGAGTCAAGGCCGGTCAGCCGATCTCGTAAATCGAATAGACGAGTCCGCCTATGGCCTGCTCGCCGGTACCGACGGCAATGACATTCTTTAGCCACAGGTACCGGCTGTCACCACATTCGAATTTCGCGTTGATTGCCAACGAATATTCGTCTGCGCGATGTCAGCCGGATGATCAGCGTGCAGGGCGTTGCCAGCCCATCGAAACCAGCCACCACGCCCGAACAGACCATCGAGGAAATGCGCCGCGATGTACCTTATCTTTGCAGGCAAGCCAATCGAAATAGGCGACGGTGAAACCGCGCGGGTCGCCGGTCTTGGTGATCCCGTCGCCCGGTTTCATCGCATATTGTGTCATCAAACTACAGGTAAAGCCCAAACAGAAGCCTAAATTTTCTATCAACGATAATGCATAACCATATTCAAGAGCTACAGGTTTGAACTAATAAACCCCCCCATTCTCGCGCCTCAAGGTCACGCGGCGCAAAAAATAAAGGGCCGGAGGTTGCGCTCCAGCCCTTTGCTATTCTTGATAAGAAACCGGCTTAAGCGCCAGCAACATCCGCCAGATCTACCTTCAGGCCGGGGCCCATCGATGAGCTGATCGCGACCTTGCGGACATATTTGCCCTTCGATCCCGATGGCTTGCTCTTGATGATCGCATCGACCAAAGCGTCGAAATTCTTACGCAGGTCAGCGTCGGAGAAGCTTTTCTTGCCAATGCCGCTGTGGATAATGCCCTGCTTTTCGACGCGGAATTCGACCTGACCGGCTTTCGCGGCCTTGACGGCTTCAGCGACGTCCATCGTGACGGTGCCCAGCTTCGGGTTTGGCATCAGGCCCTTTGGACCCAGCGTTTTGCCGAGGCGGCCAACTATGCCCATCATGTCCGGCGTTGCGATAACGCGGTCATAATCGAGATTGCCAGCGAGCATATCTTCCATCAGGTCTTCTGCACCAACCTTGTCGGCACCGGCAGCAGTTGCCGCATCGGCCTTGTCGCCGCGTGCGAACACAGCGACCTTCATTTCCTTGCCGGTACCGGCAGGAAGCGAAACCATGCCGCGGACCATTTGGTCGGCGTGGCGTGGGTCAACGCCGAGGTTGAGCGCGATTTCGATGGTTTCGTCGAACTTGGCTGTCGCCAGTTCCTTGATCGTCTTAATGGCTTCGTCCACGCCATAGAGCTTTTCAGCGTCGAGATGCACGAGCGATTTTGCTTTCTTGGTCAGCTTGGCCATTGGTTCAGCCCTCCACTACTTCGAGGCCCATGGCGGTAGCCGAGCCTGCGATGATTTTCACTGCCGCGTCCATGTCGTTCGCGTTGAGGTCGGCCATTTTCAGGGTCGCTACTTCTTCCAGCTGCTTGCGGGTGATTTTGCCAGCCGACAGCTTGCCAGGCTCTTTCGAACCCGATTTGAGGCCTAAAACCTTTTTGATCAAATAGGTCGCAGGCGGTGCCTTCATCACGAAGGTGAAGCTCTTGTCGGCAAAAACGGTAATCTTCGTAGGAATGGGCGTGCCCTTTTCCATGTCACCAGTAGCGGCATTGAACTGCTTGCAGAATTCCATGATGTTCACTCCGCGCTGACCCAATGCAGGGCCGATTGGCGGGGAGGGGGTGGCCGAACCCGCAGGAACCTGCAGGCCGATATAGCCGTCAATTTTCTTTGCCATATATGGCGTCCTTTCATTCTTTCTCCGCTTTCGCCAAGGCTCAAGTGGATCAAATTAAGCGGTCAAACAGCGATCCGAAGAGAG
>JANMQN010000042.1:0-31515 GCA_031370535.1 Sphingomonadales bacterium | reverse complement strand
AGAATTCTCAGCAAAGTATGTGTCTCGATAGCTTTACGACTGGATTGAGTAGTTTCTGTGATTTTCTATAACTTCTTATGTGAGATACTTCGCTCGGAATACCGCAGGATTGCGTCGTCCGAAACGGGATGCCAAAAGTGTCTATCTATCTGATTTGTATAGATTTATACCCTCTCTTCCGGGGAGCCATTTTTCTGTATCAATTATTTGATTTAGTTCAGATAAATTGAGCGCTCTTGTTTTCGTTCCCACATTAACCCCAACATTCGCGTAACGGTTCGACCGACGCCGTTGTCATTTGGTCGTTGGGAATAACCACCTCCAGTATGCAGCTGCATGCAGGAGGTGTTACCCGTGTCTCCAGTACGAAGTGTCACCTATGTCTCTGTTCACACACTACATCAAACTCCACCCCTGCCACAGCAGGCGGACGGCAGCGTAGCCGACAAGTAAGGCGGTAAGCGTCCGTAACAAACGCGGCGTGAGGAAGCGCATACCGAGCATCGAGCCGGTTTGCCCGCCCACCAATACTGCCAGCAGCAACGGCCAATATTGCCAAGCCGGTCCTGCTAGCGACTGCGGTCCGGCTTTGATAATCTGCCCGGTAAGGCCGGTAATTGAGTTGATCAGAATGTAGAGTGACGCAAAAGCAGCAATGCGGCGGGCGTTATCCCAGCGGACCAAGTGCAGGACCGGTGCCATGAAGATTCCGCCGCCAATGCCGGACAGTCCAGCCAACAGCCCTACCCCAGCGGATACCGACAGCAGGACTGGCCTCGATAGCTGACGCGGCGCCATTTTGTCGGGCTGTGCAACCAGCACAATCGCCGAGAGCAGCAAAGCGCTGCCCAATATCATCAGGAACAGCCATTGCTTGAGCGGCACCAAGCCGCCGACGAAAGCAAGCGGCGCAGATACGACCAGCAACGGCACCACTTGTGGCCACTTGACCAGCCCGGCCCGGACGAAACGAATGCTGCCGCCCGTCACCACGATGATATTGCACAGCAAAGATATCACCGGGATGAGCTTGTAATCCACCCCCCACAGACTGAGCAGCGCGGTGTAGGTAGAGCCTCCACCGAATCCAACTGAGGCGTAAATCAGCGCAACGAGAGCGAAGAGACCAGTTAGCCAGATCAACTTAGCCCTCCCCTGTGCGACAAATCAATAAGCGCCGTGGCAGTGCTTGTATTTCTGCCCCGAACCACATGGGCAAGGGTCGTTGCGGCGAATGTCAGGATTAGCGGCAAACTTATCATCGCCTTGGGGCGGAGGTGCCTGGCGCGGCGCGCGCGTTGTCACCAGACCAAGCGACCCACCGTCGATGTCATCGCTGTCATCTTCCCCGGTAAACGGATCGATATGTGTGGTCAGGAAATCCGGCAGCTCTGGAAGTTCGGGAGGCACAAATTCTTCTTCTGCCCGGAACTCGTTGGTCGAGATAGTTTTGGTAACGCCTTCGCGAATTGCTACAAGCATGCGTTCGAAAAGGCCGAATGCTTCCTGCTTATATTCATTGATCGGGTTTTTCTGGGCATAAGCACGCAGATAAATAACCTGACGCAACGCGTCGAGCGTCGACAGATGCTCTTTCCAGTGATGGTCGAGCGTCTGCAGCAATATGCTCTTTTCAACCTGCCGCCAAACTGTTTCATCCAGTTCAGCACCCTTGGCTGCAAACTTGGCTGTCGCCATGTCGGCAATCCGCGTTTCAATCACTTCCGGTTCAAGACCATCTTCCTGCAACCAGCTGTCAATGTCCGGGGCAAGTCCCAAAACCTCAGCACATTTCAGTTTGAGGCCATCGATGTTCCATTGCTCGGGATAGGTTCCGACCGGACAATAATCACCCACCAGCATATTGACGGTATCGTTGCGCATATCTTCGACGATTTCGTCGACCGCTTCGGCGTCCATTATGTCACTGCGCTGTTCGTAGATAACTTTGCGCTGGTCATTCATGACGTTGTCATATTCAACGAGTTGCTTGCGGACATCGTAATTGCGCGCTTCGACCTTTTTCTGTGCGGTTTCGATGGCCTTTGACAGCCATTTGCCGCCAATGGCCTCGCCGTCCTCGAGCGAAGAGTTCATCATCCGCGAAAACAGCGTTTCCGAACCGAATATCCGCAACAAATCATCGTCGAGCGAGAGATAGAAGCGCGAAAGGCCGGGGTCACCTTGGCGGCCCGAACGACCGCGCAGCTGGTTATCGATGCGGCGGCTTTCGTGTCGCTCCGTGGCCAGCACAAAAAGCCCTCCCGCCTCAATGACCTTAGCCTTTTCGGCAGCGATTTCCGCCTTCAGCACATCGACAGCCGCATCACGCTCGGGACCTTCAGGCATTTCGCCAAGTTCATCCTCAAGCCGGAATTCATAATTCCCGCCCAGCTGGATATCGGTGCCGCGACCCGCCATATTCGTGGCAATCGTTACGCTACCCAGTCGCCCCGCCTGCGCAACAATATGCGCTTCGCTCTCGTGGAAACGAGCGTTGAGAACGCTGTGCTCAACGCCTTCCTTTTCGAGAAATTCCGAGAGCAGCTCTGATTTTTCGATCGAAACGGTACCGACCAGTACTGGCTGGCCCCGGTCGTGCGCTTCCTTAATGGTCTTGGCAATCGCGCCAAATTTATCCTGCGTATTTTTGTAAAACTGGTCGTCCTCATCAATTCGCAGGACAGGGACATTGGTCGGAATTTCAACGACATTTAGCTTATAAATTTCGTAGAACTCGCCCGCTTCGGTTGCGGCGGTGCCCGTCATCCCGCTCAATTTCGGGTACATGCGGAAATAATTCTGGAATGTGATCGTCGCCAGAGTCTGGTTTTCAGGCTCGATCTCAACACCTTCCTTGGCTTCCACCGCCTGGTGCAAACCGTTCGACCAACGGCGGCCATCCATCATACGGCCGGTGAATTCATCGATTATGATAACCTTGCCGTCCTTGACGATATAATCCGTATCGCGCTTGAACATCACGTTCGCTTTCAGCGCCTGATCGAGATGGTGCACGACCAGTGTGTTTTCATAATCGTACAAGTTTGAACCGGTCAATAACCCGGCGGATTCCAGCAGGCGCTCTGCTTTTTCCGTACCGTCTTCGGTCAAAATGACATTACGGCTTTTCTCGTCTTTTTCGTAATCTGCCTCTTCCAGTTGCAGAACGATGGCGTGGACCTGTAGATAAAGTTCAGACTTGTCGTCGGTCGGGCCCGAGATAATCAGCGGTGTGCGTGCCTCATCGACCAAGATCGAATCCACCTCATCGACGATCGCGAAATTAAACGGGCGCTGCACCATCTGAGCGCGTTCATACGTCATATTGTCGCGCAGATAATCGAAACCTAGCTCGTTATTCGAGGCATATGTGATGTCGCATTGGTATGCAGCGCGACGCTCATGCTCGGCGATATTCGGCACCACTACGCCGGTGGTCAGCCCCAGGAAGCCGTATATCCGCCCCATCCAATCGGCGTCGCGTCGGGCGAGATAATCGTTCACGGTTACAACATGGACGCCCTTACCCTCCAGTGCGTTGAGATAGCAGGCAAGCGTTTCGGTGAGGGTCTTACCCTCGCCCGTCCGCATCTCTGCGATTTCGCCGCGATGGAGAACAATGCCACCGACCATCTGCACGTCGAAATGCCGCATGCCCATGACCCGTTTCGATGCTTCGCGTACGGTCGCAAATGCTTCAGGCAGGATATCATCCAGCGTCTCACCTGCCTGCAACCGGTCGCGAAAAAGCTGCGTCTGCTGCTTCAAACGCTCGTTGTCCATCACCGAAATTGCTTCTTCGAGATCGTTTATTTTTGCGACGATCTTCATGATCGATTTGACGTAACGGTCGTTCGACGACCCGAATATGGCTTTGGCAACTCCGCCGAGCATGGGAAAATCCTTTAAGTTTATTTGATGTAAGGCGCGGCAATGATCCGCGCCGTCGTGGCAAGTGGGCAGGCGTCAGGAGACGACGCGGCGTGGCTTAGCCAAGAATTACGTCGTGCCGCAGCACGGGTGTGGTTGGCGCAGTCGATGAAAGCCAACAAAAATTAACCGGTTGCACTGACGGCGGAGTTGAAATCGGGGCGTCTGCCACAGGCACGGCCCGCGTCTGCCTACCGACTTTGACAACTACCGACGCATAAGCCTCTCCGACCTTAGCGCCGACTGAGGCAGGCGTCTCCGAAACCGGACGCGCAGCCTCTGCAGCGGAAAAGCCGGTCATCATGGCCAGCAAATATATGATCAGTCGGGTCATCATAATATTCGTAATGCGCTCACATAGTGATTGACCGCACTTCCGTCCATCCTATTTGAACGGCGTACTTTACCAGTCATTCAGATTTGGGCCCGACGGCGCCTTCCTCGGCAATCCTTACGCTGCTTGACGTTTCGACCCTTACCCTAACGCGTTCCCCCCGATCATTATAATATGGCTGGAATATAACACCGGCATCACATGGCGTTTTCGCGCCTTGAGTCTCAGGCGAGCCCGACATTGTGCAATCAGAGGGTTTACCGTTTTCATCGACGGTGAAGCTGAAGCTTGCCTGCCCTTGTTTGGGGATTGGCAAATTTCGCACGGCATTTTGGCCTTTTGAAGGGATTTGCCAGCGGACCCGGTTTGCATACCGCCCAATCTGTGTCTTCCCTCGCGCATCCTTTGCCGGCGAGAACCGGGCGCGCTGGGTTATCAGCAAACAGGCCGTTGAATCGAGGTCCGGAGAACCGCTGGAGGATGTGATGTCGCATGATGTGACCTTGCCATCCCGCCCAATCATCAGCGAAAAGCCAACGACACCCTCGCGCTCTTCGCTCAAAGCAAATGGGGGATAATCATTCGTTGTGACCCAAATTCCGGGATTTCCGGCAGGAATCGGATTACTGCCTTTTCCTGGCGGCAAGAGAATTACCGGCGTATCGACGCGCTCGAAATACGACTCCCACTGGCCGGCATGGGCAGCATTACCGGTCATTGCCGTTGCCAAAGCAAAATAGTATACGATCATTTTCTGCGCCTTATTTTCAAACTTTATACTGCTTATTTCGAAAGTTATCCGTTGTCGAATAAATCTCCGCTTGCCCGGCAATTCCCCGAAATGCCCGCGATAGACGGCGTGACGCTGCGTATTGCGCGCGCGGGATATAAGGATTGGGGGCGTTGCGATCTGACCTTCGTGAAACTGGACGAAGGAACGACGGTCGCTGGCGTAATGACACGCAACATCTGCTGCTCTTCAGAGGTCGAAACATGCCGAGACCATCTAAAGGATGGCAGGGCGCGGGGGCTGGTGGTCAATGCAGGCAATAGCAATGCGTTCACGGGCTATCGAGGACGGGAAGCGGTTGAAGCAATCATCGCGCAGGTGGTGTCGCATCTGGATTGCCAGCCAAATGAAGTCTTTGTGTGTTCGACAGGCGTCATTGGCGTGCCGCTGCCTAAAGACAAGGCTGAAGCCGGGTTGCGGGCAGTGTTTGGCGCTATGCCATGTGGCTGGGAAGAGGCGACCAACACCATTGGCACCACCGATACCTTTGCCAAGGGGGTAACTGCGAGCGCGATCGTCGATGGCCAAAAGGTGCAACTCGTCGGCATCATCAAAGGCTCAGGAATGATCGCGCCCGACATGGCTACGATGCTCGGTTATATCTTCACCGATGCGGCGGTCGATGCGGGGTTTTTGCAACAATTGTTGTCCGCATCGAACCGGAACAGCTTTAATTGCATCACCGTTGATAGCGACACCTCCACCAGCGATACTGTGCTTGCATTTGCGACGGGTAGAGCAGGCAATGCTCCGCTGTGTTCGTTCGATGATTCCGGGGCAGACGCGTTCGCATCAGCGCTAGATGATGTTTGCCGTCAGCTCGCAAACCTCGTTGTGCGCGACGGCGAAGGTGCGCAGAAGTTTATCGAAATTGTTGTAACCGGCGCGGTCAGCGACGACAGCGCCCGGCGCGTCGGACTGGCGATTGCCAACTCGCCCTTGGTCAAAACCGCTATCGCTGGCGAAGATGCCAATTGGGGGCGTGTGGTTATGGCGGTCGGCAAGGCCGGCGAACCTGCAGATCGCGACAAACTGTCAATCAGCTTTGGTGCAACTCAGGTCGCGCATAATGGCCTACCAGTCGATGGTTATGATGAAACGCCTATCACGGCGCATCTCAAAGGCCAGGAAATCGAAATCGGCGTTGATTTAGGTTTAGGCGAAGGCCGAGCGACAGTTTGGACGTGCGACCTCACCCACGGTTATATCAGTATCAACGCCGATTATCGTAGCTAAAGAGCAGCTTCAAGCCAGCTTTTCAACTGTGCCTTGGGCGCTGCTCCTACTTTGGTGTCGGCGATCTCGCCATTTTTGAACAGAATCATCGTCGGAATACCGCGCACGCCATATTTGGCTGGGGTGTCGGGATGGTCGTCAATGTTGAGTTTCACGATTTGAACCTGTTCACCCAGCTCTTCGCTGATTTCTTCAAGGCTAGGTCCAATCATCTTGCAAGGGCCACACCATTCGGCCCAGAAATCGACCAGAACAGGCTTGTCGGATTTAAGAACCTGAGCGTCGAAATCACTGTCGCTGACGGAAGTAGTGGCCATAAAAATCTCCTTTGTTGACTGGCAATGTATGCCCCCGTTCCGCGCAAAACAAGCGGCAGGCGCAATAGTTTTGCTTGTTGGCTCAAGAGTCGGGTTTGTATCCTGCCATTACCGCATCTGACAGTTGGATAAGCCGTGGGCCGTCTGTGAACAGCAACGACATCTCAATTGCCGCGTCAGGAAAAATGGTCTGCAATGCAGCGGCGTAATGCGCCATCTGTCGCAAATATGGCGTTGGCACTTTCGTTTCGTCAACGGGAACTGAGCGACCGGTTTTGAAATCAATAGCTCGGACGAGGCCGGGTTCGACGATCAAGCGGTCGATCCGTCCGCTAATTACTGTTTCACCAACAACCGCCGCCAGAGGCACTTCAGCGCGTGCATTTGGGCCGAAAAAAGCTGCCCATTGCGGATTGCCGACGATGGCATTCACGTCGGCCATGATTTTACCGACATCTGTTTTTACGTCCCTGGCATTAGCCATCAGCCATCTCTCGGCAGCCTCAAAAGAGGCCGCATCGGTCACGCGCTCAAATAGCGCATGGATAAGCTTGCCCCGCTCCGCCGCTGCCCGCATCGCTGCGCTAGGCGGAGCATCGCCATAATCGTCATCGTCAAGCCGCGACGGTACAAGCGGTCTTGGCGGGCGTTGCTCGACTGGCGCCGGAGCGAAGAGCCAACCCGGGATGTCGGTTGTCCTAGCTTCCACCACGATTGACTGAACAACCGCGGCAGACTTCGGTTTGGCGGTCGGACCATCCGCACCGACATGGCGCATTAGCCTGCCCCAGAGGTGATCATCCTCCCAATCGCAGCCAAGCGCCATCATTCCTCGCTCAATAGCGACATACCAGCTTTCTTCGGGCGCCTCGCCCTTGCGGCTGATGCCCAGCGCACCGCCTATAATCAGCCGCTCTTCGGCACGGGTGATCGCGACGTAAAGCAGCCGCTTATGTTCCTGAAGCTCACGCTTTCTTTGCATGTCGACGATTTCGAGCAATCTGCCCGATTGCTCGGCTTTGCGGATTGGGAGAAGCGGTGTCCGCCGCCCTTCGTCGATCAGCAACTCTGCCGATTGGTCGGGTTTTTTGGTGGGGTCTGAGGTGGCATCGGCAAGAATAACGACCGGTGCCTGCAATCCCTTTGCACCGTGTACCGTCATCACGCGCACCTCGTTCGCGCCGCTCTCGCCCTCGCGCTTGATTTCGATATCGCCGCGATCAAACCAGGCGAGGAATTTCTGCAACCCACCGCCCTGCTGCTGTTCGAATTGCATCGCCGAATTGAGCATTTCCTCGATGGGAACGTGTGCCTCACTGCCTAGCCGTGCAGCAAATTTACGACGGCCACCAATGGGTCCAGACAGGATTTGCTCTAAAAAATGGTAGACTGTGGCATAGTCTGCAGACGCAAGAATGTCGCGCAATGGTTCCAAATCTGCGGCGATTTCTGGTTGCGCGCGCAGATGCTGCCAAAGAGTGCCCGGCACATACCCGCGATAGCCATGCAAGAGCAATTTTTCCTGCGACCATCCGATAAGTGGCGACACTAAAAGGCCCGCAAGACTTAAATCATCTCCTGGCTGCAAAACGAAACGCACCGCCGCCAGCAAGTCTTGCACAACTAACGGTTGCAGCAACCGCAACCTGTCGATACCCGCCACTGGCACTCCGCGCTCATGCAGTTGCGCCACCAGCAATGACGCCATTTCTCCCCGGCTGCGCAGCAAGAACATGATGTCGCCGGGTTGCAAATGCCGCCCTTTCGTCGCGAGCCACGGCCTTTCATCAATCAAGGCCTTTGCATGGGCTGCAAGCCTTTCGGCGAGCATCCGCTTTTCGTCGCTGATCCAGACTTCATCGTCACCCTCGCCGTCATCAGCCGCGTCAACGCTTTTAGATGCGGAGGTGACGGGGGCGAGCAACTCTACATGTCCGACAGTTGCGATTTGGCTGTAATGGTCCTCGATCGTGCTGGTGATGCCGAAACTGTCTGGCCCACTGGTAGATATGACCGCGTTGACGAAATCAAGAATTGGCGCGGTGGAACGAAAGCTCTGCGATAGCGTCAAGCTCTGCAGCAGCGAACCAGCACCCTCTATTCGCTCAACGAAGCTGTCACCCGCCTCACGATATTGTTCAGGCGCGGTTCCCTGAAATCCGTAAATCGCCTGCTTAAAGTCACCTACTGTGAAAATTGTGCGAACCTTTTCGGGATGCATGCCCATACCGCTGAAAAAATCATCGCTCAGCGCGCGAATGATATCCCACTGCGCCTTGTTGGTGTCCTGCGCCTCGTCGACCAATATATGATCGATCTGCCGGTCAAGCTTGAACCGCACCCAATCTGCCATATTGCTGCTGCCCAGCAACTCTGCCGTCTTGCGGATCATATCGTCGAAGTCGACTACGCCGAGGGCATGTTTGCTCTTCGCATATTGGTACGCGAACGTTTTGCCAACCAGCAAAGCCGGGGCGAGTCGATCAGCATAATTTGCCCGGGTAATTTCGCCGACTAACCCGCTGGTCCAATTAAAAAGCTTAAGTGCCTGATCCGCGTAAGCTTCCGTCGATGGTGTCCAATTGGTGGAAGCGATTAAAGGTTCACCTTTTGCGTTCGACCAGCAACTGTGCAGTCCCATGAAGTTTTCCGCACGACCTGTGGGGGATTGCGCAAGCCAGTCATTAATAAACGCTGCTCGCTTACCGCCTCGACTGTCGGCTTTACCTTTACACCATTCGACATTTTGATTGGCGATCGATTTCAGCAAAACGCGATCGATTCGCTCGTCAGCAAGTTCGGTTTCGAGCATCAAGTTAACTGGCCCGTCGAAGCTTACCCCCGAAACGGTGCGCGCCCATTTGATAGCTCCCAAGTCGTTTGGGATCCCCGCCATGACATCCGGAACAGCGGCACATTTGTGCAGAAATTTGAGCGCAGCTTCTTCACCCATAGCGAGACTCAGCGATTGTAGGTCTGATATCAGCGTGTCGTCGCCGCGTTCCTCGGCCTCAATCACCGTTGTCGCCAGAGCCTCTCGGAGCAATTGCTGCTGCTCACGGCCTTCGATAGGTTTGAACCCAGGAACCAGTCCCGCCTCTTCGGGAAAGCTTCCCAAAAGGGATTGGCAGAAGCTGTGGATAGTCAATATCTGCAACCCGCCGCCAGGGGCGTCCAGAACCTTGGCAAACAGCTCACTCGCACGCTGCCTTGCGTGGGGTCCGGATTTTGCGCCAATAGCCTCCAGATCCTTAAACAATAACTTGTCATCCAGCTGCACCCATGACGCCAGCAACCGATTGATGCGCTCCGCCATCTCGGCGGCACCAGCCTTGGTGAAGGTGATGCACAACAGATTTTCAGGTTCCACGCCGTCTTCGAGCAGTAAGCGGATAACACGCGCAGTAAGTACTTGCGTTTTGCCTGTACCGGCAGAAGCGCTCAACCAGATATTCTCTTGCGGCTGAACAGCATCCACCTGCGCCGGGATTAAAGGCTTGAACCCTTGTGACGCACCGGCGTTCACAGGTCGTCCTTGACGATTGGCTGGCGACCATTCCATTCCTGCAACCGCATCAGCTGATCATAATCACCGTAATTAGCGAATTCAGGGTGGAGTTTTGCAGTGAAGCCTTCGCTTCCCAATATCCACGCGCGCAAGGCTTCCTCCGCCTGCCCTATTGCAAAGCCCACAAATTCTTCAGGCTTCTGCTTGTTGTCGGATGGCTTGACGCTAGTCGGCACGGCGACATAGCCGAACCCGCGATCCTTGTTTTTGGCGAGGCTCCAATATTCAAACCGGCCCGCCTTGCCTGATGCACCTTTGATCACAGACTGCTCAGCCATATAGCCTACCAATCCAAGCTGGAGCGCAAAGCCAGCGTTCACCTGTTTGGGCTTAGGCGGAACACCAGTTTTATAGTCGATGATGACGAGGCTGCCATCGGCCAGCCGGTCGATGCGGTCTGCACGGCCTTTAACGGGGACACCAAGCAGCTCGATAGTTCCAGACTCCTCGGCAACGACCAGCACGCGTCCGTCGTCATCCAACAAACGTCGTGTTTCCTCGGCAATCCAAAGCAGGCCCGCAGCAATCCTTGGCTGCCATAAAGCGCGGAGTATTGGGTCAATCGATTTGTCCCTTAAAAGCGCATCGGCCCGTTCGATCAACTTAGCCGCGGCGCAACCGTCTTCCTTGAACCATTTCTCCAATATGTCGTGCACTAGTGTTCCGCGCCAAGCGGAACTCGGTTCTGCATCGACTGGCTCCAGCACCCGAAGTCCGAGAATGCGTTTGGCGTAAAAGGAATAAGGATCCGATTTCAATTGATCGAAATCGGTAATCGATAGCGACACACGCCGCTGCTCTGCGTTCGGTGTTGGCCTTGGCCTTGTGGCAAAAGGAATTATCGCCCAGGGCTTGTCGAGTTGTCGGGCGAGCGCCAGCGCTTCGCCATTGGGTAGAAACTGCGCCGCCATTAGCGCCTTGATGCGAAGCAGAAAACGCGAGGCAACGGTTGGCCCGCTGCGGTCGCGTTTAGCCCGGGTGATCAGTACATCCTTTGCACCCAGCGCAGTCGCCAGATCATGCGCGGACAGGCCGATATTGCGATCAAGCGTTGCCAGGCCGAGATGTCGGCGGATCGCGGGCGCGAGCCAGGGATCGGGCGATGCGATTTGCGGCCAAGTTGTTTCGTTGAGGCCAGCGCAAATTACGATATCCGCCTGCTGCAACCGCGCTTCCAATAGGCCGTAAATCGCAACACGGGGATGACCTCCGTAAGGCGGACGAACGACCGCGCCAGAAAACAACTCGGTGAGTATCGCGTCTATGGCTGCAGGGTCGGCAGGGCCAATCGCGTCGATGTCGCAAGACGTAATTTCTTCCCAAATTCGGCCGAGCTCACGCCCATTGGTACCGCGCCAAATCGCGCCATCCGTTAATTCGCTCGCGACACTTTGAATGGCTTCCAGAACCGTGGCCAAGGCCGAGCCAAATGTCTTGTCGAGCGGTTCTAATATACTGGAAAACTCGGCCCACCAGGCTAAGGTTGATTCGCTTTTGTTCCGCTTCGTTAGCAACCGGGCCGCGATTGCATGTAGCCCAACTCCCTCGGGCGGGCCACGCAGTTCCATATCCAGCGCTCTCGCCGACTCCAGCCACGCCAGCCGTGCTTCCCCTGCCCGGACCAGCGGATGTTTGGCAATGGCCAATACGCTTGCAGCAGAGAAGCGGTTGGCGACGGCATCCACCAAAGCCAGCACGAGCGTTCCGTGCGGAGTTTGCAACAACGGTGTGCCAGCGCTGTCGTCTACGTCTATGTCCCACCTTCGAAGCTGCGATGCGATGCGGACCGCCAATTCCCGATCAGGCGTAATTACCGCAATTCTTTGCCCAGCTTTTTCCAAAGCGCCGCGCACATGAACAGCAATTGCTTTGGCTTCTTCGGCACTATCTGTTGCTTCAACCAGTTTGGCATGCGGCAATTTTTTGCGTGCTGCAGGCAAGTCGCGCCATCCTGCACTTTGCTCGGGAAGGCAGAAAATGTCGGTAATCGCATGATGTGCGCGTGTTATTGTAATCGTTGGAATGACATCGACTTCGGTCCGATCCACGCCCATTTGGTCGAGCAGATGTTTCAGATGAAATTGGGGGTGGACTTCAATATTGCGCTTTGGTTTGCGCTCACCTTCTTCGTCGGTGGGATGCGACAGTGCGGTCCATTGCCCCTCGTCCATATCCAGATCCAGTCCTGGCAGGATCACTATGCCTTGCGGTAATCGTGCAACCCGGCGCAACAAGCGGGCGATTGCTCGGGCGGAGGTAGTGATTCCGGCGGCGATGATCGGCACCTCAGGTGGTGCTTCCCCAAGCCGCTGCTCCAGCCTGCCAAGCAAGAGATTTCGTCGTTCCGCCGGTCCAAGTAAATTGCGGAGGGACAGCTCCGCGCGATATGCCGGAAGTATTTCAAGCAACTGCCCGTAAGAGCTTTGCCAATGCCCGGCCAAATCGGTTTCGATGCCCACTTCGGCAAACCGCGCGAAATCGACTTGCTCTATTTCAAGCTCATCGATCATGTCGGCAAGCTTACGCGCCAGCCGCAAAGCTTCGGCCGGCGAAACGGATTGGCCATTTGGTCTGTACTTGCCGACAAGCTTTGCCAGTAACAAAATCCTGTCGAGCGTACCGATTACCGGCCTTACAATCTGTTCGGCGCTTACCGGGTCGAGTAAAGGCCCCAGCGCTTCGTCTAAAGCCAGATCGCCAATCGCGACCATTCGGGGCAGCAAAAGCCCTGGCGCTGCTTGCCGGACAAATGCCTCGCTCATCGCCTTAACCGCACGGTTGTTCGGCAACAACAATATGTTTTCGCTGACGGAAAGCGGGTCGGCGGTCCCTGCCTGCAAAATAAGGCTTGCGGTCGCGTCGCACAGATCATTGCCAAATGGCACATTGTAAACATGCGCCCGAATGGGTTGGGCGTCAGCCCCCTGCATATTCCGTCAGTTTCTGTTCGGTAGCAGCTATTGCAGCGGGATAGCCCACATCGAACCAAAGCCCTTGATGGATTAAGCCGAAGCAACGGCCTTCTGCAATCGCGCGATCCCAGAATATGTTAGTCGAAAAAACCTTCGATGGCGGATCGATAACAAGACGCTTCGAGAGCATTTGGATACCTGTCCACACAAACGCACCTTGCTCGCCAGCTTTGCGGCGCGAAAGACGACCGCTATGTTCAATGTCAAAATCGCCTTGCCCTTGAGTATTATTGGCGTTTTCAAATGGAACGACCAACATCAGAACATCCATTTTACCGTCGTCCCAATGTGCCATCATGCGGGTGAAGGCATTCTCACCTTCGTCAGTCCACCAATTATCGGCATTAACGCACAGAAACGGGTTAGCGCCAATCAGCGGGAGCGCCCGGACCAAGCCACCGCCGGTGTCGAGAAGCAAGTCTCTTTCGTCCGATATGCGAACGTCGAAGTCGGTCGCATATTCGCCCATATGACGCTCGACCTGCTCCGCGCGATAATGGGCGTTGATAACCACTTTACTGACGCCAGCGTCACGCAAATGATCGAGCACATGATCAAGCAATGCTAACCCGCCTACCTCGATCAACGGTTTCGGTCGATCTGCCGTAAGCGGCATCATGCGTGTACCCTTGCCTGCGGCCATGATCATAGCAGTGTCGATGTGACGGGGAACTTCGCTAGGCATCTGCAGGGGACTGCGCACGAACGGCCGTTGGAATGTTTGCGTCGAACCATGCTTTCAGGGGCGCAAGCGCCGGGTGTGCCAAATCGCGTTCGAGCAGGCCCCACATACGCGGCAAGAATGACAAATAACGATCCTTGCCATCACGCTTCCACAGGCGGGTAAAGATGCCGATTATCTTCGTATTCCGTTGCGCGCCCAGCAACGCGTAGTGATGATCGAAATCATCGGAAATATTAGCCTCATTGCGATAGTGCTGTAGCATTGCGGCTTCGAGTTCAGGCGACACATCGCGGCGGGCATCCTGAAGCAGCGAAACCAGATCATAAGCCGGATGACCAACCAGCGCATCCTGAAAATCGATCAGGCCCTGGTCGCCATCAGCCAAGAGCATAATGTTTTCGGCATGATAATCCCGCAAAACTGTAACATCTCGGCGGCGTGCAACATGCACAAGCATATCGGCCCAGACCTGGTCGAAAGCATCCTGATTCCAAGCAAGCCCCATCGCGGGCATATACCATTCAGTCAGCAGCCGGACTTCGCGCATGTAAGCCGCAAGGTCATAAGGCTCAAGATCAGCGTTTGGCTGCCGCGAAAGACGTATAATGACGTCTATCGCATGTTTATATGTCGCTATTTCATCTTCAGGGTGATCATCAAGATGCTCCCGCATCCGGCGATCACCGAAATCCTCGATTAGCACCATACCGTTTTCAAGGTCGCGAGCGAGAATCTCCGGCGCCCTGAAACTATGCGCGAGCAGATATTCGGCAATATTGATGAAAGGCCGCGGATCCTCATGCGGTGGCGGCGCATCCATCAGGATCGCTTGACCTTTCTGCGCACAGCGGATTCTGAAATATCGGCGAAACGAAGCGTCGCCGGCAACGGGCGTGACCATTGCACCATCCCACCCACTGCGGATGAGGAATTCGCTCAATCCGGCAGGCGGTGTCATTTCATTCAGTGGCGTCATTCTTTTCTGTCTTTATGATAAGTTGACGGCTGCCGTCGGGTTGCATTTGAATGGTAATATCATGGCTGGGCGACGTATAGTCTGTTCCGTATCGCTCCGCCCATTCAACCAACGTGATGCGATCACCCCGCTCGTCGGCCAGACCAAGTTCATCGAGTTCATCAACATTATCTAGCCGATACAAATCGACGTGCGCGACTGCAATCGATACTTCTGGCGGGTCATATGAGTGGACAATTGCATAAGATGGACTCGCAACTTCGCCTGTAAACCCCAATCCCGCCAAAATGCCGCTGCATAACACCGTCTTTCCCGCCCCCAGCGAGCCATTAATCGCAATCCAGTCGCCCGCACGCAAAGTAAGCGCCAAATGTGCGCCAAATTTTCGCATTTCCTTTTCGCTCGTTATGATCATTTGCGCGGTAGGGACATCGTCACAGTAGTCCCTTCACCGGGTTGCGAATCCACAGTGAGGCTTCCCCCGTGCGATTCAATCAATTGACGCGCGAGAGACAGTCCCAAACCTTGCGCAACCAATCCGTTTTCGCCTGGTTGCGAACGGTCGACGCTGGTGAATAGCCGGTCTCTGCTGTCGGCGCTTATTCCGGGACCATTGTCCGATATTATCAGTTCAAGCCGGTCAGCATTCCAGCGCGCAAATAGCAACACCTCTCCGCCGTTTCGGTTGTAGCGGATCGCGTTGTCCAATACCTGTCCTACCGCCTGCGCCAATCTTTTGGGATCAGCCGTCATCGATCCTCGCGCATCACCCGACTGCACGTGCAGCACTATTCCGGCGTTTCGTGCCATCGCAGCTTTGCCCTCTGCAATTTCAGCCATCAATGCCGGAATGTCCGTTTGCTCCAGCGCCAGCGGCAGTGCACCAGCTTCAATCTGGCTGTAGTCAAGAACGGTGTTGATCTGGTCTGAAAGCCGGTCAGCAGATTGTGAAATCGCTTCTACATATTCCATCGCCTGCTCGCTCAATTCACCAGCAATCCCGGCCTTCAACAAGTCAGCAAACCCGCCAATCGAAGTTAGGGGCGTGCGGAATTCGTAGCTCATATTGGCAAGAAATTTTCCCTTGATCGCGTCAGCCTCCTGCAATGCGCTGTTGCGATCCCGCAATGCCTGTTCGATCTTCATGCTGTCGGACATGTCAAGCATAGTGAAAAGTGCATTACCATCAGGGAGCGGTATTGTAGCGATCTGAAATATCCGTCCGTCAGCGAAATTTACCCTGCTTCGTCGTTGCTCGCGGTTTGCAGACGTCATCCGGATCAACTCACCTATGATCGATATCTGCGACGGCTTTTTAAGGTGCTGAGCCAGCATCGGCAGCAATTCGTCCAGCCGGGGATGCTTGATGAGTGCCTCATCCAAAAGCCCCCATGTTTCGGCGAAGAGCCGATTCCATATGCTCAACCTGCCGTCGGCCGAGAAGACCGCAATTGCCTCGAACAGATTGTCGAACGTTGCGGTTCTTACGCGAAGTAATATGTCGCGCGCGCTGGCGAGTTGCGCCTGTTCTGTGCGGTCTTCGAATATGATCAATAGCCCGCCATCGGGCACGGGCTGGGCTAACACCCGCAAATGTGTGCCATCTGGCAGCAGCCAATTCTCCTCGCTCGGCTCCGTCGCCCTGAACCATTCTTCCCGCTCTGCCCGCCAAGCCGGGAAGTCGCGCACTTCAGGCAACTTACCGTTTTCACGCATTCTGTCGAGCATCCGCGCAAATTCCGGTTTCTCTGCAAGCCATTGATCGCGAAACGCAAACAACCGCTGAAACGGGAGGTTTGCAAAGCTTAGTACCCGGTTTGCATCGAATTGTGCCACGCCGGCGGACATCATGTTGAGAAGATCGCGTTGCGCCTCGGCAAGTTCCCGGAATTCCGATTTTGCGTCGATCAGTTCTTGCACGTCGATGGCAAGGCCCGCGACACCGCCTTCGCCCAGTGGAATGTCAAAAACGCGCAGCTGGCGACGCTCACCGTTCAACGTTGTTGAAACCGTCCGCTCGGCCTGCGCGCCGGATGCGAGTGCCAAAGCTGCAAAATCTGCTGCGGTTTTACCATTTTCGGGTTCGATCAGTTCGATTTTCTCATCAACCACTTTCAGCCCATCAGTCGCGCCAACGGCATCGACATAAGCGTGGTTGACAAAATGGAGTTGCATACTCGCATCGCGATGCCACATCGGCAACGGAGCGGCTTCGATTAAACCTGCAAGAGCGGCAAATGCCGCGCGGGCATCTTCGGCCTCTTCAGTACGCTTTGCTAGCTCACGCAGATTATCGGTCGAGTCAAAAAACCAGAGAAGTGCAGCGCCATTTGGGTAGATTACCGCATCGGCGATACTCCCGACAACAAGCAGGCGGCGCTCCGACCCTTCTATCGCAAGCGGTAGGACAAAATCTTTACCTGTCCGCTGCGTTTCGCGAACCTTATCTTCCAGCGCGGCTAGGCCGTCTACTGCAAGACCTGCCTTTTCGTGCCCGCCAAGGTCGGTCAGTGATGTTGCCGGTTCGGAAAGCCCAAGCAGCCGCGAGAAACGGTCTGCCGCCTCTATCCGACCATCACCCTTGACCACCACGGGAAATGCAGGTGCAGTTTCCAACAAACGGGCAAGGCGTGAAGTCTGACGCAGCATCTTACGCGATTGCCGCCGCAGTGAAAGGCCAACCCAGATTGCAACAGTGGCCCCTACCAGCCACAGCGCCATCAATATTCCTATCAATGCAACCGGCAGGCTATCGCCCATCATACAGATGCCGTCCTTAGCTTGTTCATCCACTTGCTAATGCCGAAAAGCCGTCGCGGCGCAACGAAAAAAGCCCGCTACGTTTCGGTGAGCGGGCTTTCAACTATTGGCTGTAAGTCCAATCAATAGCGGTAATGATCGGGCTTGAACGGACCTTCGGTAGATACGCCGATATACCCTGCCTGCTTTTCAGAGAGCTTGGTGAGCTTAACACCCAGCTTTTCGAGATGCAGCATGGCAACCTTTTCGTCGAGATGCTTGGGCAAAACATAGACTTCGTTCTTATAATTTTCACCCTTCGTCCAAAGCTCGATCTGCGCGAGCGTCTGGTTGGTGAACGATGCAGACATGACAAAGCTCGGGTGACCAGTTGCGCAACCAAGGTTCACGAGACGACCCTTGGCGAGCACGATGATCTGCTTACCGTCGGGGAATTCGACCAAGTCGGTGCCGGGCTTCACTTCAGTCCATTTGTAATTGCTCAGAGCGGCAATCTGGATTTCGCTGTCGAAGTGACCAATGTTGCAGACAATGCTCATCGGCTTCATGTTCTTCATATGCTCGGCGGTGATGACGTCGGCATTGCCCGTGGCAGTGCAAAAAATGTCGGCACGCTCGACTGCTTCTTCCATGGTGACGACCTCAAAGCCTTCCATCGCCGCCTGAAGCGCGCAGATGGGATCGACTTCGGTGACCATGACGCGTGCCCCACCGTTGCGGAGCGATTGGGCCGAGCCTTTGCCGACATCGCCGAAACCGGCAACGCATGCGACCTTGCCGGCAAGCATAACGTCAGTGGCGCGACGGATAGCGTCGACCAGCGATTCCTTGCAACCGTAGAGATTATCGAACTTCGATTTGGTCACGCTGTCATTAACGTTTATCGCGGGGAAAGGCAGTTCGCCCTTCTTCGCGATTTCATAGAGACGGTGAACGCCGGTGGTGGTTTCTTCCGAAACACCCTTCAGGTTCTTGACGGTTTCGGTCAGATAGCCCGGCTTCTTGGCGATGAACGCCTTCAATGCGCGCTGGAATTCGACTTCTTCTTCGTTTTCCGGCTCAGCAAAAGTTTCGCCGCGTTCAAGCTTCGCACCCCAAAGCGCAAACATTGTCGCATCGCCGCCATCGTCGAGAATGATGTTTGCCGTGATATCGTCACCCCAGTCGAAGATGCGACCGACATAATCCCAGTAATCGGCAAGGCTTTCGCCCTTCACCGCGAACACGGGGATTTCCTTGGCGGCAATTGCCGCTGCGGCATGGTCCTGAGTTGAGAAGATGTTGCAGGTCGCCCAGCGCACGTCCGCGCCAAGTGCCGTCAATGTTTCAATTAATACAGCCGTTTGAATGGTCATATGGAGGGATCCAACGATCCGCGCGCCATTTAAAGGTTGCGTTGCACCAAACTCGCTACGCAGCGCCATCAGGCCCGGCATCTCGGTTTCTGCAATATTGATTTCTTTACGGCCAAAATCGGCCTCGCCGATATCGGCAATGACATAGTCGTTGAAAGCCACAGGCTTGGTCTCCGGGAGGGTTTTTGTTGGCCCTGCCCTTAGCTGCGACTTTCAACGAAGGCAAATATAAAGATTGCTTTATATGATTATCGACGCTGGGCGATACTCACCGCGCAAGCTTGTCCTGACCATGATTGTCCAACAACGACGCGGTCGGCAAGTGCCGCCATCGTTGCTACACCATGCGACTGCGTAGACAAATCCAGTGCAAGTTGCTTCAGATCACCGCAGTTCATGCTGCGGTGACCATTTCCGTAACTGTTGGCATAACCGATTGACATACGATCGAGGGCGTAAAGCGCGCCACCTGCACCGCTGGTCTGTGCCAGTTGGGTTTTAAGGAGATTATTCTGCGACCCGATAAGGGCATTATGCTTTATAACGAAACGGTTATATTGTGGCAAAAAATTATCAGGGGTATTGCGGCATCGAAGCGCCGTTACCATCAGCATCGTATTTAGATGTTTTATCTTTGCCGCATCCTGCGACGCGTTCGACCAGCATGCTTGTGCTGGCTGTACAGTGAGTGCTGTTAATACTGCGGCAAGCGCAGTTTTCGTTAAAAAACCGGTCATTTCCCCAACCCCTTTTGCGTGTTCGACAAAGGGATGATTGACGATTCTGTTTACTGAAATTTCAACATGCGAGGTAAAGCAGAATTAACCATCTAAGTGCTTCGACCAAAGTCATTAAATATTTGCAATTAGATGGAACCTTTTGCGAGTTGCGAGATGGGGAGGCTAGCCATCGATAACCCCACTTGACTTGCAATCGGCCCTACCAGATTAGGCATTGTACCCCCAAACCTCCGAAAGGAATTTATAATGAGCATTTCTGTTGGCGACAAAATCCCGGATGTAAAATTGGTCAAGGCGACCGCTGAAGGACCTCAGCCAGTTCAGTCATCGGATTATTTCGCAGGCCGCCGCGTAGCGTTGTTCTCCGTTCCCGGCGCATTTACCCCAACCTGCTCGGCAAAGCACTTGCCTGGTTTTGTAGAAAAGGCCGACGAACTTGCGGCAAAGGGCATCGATGAAATAGCTTGCACCGCTGTAAACGACGCGTTCGTGCTGGGTGCCTGGAACAAGGCGGGCGGTTCGGAAGCAATCACCATGCTGGCTGACGGCAATGGTGACTTTGCATCTGCAATGGGCCTTGAAATGGACGGCACCGCATTCGGCATGGGGAAGCGCGGACAGCGTTTCTCAATGGTTGTGAATGACGGCGTTGTAGAACAGATTAACGTCGAAGCACCCGGTGATTTCAAGGTGAGTTCTGCCGATCACATGCTTGGCCAGATGTAAGCATCATATGAATGTCATGCCGTTGCGGTATGAATGAAGGGAGGGGCAACCCTCCCTTTTTTGTTGCGAAAATGGCAAAATTCGGTGAAGCGTGATTATGACTAGCAAAAAATCCCAAGACATTATCAATCTACTCGTTTCCGAATATGAAGCATCGGTGAAGCGGCTTCAAACGGCATTAGCGCGTTTTCTTACACAAGGAATACAGCCCGGCGTCGAAGAACGGATAAACCGCGATTTCTGCTATCCTGAACTGGCGATTACCTACCATGGCGTGGAACGCCAGACAGTCACCAATCTTGCCTTTGGCAAGCTTGAAAAAATGGGGACTTATCGCACCACTGTTACCAAGCCTGATCTGTTTGCCGAGTATATCTGCGATCAGCTGGATTTGCTGATAGAACAATATGAAGTCGATATTGTCGTCGGTCGAAGTGCGCAGGAAATTCCCTTCCCATATGTGCTGGACGGATCGGCTGATCTGGAACTGGGGACTGTCAGCCCCGCAGAATTGGCCCGCTATTTCCCGACGACAGAGCTTGCCGACATCGGCGACGAAATTGCTGACGGACTGCTTCGCACGAAAGGAAGCGAAAATTCGCCGCTTGCGTTGTTTGATGCATTACGCACCGATTTTTCGCTGGCGAGACTAAGGCACTATACTGGTGCGCCTGCTGAACATGTCCAGCATTACATCCTGTTTACAAACTATCATCGTTATGTCGACGAGTTCGTAAGCTGGGCTTGCACTCAAGTCGGCAAAGGACGCTATACTGCACTATCAGGTGCAGGCGGTCTTTACATCGACCAGCCAACGGATGAGGCGGCGCAGTTGGTGGCGGACAGCACATGGCGGCGACACCAGATGCCTGCTTACCACCTTATTGCGCCTGACCGCTCCGGTATAACATTGGTCAATATTGGGGTCGGACCATCGAACGCAAAGACGATTTGCGATCACCTTGCCGTCATGCGACCCGAGGCTTGGCTGATGATCGGTCATTGTGGCGGCTTACGCGAAACGCAGCGGATTGGGGATTATGTGCTCGCCCATGCGTATTTGCGCGACGATCATATCCTCGACGAAGTGCTGCCGCCAGAAATTCCCATACCGCCCATCGCCGAAGTGCAGCAAGCGTTGGCGGCGGCTGCGGAGCAGGTGTCCGGCACCAGCGGAGCGAACTTAAAACGCCGGATGCGGACCGGCACGGTTGTTACTACCGATGACCGCAACTGGGAGTTGCGCTATTCAGCCTCCGCGCTGCGTTTTTCGCAAAGCCGCGCGATTGCCATCGATATGGAATCGGCAACAATCGCTGCTCAAGGATACCGCTTTCGCGTGCCTTACGGCACGTTATTGTGTGTATCCGACAAGCCGCTGCACGGTGAGATCAAATTACCCGGGCAAGCCAACCGCTTTTACGAAGAGGCCATTGCCGCGCACTTACAAATCGGCGTCCAGACTTGCGAATTGCTTCGGGAAGCAGGCACAACATTACACAGCCGGAAATTGCGTGCGTTTAATGAGCCGCCCTTCCGTTAGGGAACGAAACGGCGTATAGTTGATTTAACCCTATTGAACATTTGGAAGGGACACGAGCATGGCAACTTCGAAACAGCCGCAAGGTACGTTTGACAAAGCCAAGGAAAAACTGAGCGGATTTGTCGACAGTATTCGGGACGGCGCAAAGTCGGCCGCACATTCAGCATCCGAAACCGCCAAATCTGCCGCCGAGACCGTTAGCGAAGCAGGCTCCAAGGCGGTGAAGGCAATCAAAGATAATCCTGGCGCCTCGGCTGCGGTGGCCGGTGCAGTAGTTGCAGCGACAACCGCTGCAGTTGCTGGTACGAAAATCTACAACAGCAAAACCGCACCAAAAAAGGCAGCGGCAAAGAAAGCTCCTGCCAAACCCGCCGCCAAGGCAGCATCGCCAGCGACTAAGACGGCAGCCGTGAAAAAGCCAGCTGCGCGCAAGCCGGCTACCAAAAAGCCAGCTGCAAAGAAACCAGCGGCGAACGCGTAATCTTGTCGTGAAAATACGGTCCGGTCATATTCGACCGGACCGTTTCTAATTTTACCAGCCCTTTTTTGCGCCTTTATTCTGCATCTTGAGCCACTTCATCAGCGGCGCGAAATATTCGATCATCGCCTTGCCAGACATTTCACGCGTGCCGGTAAAGGCCTCGAGCGCATCGGGCCAAGGCTTCGAAGCGCCCAACTCAAGCATCGCATTCAGGTTTTTGCCGACTTCGTTGTTGCCGTAAAATGAGCAACGGTGCAGCGGGCCTTTCCAGCCTGCGGTATCGCACGCAGCCTTGTAGAACTGGAACTGCAAAATCCGCGCGAGGAAATAGCGGGTGTAAGGCGTGTTGCCAGGCACATGATATTTGCCGCCCGGATCGAATGCGTTAGCGGGCCGTTCGACCGGTGGAACGATGCCCTGATACTGCTTGCGCAGCGATGTCCAAGCCGTGTTGTAATCGGCTGGCTTGATCGATCCGTCGAAAACGCCCCATCGCCATTTGTCGACCAAAAGACCGAACGGCAGGAATGCGACTTTATCCATCGCCTGACGCAACAGCAGACCATTGTCCTTGTCCGCGCTCGGCACCTTGGACGCATCGAGCAAGCCGATCTGCACAAGATAATCGGGTGTAATCGACAGCGCGATGGCATCGCCGATGGCTTCATGGAACCCATCATTCGCGCCGTTCAGATGCAGATAGCTCTGCTTGTTATAGGCTCGTTGATAATAATTATGGCCAAGTTCGTGATGGATCGTAACGAAATCGCCGGTGTTGATCTTGATGCACATTTTGATGCGCAGATCATCCTTGTTGTCGATATCCCACGCACTTGCATGGCACACCACTTCGCGGTCGGCAGGCTTCAGGAATTGCGAGCGGGCATAAAAAGTGTCGGGCAATGGCGCAAAGCCGAGTGAGGAGAAAAAGCCCTCACCGGTCTTCACCATTTTCATTTCGTCATATTGCTTTTCCTTGAGCAATGCGCCGATATCATAGCCTATATCGCCAGCCCCTGGAGGCGCGACGATATCGTAAATATCGCCCCACTCCTGCGCCCACATATTGCCGAGCAGGTCAGCGCGGATCGGACCAGTCTTAGATTGCACCGCATCGCCATATTTCTTGTTCAGCTGGGTGCGGACATAGGTGTGAAGTTCGTCATAGAGCGGCTTCACCTCAAGCCACAATTTGTCGGTCAGCCGGGCAAAATCGTCGGCGGGCATATCATATCCCGAACGCCACATCGCGCCGGTATCGGCAAAACCCAGTTCTTTCGCGCCTTCGTTCGCTATGCCGACCATTTTGGCATAATCGTCCTTCATCGGCGCGCCGACATTGTCGTGCCAGCTCGTCCACATTTCCTTCAGTTCGTCTGGATTGCGGTTGGTACCCATCGCGGCCTCGATGTCGGAGCCGTTGATTGACTGACCTTTGAGCGTGCCCTTGCCCTTGCCGTAGGACGAGTTGAGCTTAGTCGCGATTTCGGAGAGTTCCTTCGCCGCCCCCGGTGTCGTCGGTGCCGGCAGCACGAGACCACCACGCAGGATATCAAGCTTGCGCTTGGTCTCCGGCGAAAGGCCGGCAACATTCTGGTATTTCGCAGCTTCGAGCGCATATTTAACCGATTTCTCGGTGCCAATCTCGCCATATTTGGCGGCGAGTGCATCAGTATCGTCGGTAATATAAGTCGCATTCACCCATGAAACGCGCGCGCCCTCGACCGAAAACTCGAACAGGTCTTTTTCTGCCGCGGCGATAAACGCTTCGGCATCAGCAACAGATGGAACAGCTGTGGTGGTAGCAGCTTGCTGCGCACTCGCAACTGACGGAATCGATAACGTGGCAATCGCCAATGCGGCGACCGAAACTAGATTTTTCATATCCTGCTCCCAGCAAATAATATGGCGCGACCGTGAAACTTTACTTCATTGCCGTCAAGCGGCGTGGCGTGCCATTTGTCGAAGGAATAACGCCACTAGCAGACCAAAGAAGGTCGTCAGGAACGCAATGCTCTTGATGGGCTGCGCGGTCGCCGCAATGCCTGCGAGCAGATCGCTTCCTGTCATGGTCATGGCCTGAACAAACTGGCAGATCGTTTCGATATAATCGGCGATGCCGACGACAATTGCCGCAACCACCACCACGGATCCTAAACGACGTAAGCCGCGCTGCTTGCTTTGTGCAAAAAACCTGCCGCCGCAAAACGCGCCAAACGAATAAACCGCGATATAGACTAGGTCGATTGCCATTGCCAACCGCGCCCAACCCATAACGCCAGCAACCTGCCACCTGGCTTGTATGGCATCGACGCGCACCGCGGTCCCGGCAGATTGATGGTCGCGGATGCCCCAGGGCGATATCTCGTTGGTGAACATCGGGTTCATCGCGACCATGAGCGCGAGCAGCAACAGCCCGCCGAGCCAGAACCGCCAGAAACGCCGTTCCAATATGGTCTCAGGCATCGAGCAACATCCCCGCCTTGACTGCGTCTTCCCGGTTCATCCGGTAGATCGCGTGCAGCACCGGCGGCACTCCGCCCGTGGCCTCCGGCACATATTCACCATCTAAGCGCGCGCCGATTTTCTCGATAGCCCGGCGAGAACGAATGTTTGTCGCGCCGATATTAAAGCGGACGGATTCGAAATATCGGAAAGCATGCGTGAGCATCAACTTCTTCATCTCGCGATTGGTATCGCCGCCCCAATGGCTGCGCGCCAAGAAAGTCCAGCCGATTTCGATCTCGTTCGTCTCCGGAACGAAATTGGCATAACGGCTGCCGCCGACCACGATGCCGCTTGTATTGTCAGTAGCGACAAGTGCGCCGCGCGATGCCAACGCGGCGGAGAAATACTCGCGAAACACAGGCTCTTTGTAGCGGTCTGACGCGGGATGCACTTCCCAAATCAATGGGTCCGAGGCCACCGCATAGAGCGCGTCCCAGTCTTCCGCGCTGCATGGCCGAAGAGTTACCAGGGCGCCCGTGAGTGTCGGCTGCAAGTCGGCGGTGCAAACAGTCACAAAATATCTCCTGTCAGCGCTTCAACTATTGCCTGTCCGAGCTCAGGCTTGGTTACCGCGCTCATGTGATTTCCTGGAATAGCAAAATATTTGCCATGGAGCAGCGCAGCGGCCAGATCGGTTGCCGACCCATTGTCATTATCTTCGTCACCACAAATCACGGCAATCGGTGTCTGGATCGCGGACAATTCCTGTTCGCTCGTATCGACAAAAGTGTCGAGAATGAGGCGCAGCGCGACCGGGTCGCCGCCAGTTGTTTTTAGGAACGCTTCGGCCATCCATGCGGGCGAGCCACGTTCATGATTGCCGATGTTGTCGAGCACATTGCGGAAATGGTCGCCGCGTTTTTCAGTGCTCGTCAGTCCCTGCAAGCCCATGCCTGAGATAATCGCCCTGCCCGGCCTGCAACCGCGCGCCAGCATGCGGGCCACAGTGCGTCCACCGAGCGAATAGCCGCCGAGGTCGAGATCGCTGAGGCCAAGATGAGCAATTAGCGCGAACTGGTCATCCGCCAATATGTCCTTGGGATATAGGGCCGGATCGTGCGGCCTGCCGCTTAGACCATGCGCGCGCAAATCTGGCATGATGACACGGTATCCGGCCTTGGCGAGCACATCAGCATGCCCGAACTTGATCCAGTTGGTTTTGGCCTCGCTGAAATAGCCGTGAATGAGGATTAGTGGACGACCGTCGCCGGTTTCGCGCCAGAAGATTTCCGTGCCGTCGATCGCCAAAAAGCTATTCGTTTTCATCCAACAGATTTGGCATGGCATCGCGATAGTGGAAAGCTTTTTTGAATGGCATTTTCTCTGATGTTGCACATAATAAGCATAGCTATTATATCGAAGGCATGAGTGATGACCTTGGTTTTCTTCTCGGCGATGCTGCAAGGCTGTTACGGCGGTCTTTCGACGAACGCGCACGTGCGATGGGCGTTACCCGTCCGCAATGGCGGGTACTGGCCTTGCTCAAGCGTTTCGACGGCAGCACCCAGGTGACGATTGCCGACATGCTTGAGGTCGAGCCGATCACATTGGGCAGGATGATCGACCGGCTGCAGGATGCCGACCTGGTCGAACGACGTGCCGATCCGAAAGACAGGCGCGCATGGCGGTTGCACCTTACAGCCAAAGGCCGCATGAAGATTAAAGAACTGGAGCCGACTGCTTCGGCCATGTTCGTCGACGCACTGCAAGGCGTAAGCCAAGCGAAGCAATCGGAACTTGAGGACATGCTGAATATTATCCGGTCGAACCTGACGCGCAAACCGATGGAGGCGGCCAATGGCTGAAGCCGATTTTCAACCCAGTATCGAGGCCGCGGCGCAGAAAAAGCCCCGTCGTTTTGCCCGAATTGCTTTAATGGGTTCGGTGCCGCTGCTGCTAGCTGCTGGCGGTGTGGCCTACTATATCGCCAACGATCATTATGTGTCGACCGACAATGCCTATGTCCAGCAAGACAAGGTATCGATTTCCGCAGAAGTCGGCGGACGGATTGTCGAGGTAGCCGTCCGCGAAAACCAGAATGTGAACGCAGGTGACCTGTTGTTCCGTATCGATCCTCAACCTTACCGGATTGCGATCGAACAGGCCGACGCCAGCATCGCTGCTGCCCAAGTGCGCGTGACCACGCTCGAAACGGAATATCAAACCACCGGTGTCGATATCGACAGCGCGCGTGAAGACGTCGCGTTTTTCGAAAAGGAATACCAACGCCAGTCGGCACTAATGCAGGATGGCTTTACGACGCGTGCACGGATGCAGGCAGCCGAACACGCCTTGTCGGACGCTCGGAGCAAAGTTGCCACCGCGCAAGCCGAGGCAACCAAGGCACGAGCGGCTCTCGCGACCGGCGCAGCGGCACCGGGCATTAACCCCACCGTGAAGGCAGGGCAAGCGCAGCGCGATGCAGCCTTACTCAACCTGTCACGCACCGAAGTGCGTGCGCCTGTCGCTGGTGTGGTCAGTCAGGCCGATCGCTTGCAGGTCGGCCAGATGATGGTGCAAGGCCTGCCCGGCGTAACCATCGTCGCTAGCAACAAAAGCTGGATCGAGGCCAATTTCAAAGAAACCGACCTTGCGCACATGCGCGTCGGTCAACCTGCGGAAATCACATTTGACGCTTACCCCGACATCAAAATGCGCGGCAAAGTGTCGAGCATCGGTGCTGGGACTGGCTCCGAATTTTCAGTGCTCCCGGCACAAAATGCCAACGGCAATTGGGTGAAGGTAACGCAGCGCGTACCGGTTCGCATTTCGATTACAGACAAGCCAAAACGCAACATGATCGCGGGGCTGTCGGCGCATGTCCGCATCGATACCGACAAGTAATCCGCTCGACCAACCGGCCTACCCGGTTAAGAACAAAGCGCTGCTGACGCTCGCGGTGATGGGTGCCACCATCATCCAAATACTGGATTCGACAATTGCCAATGTCGCGATCCCGCACATGCAGACCAGCCTGGGCGCGACGATGGATACGATCACCTGGGTGCTGACCAGCTATATCGTGGCGAGCGCAGTTGCGATGCCTATCACCGGATGGCTCGCCGACCGGATTGGATCGCGCAACCTGTTTTTAGGCGCAGTAGCGGGGTTTATCCTTGCATCAATGCTGTGCGGTATCGCGACGAGCCTCACCGAAATGGTCGCCTTCCGAATTTTTCAGGGTGTTTGCGCGGCCTTTATTGGACCTTTGTCGCAGACGATCATGCTCGACATAAACAAGCCGTCTGAAGCACCGCGGGCAATGTCGATATGGGGAATGGGCATCATGATCGCGCCCATATTAGGTCCAATGATCGGCGGTTGGCTAACCGAAAGCTACAATTGGCGATGGGTGTTCTACATAAACCTACCTATTGGGATACCTACCCTGGCGATCCTTTGGTGGTTGCTGCCATCACGTCCAATCAACCGCCGTCAGCTTGATCGTTTCGGCTTTGCGATGCTCGCAATCGGTTTGGCCACATTGCAATTGCTGCTCGATCGTGGCCAGCAAGAGGACTGGTTGCAGAGCTGGGAAATCATCATCGAGCTCCTGGTCGTGATCGCCGCGCTGTGGATGTTCGCGATGCATCAGATGACTACGGACCGGCCAATGTTTGAACGGCTTTTGCTTACCGACCGCAACTTCTTCATTTCGCTCAACATGATGCTGCTTGTCGGCATGATGATGTTCGGCATTTTCGCACTACTGCCTCCTATGCTTCAAAATCTCTATGGCTACACGGTATATGATACCGGCGTGTTGCTGGCACCGCGGGGTGTGGGAATTCTGCTCGCCATGTTCATCGCGTCGAAACTGACCGGAAAGATTGACCCACGAGTCATCATCTTCACCGGCTTTTTGATGACCGCTTCATCGATGTGGATCATGACTCAATGGTCGCTCAATATGGACTGGCACTGGATTGTCTACACCGGCCTCTTCCAAGGTTTTGGTATGGGCTTTGTCTTCATTCCCTTAAACGGCGTTGCGTTCTCGACCCTACCGATGCGGATGCGAACCGATGGTTCGGCGCTGCTTTATCTGTTCCGCAGTCTTGGCGGGAGTTTTGGAATTTCAATTATGACCACCATGCTCGCGCGCAATATGCAGATCAGCCATGAGGATTTGGCATCGCATGTCACTTCTTCGTCGATGAATGTGGTTGACCCATCAAGCGCGGACAGGCTGGGATCGCTCGGTGAAGCTGCCTTGCAAATGGTGAACCTCGAAATCAACAGGCAGGCCGCGATGATTGCCTATCTCGACGATTTCAAACTGATGATGATTTTGCTGATTATTATCAGTCCGCTGATTTTCTTTTTGAAGCCCGGGAAACCGTCGCCAGGACAGCAACCAGCGATGGCCGACTAACGGCGATCGAGCCCCTTCTGCTGCATCCGTCATACGGCCATTTCGATGCGGTCCTGCCCAAAAAAAGGCTCGCCATCGAATACCAAAGTCGGAACGCCCCAATGCCCAGCGGCCTCGAGCGCAGCTTGGTTGGCGGCGATCTCAGTGTCAAGCGCCTCCGCGTCCGTCACGGCTTCGGCATCAAGTTCGACCAAATCCAGCCCTACTCGCTGCGCAGCACCATCCAGATGCTCGCCCTCGTGCCAATTTTCAGCGCCGCCCCAGATCAACTGCGAGACCTCGTCGCAAAAAGCCAGGCCTTTGCCGCGCCGAGCAGCTGCCTGCCCCAATCGCGTAAGCCGGAAAATGTAAGGCTGGTTGGCTGCAATCTTGCGGGTCCGAACGTCCTGAACGATCGGATCGGGACGCGGAGGGCCAAAAGGGATGCGATGAAACTGCGCCACGCGGAAGATATCGGTGAAAGTATAGCGCAACCAGTTGGGATGACTGCGCTCAAAAAAATCGGGATCGCGGATGGCCAACGGATAGACTGGACGCAGGTTGATGGTCAGATCATATTCTCCCATCAGCGCCCGATACCGTCGCGTCGCGAGATAGCTATACGGGCTGCGGAACGACCAAAAAACGTCTGCCTGCAGCCCCATATCCTCACCCCTTTTTCAAATGGCGGCGTCCAAGCAGTTCGGCAATCTGCACGGCATTCAACGCCGCCCCCTTGCGCAAATTATCCGACACGCACCAGAAGGCAAGTCCGTTGTCGACGGTCGGGTCCTCACGCACGCGGCTGACATAAGTCGCGTCATCGCCAGCGGCCTCGATCGGCGTGGTGTAGCCACCATCCTCGCGCTTATCGACGAGCATGATGCCAGGTGCCTCGCGCAGGATCGACTTTGCCTTGGCAGCCGACATCTCGCGGTCATATTCGATGTTCACTGCCTCGCTGTGGCCGACAAAAACCGGAACGCGCACGCAGGTTGCGGTCAGCTTGATCTTGGGATCGAGGATCTTCTTGACCTCAACCATCATCTTCCACTCTTCCTTAGTGTAGCCGTCCTCAAGAAAGCTATCGATGTGCGGGATGACATTAAAGGCGATCTGCTTGGTGAACTTCTTCGCTTCGGCACTATCGCCAACGAAGATGTTACGACTTTGCTCGAACAGTTCGTCCATGCCTTCCTTGCCTGCGCCAGATACCGACTGATAGGTCGAAACCACGACCCGCGTGATGTTCGCATAATCATGTAGCGGCTTGAGCGCGACCACGAGCTGTGCGGTCGAGCAGTTAGGGTTGGCGATGATGTTCTTGCGCTTGTACCCATCGATGGCGTCGGGGTTCACCTCGGGCACGATCAAGGGAATATCGGGGTCCATACGGAACAGCGAGCTGTTGTCGATGACTACGCAGCCCGCAGCAGCAGCAATCGGCGCAAATTTCTTGGTCGCTTCCGAACCGATTGCGAAAATCGCCATGTCCCAACCCGCCCAATCGAAATGCTCGATGTTCTGAATCTTCAACATCTTGCCGGTATCGCCATATTCGATTTCGATGCCCTGGCTACGCGATGATGCCAGTACTGCGACTTCATCGGCAGGAAATTCGCGCTCGGCGAGTATATTGACGACTTCGCGGCCGACATTGCCCGTCGCGCCTGCAACTACGATACGATAACCCATTTGATATTCCTCGACTCAGATTGGCAATAAAAAAGGCCGGGCTCTTTGTGGGAGCCCGGCCTTTTGTGTTCGGTTAAAAACGCAACGCGGCTCCTGCCTTATTCGGCAGCCTCGGTGGTCTTGATAGTCGCTTTATCCGCAGGACGTGGGTCGCGTCGTTCGGCGATACGTGCCTTCTTACCGGTCAAGCCTCGCAGATAATAGAGCTTCGCACGACGCACGACGCCCTTGCGGACGACTTCAATGCTGTCGATGTTCGGGCTGTAGAGTGGGAATACGCGCTCAACGCCTTCACCGAACGACATTTTGCGTACGGTGAAGTTGGAGCCCATGCCCTTGTTCGAACGCGCGATGCACACGCCTTCGTAATTCTGGATACGCGTGCGTTCACCTTCGATGACCTTCACGCCCACCTTGACGGTGTCGCCGGCACGGAATGCCGGGATTTTCTTGTTTTCGGACAAAGCCGCAATGGCTTCGGCTTCGAGTGTCTGGATGAGGTTCATGCCCCATTTAATCCTTATTCTTTTGTCGCACGTCAG
>JANMQN010000154.1:0-11052 GCA_031370535.1 Sphingomonadales bacterium | reverse complement strand
GGGTGCTCGCCATGCGGACCGACGGTTCGCCGCTGATATTGCGTACCAGACAAACGCCTCCGCGAGCCTTGATCTGCCTGCATGCGGAGTTGGCCGAAGATGCGTTCCCAAAACCCATCGCGGCAACGCGGATCAGGGTCCTACCATTGACAGTCACAGTCGAGCTTGCCGAATTGTAGCCGTTCAATACACCATAGCGCTTGCTATATTTGCTCCATGCTGCCTGAGCATTCGCGGCGTTCGAGAACGCCCCCAACTGCACAACATGTGTTCCAGAAACTGCGCTAACGCTGGATGCAGGAATTTCGGCCAGCGCAAGTTTGACTGGCGCATTCGAGGTTGCGGCTTTTGCAGGGCCTTCGGGCGCCTTAATCAACGGTGCTTCGGCTTGGGTTGCGACAGCGATTGCAACTGGCGATGCTACCTGCACATCCGTTTCAACCGCTGCAAACCCAGCGCTTTCTGTAACTGGCGCAGGCCCCACGGCTGCCAGTTCGACGGCAGGCGGCTGTGCGGTAAATTCGACGGGCGCAACTGGCACATCAGCTTGTGCCAACGAAGCGGGCGTAGCTGAATTCAGTGCCAAGCGGATTGGCTGGCCGGTATCCGACATATTGGCACGAACCTTGAGCAAACCGGCAACACGCAACGTGTAAGCTTGTGGTCGCGCAAACTGCGCCCATTCGGCAATGCGTTCATTAACACTGTCTTGCGCCATGTCTTGAGATGCCATGATGCGTGCGTCGCGCCAGCGGCCATCAAGCGCATAAGCAAGCGCCAAATTCTGCCTGGTACGTGCGGAAGCATTGTCGGTTCGGATTGCATCGGTAAGGATGCTGACCGCATCGCCTGAGCGCCCAGCCAGCGCCAATGTCAGGCCATAATCACTGACGGGCACTATTGCCCGGTTGGCTTCGACCAGCGAGACGGCTGAATCAACATTGCCCTGTGCAATCCGGCTGAGTGCGAGACTGATAACGGTGCGCGGATCGACTTGACCCAAGTCCATAACGTCCATCAAGGTGCGCTCCGCCGATACAAAGCGGCCCTGCGACATGTAGATCCGTGCCAGCAGCCCTCGATAGTCGCGATTCTGCATATCGGCTTCGACAGCCAGTTCTGCAAAAGTAAGCGCACGGTCGGTTTTGCCCTTGGCCAACGCCTGTTCAGCCTTTTTTGCCCAACCGTACGCCTTTTCAGGTCCCGCCTTTTTAGCAGATACCTTGTCAGTGCTGCCAAATCCGGCAGTAGACGCGGTCATGGCCGGTACTGCGACAAAAGCAGTCGACAATGCGAGCTTTACAACAAATTTGCTATTCATGGCATCACCTCAAAAAAAGCTCAAACTCAGGCTTCAATGTTTCTTCGTTGGAATATGCGCCGCGAGGTGCGCGATTTCCGGCATGGATTCCAGAAATGCGTCGAGCGCATCGGTCACAAGCGCTTGCGCGGACTGATGGCGGACGGCGCACGCCAGACGAAGTTTCAAATGGCGTTCGCCATCCAGCCGCAACGTGAAGGCTGCTTTTTCCTTTAGGCCAGGCTTTGAACGAGCCCGCGAACGCGGCGCGTCTGTGTTACCGCGACGAGAAATCGGCCTGACCGGCGGTTCGGGCGTCACAGTTACAACGGTCATTGCAGGTTCAACCTCTGGATCGGCACCCGTCAAACTTTCGAAGCCAGCTTCGGTTGCTGGTTCAAACTGCTGGGCGATCCGGTCTTGCTGATGCTTGACCTCAGGCACAGCGCCAGCAAGCGGGTTCTGACCATGGAAGCCATGTTCATAATCCATAGGTGTGCTGGGATCGGGATCCACGTCGTAGCCCATATCATTCCAGCCCAGATCATCCTGCGCCAAAGCAGCCGCGTTGCCGTTGCTGCCAAGCATCGACGGACGGCGCATGGCTGGACGAGCCAAGCCTTTGCGGGCCAGCAATATGCCGGAAAGCGATGCGATTGGTTTTGGTTCACCCATTTTCTTGCCCCCTTCCAGCGCTCAACCTACGACCCGGCGGCCAAAGCCACCCATCGGTCGGGCAGCTGCAACCTGAAGGTTGGCAGCTGCAGGGGCACTGAAAACAGTGCGACGAAAATTCTTTTCAAGCCTGTCCGAAATATACGCCCAAAGCTGGATGACTTCCTGGCTTGAACGGCCATTGGGGTCGATTTCCATCACGGTGCGGCCGTCGATCATAGATGCGGCAAAATCGGTACGATGATGCAGGGTAATCGGTGCAACGGTGCCATGCTGCGAAAGGGCGACAGCGGCTTCCGAGGTGATTTTTGCTTTTGGGGTTGCCGCATTGACCACAAAGATCAGCGGTTTGCCAGCGCGTTCGCAGAGGTCGACGGTTGCGCCTACGGCACGCAAATCGTGCGGACTCGGGCGGGTCGGCACAACGATCAGTTCGGATACCGAAATAACGCTCTGTATTGCCATCGTAATGGCTGGCGGAGTGTCGATAACAGCCAGTTTGAAGCCCTGTTGACGCAATACGGCCAGATCAGAGGCCAAACGGGCCACCGTCGTCTGTGCAAAGGCCGGAAGCTCTGCTTCCCGTTCGTTCCACCAGTCGGCAAGCGAGCCTTGCGGATCGATGTCAATCAATACGACAGGTCCGGCCCCAGCAAGCTGTGCCTGAACTGCCAAATGGCCAGAAAGGGTGGTTTTGCCCGATCCGCCTTTTTGTGATGCTAATGCGAGTACCCTCACATCATTCCCCTTTGCAAATGTTTCAAATGGGGATGTGACAGAACAGGGCTAAAAATCCGTTAACGCTGCCCCCGAATTCACGGCCGACAATTTCTGTAGACCGCGATAATCCTTAATGCGCAAAGCCGCAAAAACGCTTATGATTTGGGGGAGAGCACTGGTTAAGCTATTAAGGCCAAATGTTTACCAAATCTCAGTTTCTGTAGTGCTATTCGAGTGATGTCAGGAAATGGAGTAAGAAAATGGCAGTCGGGTCTCACCTTTCGAAAGTAGCAGTGGCTGCGTTGGCGCTTTTGCTAACAGTCGCGCCGGCCGCCGCTGACGTCAAGGCAGGCGTCGACGCCTGGAGCCGGGGCGAATATGAAGCGGCGGTGAAGCAATGGCGTGAACCAGCGCTCAAGGGCGATGCCGATGCGCAGTTCAATATGGGTCAGGCCTACAAAATGGGCCGTGGCGTTAAGGCCGATCTCAACGTTGCGCTGGACTGGTATAAGAAGGCTGCCGCGCAAGGACATTTGCAAGCCGCCGACAGCTATGGCCATCTTTTGCATTACCAGGGCAAAATTCCGGAATCGCTACCTTATCTGAAAGCTTCGGCTGATCGCGGCGACCCCCGCGCGCAATATTTGTTGGCGACCGAACTGTTCAACGGCGTTCATATCGAGAAAGATTGGGTACGCGCTTATGCTCTGATGACGCGCGCGTCCTCCGCCGGAATGGCTCCCGCGTCTCGCAGTCTTGCGCAAATGGATCAATATGTCCCGTTGGAGCAGCGTCAGGCGGCGACCGTGCTGGCTGGCGAATTGGAGCAGCGCGCAGATCGCGCTCGCACCGCTCAGGTGGCTGGCTTCCCGATTAACACGACACCGCCGCCGAAGTCGGCAAAGCCAATAACTGTGCCGCCATCGCAAACTCCGCCGTCCACGACACCCGGATTTCCTTCAAATATACCGATCGCTGGCGAAACTGCTCGCAGCGCACCGGCCACTAAGGTTGCTCCACCCAAACCGGCACCAGCAAAACCCGCACCGACCAAGCCGATACCGGTCAAAACCGCAGCTGCCGATGGCGCGTGGCGTATCCAGCTTGGCGCATTTGGCGAAGCGGCGAATGCGAAAAAGCTATGGACGTCACTGGAAAGCAAGAATGCAGATATGGCATCGCTACAGCCTTATCTAAAGGCGGCAGGGAATGTTACGCGGCTTCAAGCCGGCCCGTTTGCCAGCAAGGCGTCAGCTGAAGCGATCTGTACAAAGTTAAAGGCGACCGGTCAGGCTTGCATCGCCGTGCCGCGTTAATCGCAAAGCCGCTCGATATCCCGGCCAAGCGTGCTGCGCGCGGCATCGTCGCCGGCTTGAACCATGAAATAATGCGTTCCCGAAAGGCTTGCCCTTTCCGAACAATAGTTCCCACAACCGCTTTCGACGGACCCGGGAAAGCGTAATTCGATCCCGTCGTAACGTGCATCGAAAGTGCAACTCCCTTTGCCATTCAAGGCAACACGCACTTTTTCACCATCGACCGATGCGGTGCCTTTGCCCTCGCACTTACTCTCTGGCCCGAATACAGCGATAAAACCTACACTGAACTGCTTCGAACCTTTGCCGACCGCGCAGAATTTATCAGTGCCAAGCTCGCTCCGCGTCTCGAACCGTCCGGCAAATTCGACTTCATTGGGGTCGGGCATGATTCCAGTGGCAACCGCCTGTTCGTCAAGCGCCGAGCCAGCATCGGAACCGCCACCCACGATAGCCGGCACGTTTTCCCCGCATGCAGCGAGCAAGAATATCATTCCGGCAAAGGCAGCGCCCGGTTTCAAACGCGTTCAAGTCCCTCATTGGTGATCCGGCGGTAAAAACAGCTGCGCGCATTGGTATGGCAGGTTGGCCCCTTGGGTTCGGCGATAATCCAGATCGCATCCTGATCGCAATCGATACGCATATCTATGATATGCAGGAAATGTCCGCTGCTCTCGCCCTTTTGCCAAAGCCTTTGTCTGCTGCGGGAGAAAAATACTGCGGTGCCGGTTTCCTGGCTTTTTGCCAGCGCCTCGGCATTCATATGGCCGACCATTAGCACCGCGCCGTCCGAAGCATCCGTCACCACTACGGTCACCAAACCGTTGCCATCAAATTTAGGATCGAGCACCAAGCCCGTCTCGCGATCATCAGTCATAAACATGGCCTAAACGATGCTCAAATCACCCGCCAACATTTTCTTTGTTACAGAACGACGACAACAAGGAAGACATTTGGGACTAGGATGCCTATATGCCAGCCAACGACGCGCAGCGGGATTCGATAAATGCTGACCACCGACCCCTATGATGACGATAAATTACGCGAGGAGTGCGGGATATTCGGCGTCTATGACACCGAAGATGCATCGGCGATGGTCGCCCTTGGCCTCCATGCGCTGCAGCATAGGGGGCAGGAAGCCGCGGGTATTACCAGCTACGACGATCACGATTTCCATACCCACCGCGCAATGGGCCACGTGGCTGGAAATTTCGACCGCGAAGAAATCATCGGCGGCCTGATCGGACGTAGCGCGGTCGGCCATGTCCGCTATTCGACGACGGGCGAAACCTCGCTCCGCAACGTGCAGCCGCTATATGCCGATCTGGCCACCGGCGGATTTGCCATCGCGCACAACGGCAATATTTCAAATGCGATGACGGTCCGGCGCGATTTGGTGCGGCGGGGGTCAATATTTCAGTCCACATCCGATACCGAAGTCATCATCCATTTGGTTGCAACATCGGGGTATCGCACACTGCTCGACCGCTTGATCGACGCATTGAAACGGGTCGAGGGTGCTTATTCCCTTATCTGTCTGACGACCGAGGGTATGATTGCTTGCCGCGATCCGCTCGGCATCCGCCCACTGGTAATGGGCAAATTAGGCGATTCGGTCATATTCGCTTCGGAAACCGTAGCGCTCGATATTGTTGGTGCCGAATTTATCCGTTCGGTCGAGCCCGGCGAACTCGTCGTCGTGCGGGGTAGCGAAATTACCTCACACAAGCCGTTCATCCGAGTATCGCAACGCCCGTGCATCTTCGAACATGTCTATTTCTCGCGCCCCGACTCGATTGTCGAGGGGATCAGCGTCTATTCGGTCCGCAAAGCGATCGGCGCCGAATTGGCGCGCGAAAACGGCGTCGATGTCGATTATGTCATTCCGGTTCCGGACAGCGGCACGCCTGCAGCCATCGGCTACGCTGAGGCGGCGAAAATTCCGTTCGAGCTTGGCATCATCCGCTCGCATTATGTTGGCCGTACGTTCATTCAGCCAGGAGACGGCGTCCGCCATTTGGGTGTGAAACTGAAACATAATGCCAATCGCAATCTGGTTGCCGGCAAAAAAATAGTCCTGATCGACGACTCGATTGTCCGCGGCACAACCAGCTTAAAAATCGTGCAGATGATGCGCGAAGCGGGTGCTGCCGAAGTCCATATGCGCATTGCCAGCCCACCAACAATGAACAGCTGCTTTTACGGCGTTGATACGCCCGAACGATCGAAGCTGCTCGCCAGCCGGATGGATGTCGAAGAAATGCGCGCCTTCATTCAAGCCGACAGTCTTGCTTTTCTGTCCATCGACGGCCTCTACCGTGCGCTTGGCGAAGAAGCGCGCGACAACGGCAAACCGCAATATTGCGATGCCTGTTTCACCGGCGATTATCCTACCAGCCTGACCGACCATGAAGAGCAGGAATCAGACCAGCTCATTATGCTAAGCGAACGGAAGCTTGCCTGAAGAATGACAAAGGCTTTTGAAGGCAAGATCGCGCTGGTAACAGGTGCAAGCCGGGGTATCGGTGCGGCAACGGCGCAGGCTTTGGCAGCCCAAGGTGCGCACGTCATCCTCACTGCCCGCACGGCCAAGGATTTGGAAGCGGTCGAGGACGCGATCTTTGCGGCGGGCGGATCGGCGACGATTGCACCGCTCGACCTGACCGATGGCGACAGTATATCCCGGCTAGCGGCTGCGGTCACCGAACGCTGGGGTAAGCTCGACATATTGGTTTTGAACGCAGCGATGCTCGGCACGCTCGCACCGGTACCGGCCATTGATGGGGCAGAATTTGCGAGGCTTTTTACGCTGAATGTAACGGCGCAGCAGGTACTGATCGCATCGTTTGACGGATTGCTGCGCAAGAGCGAAGCCGGACGTCTGATCGCCCTCACGTCGTCGGTCGGGGCAACCCCGCGCGCGTTTTGGGGTGCATATGGCGCGTCCAAAGCAGCGCTCGAAACACTGGTGGCGAGTTATAGCGAGGAAGTGAAAAACCTCTCCGGAATCCGCACCGCGATTGTCGATCCTGGCCGCACCCGCACTAAAATGCGCGCATCTGCCTATCCGGGCGAAGACCCTGCAACCGTTAAAGAGCCGTCGGTTGTGGCGGATGCCATCGTGGAACTCTTACAGTCGGAAGTTGCGACAGGTTATCGGCTAGTCGTCGAAGGCTAAGCCTTTACCGCCTCATGCGCCTGTAATGCACGGTCCCGCGCCTCGCGATGACCGATCAGCTTGCGCGGATAGGTCTTGGGCCTCACACCATGCTCCTCGGGATCGTGAATGTACGGCTCCCTCAAATCGGCAAGTTCGGGCACCCATTGGCGAATATAGCGCGCTGCATCAAATTTCTCTGACTGCGACAACGGTGCCATGATCCGCACGAACATATTGCTGTCGACGCCAGTTCCTGCCGTCCACTGCCAATTGACACTGTTGCTGCCATAATCGGCGTCTACCAGCGTATCCCAAAACCACCGCTCGCCCTCGCGCCAGTCGATCATCAGATGTTTGACGAGGAACGATGCCGCGATCATCCGGACACGATTGTGCATCCATCCGGTCGCCCATAATTGCCGCATTCCAGCATCGACGATGGGGTAGCCGGTTTGCCCTTTTGTCCACGCGACAAGATCAGCCTTAACCGTCGTATCGGACGTATGGCGCCACGGTAGCTTATCATACGCCTCACGGGCATTTTTACTGCCATATTCGGGAAACTGGCAAATCACATTCTGCGCATAATCGCGCCAGACCAGTTCCTTTAAAAACACATCGACCGAGCCACCGGCGTTCATCGTTGCGTGCCAGCAGGTGGCTGGCGAAATCTCCCCAAAATGCAGGTGTGGAGAGATGAAAGACGAGCCTGCAACAGACGGCAGATTCCGCTTTTCGTCGTAGTGTTTCGCCTTGTCAGCAAAGACCTCAAGCCGCGCCTTCGCGCCTGCTTCACCAGGAGTCCACATCTCCTTCATGCCGCCCGCCCAATCAGGCTTGGTCGGTAGCAAATTCCATTCGGACAGCGCGTCACTATCCGGCCAACTATCAGGTGCAGCAATTTCGTCCGGCGCAGCGAGCGGCTGATTCGGCGGCATATGCTGCCACAGCGCGCGCATGAACGGTGTGTAGATTTTATACTGCCCGCCACTGCCCGTCTTCACGCTTCCCGGAGGCAAGAGGTAATTGCCGTCATGGCAGACGAACGCGCAGTTCTCGGGCAAGCCTTTCGCCACCGCTTTCTCGGCATTGCGCCACCAAGGCTCATAATGGCGGATGCAATGGATGGCCGAAGCGTCGGTCTCCGTGGCAAGGGCGGCCAGAACCTCCTCCGACTTGCCTGCCCGCAATATCAACCGCGATCCAAGCGCGCGCAAATCGGCATCGAGCGAAGCGAGGCTGTGATGCAGCCACCACCGCGAAGCCCTGCCCATCTTGCGGTGCTTGGGCGTATCATCGTCGAGTATGTAAACGGGAATGATTGGCGCACCGCTGGCGGCGGCAGCTGTGAGTGCAGGCTGGTCAGCAAGCCTTAAGTCGCGGCGGAGCCATAGAATGAGGGGGGTGTTCATTCGCTATCGCCACCGGCCGGAACTGAGACTGTAAAGCGGTCACTAACCATTGGATTGCCGAAACGCTGGTCTGATATGTTCAGTTTGTTGTTAGGACCCTCGCCAGCCATCTGAACAACAGGCATCCGCGACCAGAAAAGATAGGCCGTTCCGTCCAGATCACTTTTTGCCAGAGCCTTGGTTGGAGTGCCTTCCATCTGGTGTAACCCGACAGTGTCATCGACGATTACTGTGTTCGGCGCGCTATATGTTCCTTGGCCAAACCGGGTGCCATCACGCCAAAGCATCTCACGTCTCCAGAATTGCACTGGTACAGGATTTGCGACCACTAACGTCGGGGTGATGTTATGCTTTTGCTCAACCGCCTCTGTCATTAGCTGTTCGGCGCGCCCGGTAATCAGGCCGTTGGTGAGTATATACGCACAAATTGCCGTAAAGCTGCCAACGGCGGGAATACGCCAGTTCGATACATTTTTGCGTTCACTGCGGATGGAGAGCCAAACGCCTGCGATCAAAGCGATCCACAACCAAATGTCGATTATAAATATGGTATCCCCATAAAACCACTGGCTCGAAAACGGCTCCAGCAATCGAATTCCATAGCTGTTGAACCAGTCGAACAGCGGGTGGCTCAGGCAGCCTATGTAGGCCAGTGCCAACAGCCAAGCCTTATGCACAGGCAATCGCTTCTCGGGCCGCTTCCCCCGCAGGGTCTGCCATCGGTCGAACCATAGCATTATCGCCCAAAGCAAAAGCGGCAGCACCACCATCGCAATCGGACCATGCGTGATCCCGCGCCGAATCGCCAGATGCTGATGCCCGCCGAGCAAAATCGCCACCGCATCGATATCGGGAATATTCGCTGCGATGATCAGCGTCGGCATCGCCAACCCTGTCTTGCGCTTTAAGCCCATCTGGCCGATGAGCGCGCCTATCAGGCTATGTGTAAGATTATCCATGCGCCGCTGCTGACGCAGCCAGCAACGCTTTGCAATACCGTCTTATTGCTGGCTGGCATTAAATCTCCGGGTGCCCGTCTTCTACGGTCCAAGTTTGCCCTTTGGTAAGCAGCTTACCCAGATCGGCGACCTTGCCTTCGCTCACAGCCCTGTTCTGATCGACCACCGCGTCGTTGAACGTCGGCCGCGGGTCATCGTAGAGAACGCCCAACGCCATCGGAAACTCGCCAAAACGCATTTCGACCAGCATATGTGCGATCGACCGGTTGATGACATTATGAACGATAACGCCAGCCGCCTGCCAGTCGCCGTCGATCACATCGACCACAGTCAATTCCAACGCGTCCGCGCACATGGCGATGCCTTTTGTGCCTTTTGCGAACAGCATCGGCTCGCCATTTTGCAGCCAAAGTTGATGATCCTCCGCGCCTTTGGGAATGGCGAATTCCTCAAACACATCTTTATTATAGACGATACAGTTCTGGAAAATCTCAATAAATGCCGCACCGCGATGCGCATGCGCTGCCTTCAATACCTCGGGTAGGTTTTTCGAAACGTCGAACCCGCGCGCAACGAACCGTGCACCCGAACCCAGCGCAAAAGCACAAGGCATCGCGGGCCGGTCGACCGAGCCATATGGCGTCGACGGGCTGTTTGTGCCTACGCGGCTCGTGGGCGAATATTGGCCCTTGGTCAGCCCGTAAATCTCGTTGTTAAACAGCATGATCTGGCAATCGAGATTGCGCCGCAGCAGATGCATCGTGTGATTGCCGCCTATCGACAGCGCATCACCGTCGCCAGTGATGATCCACACGTCGAGGTCGGGATTGGCAAGCTTTACCCCCGTTGCTACCGCCGGCGCACGGCCGTGGATTGTGTGGAAGCCATAGGTTTCCATATAATAAGGAAAACGCGAGGAACAGCCGATGCCGCTTATAAACACGGTGTTTTCAGGCGTTCCGCCGATTTCGGGCATCGTGCGCTGCACCGCCTTCAATATCGCATAGTCGCCGCAACCAGGGCACCAGCGAACCTCTTGGTCGGTTTCCCAATCCTTGGGCGTGGTCGCTTTGATGGGGGTCATGTCGTTCATGGCGTTTCCTTTGTGGGGCAACAACGCTTGCGCGTCAGCCCAATGCACTCTCAATCGCAGCTTCGATTTCGGCGATGGTGAAGGGTTGGCCGGACACCTTGTTTACCGGCTTTGCGTCGACAAGAAACTGATCACGCAATATGGTCTTCAACTGACCCGTGTTCATTTCTGGCACGATGATTTTGTCGAAGCTCTTTAGCAGATCGCCCATATTCTTCGGCATTGGCCAGATATGGCGGATGTGAACATGCGCGACATCGATGCCCTGCGCACGCTGGCGACGGACCGCCTGACGGATCGGGCCGTAGGTTGAGCCCCAGCCGACGACGGCGAGCTTCGCGCCCGAACCACCCTGTTCGACGACCTGATCGGGGATGCTATCTGCGACATTATTCACCTTGGCCGAGCGAATGTCGG
>JANMQN010000183.1:0-4810 GCA_031370535.1 Sphingomonadales bacterium | reverse complement strand
CTTCAATGCTAGCAAGGCCTGCAACCACCATCATAATTCGGCGGCCGTTTTGTTCGGCAGTACCAGTGAAGCAATAGCCTGCTGCATCGGTATGACCGGTTTTGACACCATCCGCGCCTGTAATCCGGCCCAATATCGGGTTACGATTGGGCTGGCTTACATTGTTCCAGCGAAATTCGCTTCGGCCGTAAAATTCATGGTACAGTTCAGGAAAATCATGGATTGTCCGCGCACCCAGTAATGCGAGGTCCTGCGCGGTTGTCACGGTCCGGCCACTATCTGGCCAGCCATTGGCAGTGCCGAAATGGCTTTCTTTCATACCCAGTTGCCGCGCTTTCGCGTTCATCAACAACACAAAATCCGCTTCGCTCCCTGATATGCCTTCGGCGAGTACGACGGCTGCATCATTGCCCGACAAAGTCACGACACCGTGCAGGAGGTTCGCTAGGCTGACGCGCTCGTTAGGTTTCAAGAACATCGTTGAGCCAGTGTTATTCCACTTTTGCCAGGTATCGGGATGCACCGTGAATTTCTGATCAGGTTTTAACTTACCGCGATGTATGAGATCGAAAACCACATAAGTCGTCATCATCTTGGCCATCGAAGCCGGGGGTATTTTACGCTTTGAGTTTTTGTCGAAAAGTACGGCGCCCGATGCCATATCGACCATATATGCGATCGGCGCTCCGCTCTCGAAACGCGGACGCGCAGTTGCGCTGGTTGTGCCAAGAAATGATGCTGAGACGAGTAGCCCCGTTACGATACGCATGTCGTTTCATAGCGATGCAGGTGATTATTTTGCGAGTAAAATCAATCGCGGTAAATACGCGCCTGTGGATAGCCTTTCTGACGCGCGGTAGCGGCTGCCTCCGCCTCATTTGCAAAGGGACCGAAGCGCACGCGGAACAGGCGACCATCTGCGCTGGCCGCAACCGATGCCCCTAATTTGCGTGCCAAAGCGTCCGCACGCGAACGTGACGAGAAAGCACCGATTTGAGCAACATAACTGCCGGCAACAGCAGGCTTGGGTTGTGCAGGCGCTCCTTTGGGTTCTGAAGCAATAGCGCCTTCACGGATATAGCGGTCGCTGTCCGGGGAATGCCGTGGTTCAACGCGCGCAGTTTTGCCAGGTATAGCCACCGGCGTCGCGACTGATGCAGGCTGATGCGCGATTGTCGACGGACGCGGCTGTTTTGCAATCTTTTCGCGCAGCACCTTGAGCAACGGCTCGGGCGTTTCAATCCTTTCAGCTGCGGTCATACCTTGCCGCAGGACTGACTTCTCCTGTTCGGGTGGATTAACCCGGCGAACGCGGACTCCTGCAACGCTTTGCGCTCCGATACCCAGTTGTAGCGCCGCACCTTCGGACAGGTCAATCAACCGATCGTTCGACAATGGACCACGATCATTGACCCGGACCAATATCGTTCGACCGGTATCAAGTGCGGTCACCTCAATATAGCTGGGCATTGGAAGCGTTTTATGCGCCGCGCTGGCACCGGTGGAGCTAAACATCTCGCCATTTGCGGTCGATGTTCCGCCCAGCTCTGCGCCATACTGGCTGGCATAGCCGACCTCGTCATATTGTGCGGTATCTGCCGGGGTGTAAGTGGTCGTGCCGACAGTATATGGCGCACCGATCTTGACCGTTTCGTCGCTTACACTGGTTTTAGACGCCGCAGCTGCGGATGCCGTTTCCAGCCCTCCATTGTCCTTCACGCCGTTCAAGCTGCCGCATGATGCGAGCACTGACAGCGACACAAGCGCCCCTAAGTTCCTAATTGCGTAGCTCATCAGCTAATAACCCCACCGAAAGCGCGTAAAAGTTCGAACAATTATAGTCGAGTATCACACGGTAGTTTCCACCGAGTAAATATCCCGTGTTTCCAATACCATCCGGTTCGATCAATGTGGCCATCATGCTGTCCTTGGGCCAGAATCCTCTTTGCGGTGCAATCCCGAGCTGCTTCCACTCTGCGACAGTTTTCCACTGGCTATGCCGCGCAAACACGCGCGGACAGCGGGGTGAGGCCATGCGCGACCTGATGCCTTCGCGATTTAGCGATGAAGGTACGTTCACGGCAAAGCCCCATTCCTCGCCACGCCGCCATCCAGCGTTGACGAAGTAATTGGCGATCGATGTCATCGCATCGACTTCACTTTTCCAAATATCGGCATAGCCGTCACCATCGCCATCGCGAGCAAGGCGGAGGTACACCGAGGGCAAGAACTGCGGCTTGCCCAGCGCACCTGCCCAGCTGCCAGTGATTGCGTATTGTGGCACGCCACGATCGATCATCTTTAGGACCGCGATCAGCTCGCCTTCAAAAAGCGAACGCCGACGGCCCTCATACGCCAGCGATGCGAGTGCTTCGGGGGCGCTGTAATTGCCAGTGACGGTTCCATAATTGGTTTCATGTCCGTATATGGCGATCATCACCTCTTCAGGAACACCTGTTTGGGCTTCAATCTTGGCAAGCGTCGGACGTAGCTCGGTATATTTTGCTCGGCCACGCGTTATACGCGAGGCGTCGACGTGCTTCGCTTTGTAAGGCGCAAAATTAGGTATCGGCGCATCTGCCGCGCCTTCGGGCTGTGCCCTGTCCAGCCTTACGACGCGCTCGTTGTAGTTAAGCGAGGGCAGCACACGGTCAAGCGTAGCAGTCGAAACACCTTCCCTTGCAGCCCGTTGGCGGACTTGATTCAAATAGACGCGAAAGCCGCTTTCCATCGCAATGGCAGTTTGGTCGGGCATAGGCGCGGCCTGTGCTACGCTCGCTTGGGTCAAAATGGACGTTGCCAGCGGAAGAACCAGCCATTTGATGAAATTTCTGCTCACGCCCATGTCCTTCGAATTGAATAATGGGAGTGTGACAGATTGGCGGATTAAAGGGAATCCCCATTAATTTCGGACCGGCGCATTTTCCGGCGCTTGCCAACATGACTTTTGCTGGCTAACTGCCGCGCCGGAGGACAGGTGGCCGAGTGGTTTAAGGCAACGGTCTTGAAAACCGTCGTGGGTGGAAGCTCACCGTGGGTTCGAATCCCACCCTGTCCGCCATTATTTCTTCCGAGAAAATCCAGCGCGATCCGTAAACGCGCTAAATCCTTTACAAAACCGTCATTATCGCGTCCAACCCGGTCCAACGGAATTCGCCCCTAGCTGAACGGTTTTGGGGGTATCGTGGGGGTATTGGGGGTATTCCGGGGGTATTTAATTCTAATTTATGGGGGTACTGGATGCTAACGGATAAGGCTGTGCGGGCAGCGATTGCAAAAGATAAGCCTTACAAGCTGTCGGACCGCGAAGGGCTATTTCTTTTCGTGTCGACGTCTGGACATAAGAGTTGGCGATTTAAGTACCGCAAGGACGGCAAAGAGCAGTTGATGACGCTCGGCAGTTATCCCGAAGTTTCATTACGGGATGCCAGGGAAAAGCAAAATACCGCTCGCAAGATTTTGCGCGAAGGCCGTGACCCGCGCCATGTCAAGAAACGTGCTAAACTCGTGGGCGTAGTTGATTCGTTGATGACACTTGAAGTTGTTGCTCGGCGCTGGCACGCGCTGAACCAGAGCAAATGGAAGCCAGTCCATGCAAGCGATGTCATCAGGAGCTTGGAGCGAGACGTATTTCCTCACCTCGGCAATATGCCTATGGACGAGATCGACAAGCCGACGCTGCTTGCGGTGCTAAGGCGGATTGAAAAACGCGAAGCCTTCGAAACCGCGCGGCGGGTGAAACAACGGATCGCGAAAATCTATCGGTTCGCCAGCTCCGAAGGTGCCAATCTCATTAATCCAGGCGACGACATCAACGACGCGCTGAAGCCTGTTCCACCGGCTAAGCGACATCCGGCACTCGTTGAAGTCAACGCGATCCGCCAAATGCTGCTCGCCATAGATCAGGCAGGAGCGTCGCCGGTTACTCGTCTTGCAGGCCGTTTCCTCGCGCTGACGGCTCAGCGGCCCGGCATGATCCGGAACATGCAATGGAGCGAGGTCACCGGAATTGATTGGGCCCGCGAAGATGCCGATGTCGGCGATGCAATGTGGATCGTGCCATCGGACAAGATCAAGCAGGAGCTCCACCTTCGCGCTGACGAGAGCTTCGAGCATCCGGTCCCCCTGTCACGGCAGGCGGTTGAAACACTGCGTGCGGTTTGGCGACGAACTGGCCGAGGCCCCTATGCGTTTCCTGGGGCACGTTCCATTCATAAGCCGATGAGCGAAAATGCAATTGGCTATCTTTACAATCGCGAAGGATATCAGGGTCGCCATGTTCCCCACGGTTGGCGCTCAAGTTTTTCGACGATCATGAATGAGCAGTTCGAGCGGGAAGCAGGACAGGATATCCGGCTGCATGGCGATCGACTCGTTATCGATTTAATGCTTGCGCACACGCCAAACGGCATGAGCGCGAGCGAGTTACGATACAATCGTGCAGCCTACATGCCTCGGCGGCGCGAACTCACGCAAGTTTGGGCGGATAAAATCATGGAAAATGCCCTTCCCGCGGCTCAAATTATCTCAACGCCAAGCCGTAAGCCACGATCCTGATGTTGGCGGTTGGCTGCCCGCTCGCTGATCCACTTATCAATTTCGTCAGACAACCATCCCACTCTGTTGTCCGTCAATTGGATATTCTGGGGGAATTTTCCAGCAGCCATATCGGAGTAAATAGTTGACCGCTTCAGGCTCGTGCGCTTCTCTACCTCAGCTAGAGTGATCGTGTTGGATCGTGCTTCAAAGCAATAGGTTGAAGTCCGAGACAGGTGTGGCTCCTCGAAGCGTTCTGGGTCAAGTGTGCAGA
>JANMQN010000127.1:0-6207 GCA_031370535.1 Sphingomonadales bacterium | reverse complement strand
TTCGATCAGCTGCGGGATCGCATGCTGCCCGCTATGCCCCGCCCACGGCACACGACCCTCCGGAAGGAGGATTTGCAAATTCGGCTCAGCCGCCGCTTCTCCCTCGACCAGCCGGACCAGATCGATATCGCCATCGGGCGCAAGCCACGCACGATAGTCGTCGGGGTCGGCTACCGTTGCCGACAACGCCACGCGCTGCAAATTCGGCGAGAGCGTCTGCAATCGCGCAATGCTGAGGGAGAGCAAATCGCCGCGCTTGCCGTTGGCGAAGGCATGAACCTCGTCAATTATCACGCGTTTCAACGTCGAGAACAGCAGCACGCTATCCTCGTGGCTGAGCAGCAGCGACAATGATTCGGGCGTGGTCAGCAATATTTGCGGCGGCTTGACCCGCTGGCGTTGCTTGCGGTCGGACGGCGTATCCCCGGTGCGCGTTTCGACACGGATAGGGAGGCCCATTTCCTCGATTGGCGTCAGCAAATTGCGCCGGACATCAACCGCGAGCGCTTTAAGCGGCGAGATATAAAGTGTGTGTAATCCCTCGGCGGGGTCGGCGATCAACTCACTGAGGGTAGGCAAAAAGCCGGCCAGCGTCTTACCTGCGCCCGTCGCCGCTACCAGTAAAGCATGCCGCCCTTCGCCCGCGGCCGCGAGCATCTCCAACTGATGCCGCCGGGGCGACCAACCCCGCGACGCAAACCATTCGATCAAAACGGGAGGTAAGGAAATCACACGGGGTTAATGCCCTGCTTGCTCTCCGCGTTCCAGTCCGGATGCTGCTAATTGTGCATCAATCTGCGCCATCAGACGGTCGAGGCCTTCTTCCGAAGAAGCCTCCGCCCGCGCCACCAGCACGTCCTGCGTGTTTGACGCCCGAAGCAGCCACCAACCGTCGGGCGTGTTCACCCGCGCGCCGTCGGTGTTGTTGACGTCGGCACCATCTGCCGACAGCCGCGCCAAAACCTCGTCGATGACTGCGAACTTGCGGCTTTCGTCGACCTGAAAGCGCATTTCCGGCGTGTTGATCATCTCGGGCATCGCCGAGCGCAATTCAGTGACGCTTTTGCCAAGCTTCGCCGAGGCCGCCATCAGGCGGACTGCGGCGTAGATCGCGTCGTCGAAACCGTAATATTGATGTTTGAAGAAGATATGCCCGCTCATTTCACCAGCCAGCGGCGAACCTGTTTCCTTCATTTTGGACTTGATCAGGCTGTGTCCGGTCTTCCACATCAATGGCTCGCCGCCCAGTTCGCGCACGCGGTCGAATAAGGCCTGCGAGGCCTTTACATCGGCGATAATCGTCGCGCCGGGGACATCTCCCAGCACATCCTCGGCATAAATCTGCAGCAACTGGTCGCCCCAGATCGCGCGGCCCTGACCGTCAATCGCGCCGATGCGGTCGCCGTCGCCGTCGAAAGCCACTCCGAAATCGAGGTTTCTCTCCGCGACAAGCTTCTGCAAATCGACCAGATTCGCCGGGTCGGTGGGATCGGGATGATGATTGGGAAACTGGCCATCCACATCTACATATAAAAGATGGTGCTCACCCGGCAGCATCTTGACCAGCCTTTCAATCGCCGGTCCCGCCGCTCCATTGCCCGCGTCCCAGCCGATGCGGAATGCCTTTTCGGGCGCTGCTTCGGCCACACGTGCAACATATTGGTCAAGGATATCCAGATGTTCGTTGGTTCCAGTACCTTCCACCCAATCCCCTGCCACCGCCATGCTGCCGAGCAACTGAATATCCGCGCCGAAGAACGGTTTCCCCTTCAGGACCATTTTGAAGCCATTATAATTGGCTGGATTATGGCTGCCGGTTATCTCGATGCCGCCGTCAACGCCGTCTAGCACGGCCTCGGCATAATATAGCATCGGGGTTGGTCCCATACCAATGCGGACGACATCGACTCCGCTGTCGTTGAGCCCGCGAACCAAAGCTTCTTCGAGCATAGGCGAGCTGACACGGCCGTCATAGCCGACAGCTGCTTTTTTGCCGCCAGCGCGGATCAGGCAAGTACCGAAGCCGCGCCCGATGGCATAGGCGTCTTCTGCCCCGAGCGTTTCGTCAATAATTCCGCGAATGTCATACTCACGAAGCGAGGTAGAGTGGAAATTATGGGTCAAGCGAAGCTCCTGAAACTGGCTGTGCGCCGATTAGCGCGCTTTATCTTGCAAATCACGTAGCAAAAGGTCGCGCGCCTCATTTAGTTCCCGAGCCCGGTCTTCGCTGCCCCCGGTATCGGGGTGGTTTTTTGCGATGAGCGTGCGGTGCCGCTCGCGGATGCGCTCCGCATTGTCGAACCGCGATACGCCCAGCATGAACCGTGCATTATCGATGCCATATTGATCGCTCTGTTTGGTGCGCGTTCCGAACAGCCGCCATGTCAGGCCGCGATACAAATTAACGGCGACTCCAATTGACGCCACGCAAATAATCAGATTTCCGCGCGCCGCGAGAAATCCACCGGCAAGCCCAAGCAAAATGGGTGGTAGCTGCTGTCTGGACAGCTTTCCTTTCCAAACCGCCCATCCGAGGGCCGCAACGATAAGGGCAATGAGCAGCGGCATCAAACAAGCGCAGCCGGTTGCAGCTCGGGAAGCGCAAGGCCTGTAACCAGTTCGCGCAGTTCCTGCCGAGCAACAATATGCGCGGTGGCAAGCTGGCCCAGATGTCCTTTGTCGATCAGCGTCAGCCCCGATGGAAACAGCTCGCGGTAAATGACGCGCTCGTTGAGGCCGGGTACAGATCGGAAGCCGACACGCTTTGACAGCTCAGCAATCGCATCGGTCATACGCTGCTGGTTGCGTGCTTCCATATTGTGCAGGCGGTTGCGAACAACGACCCAGTCGATGGTCACGCCATCGGCCTTGGCGCGTTCCTTGCGCGCTTCCCAGATGAGTTCTGCATAGAAACTGAGCTTGCGAACCTTGAAATTCTCCGCATCCACCTGCCCGATCAGATCGAAGTCGACAAAGCTGTCGTTAATAGGCGTGACCAGCGTATTCGCCCGCGTCGCGACAAATCGGGCATATTTGTCGTCACGACCCGGTGTGTCGAAAACCAGAAAGTCATTTTCCGCACCTAGCCGGTCGACTTGCCGCTCCAGCGTTGCCTGTGAGTCATGTTCGAAGACTTCAAAAGCCGGCATCGGTAATGAAATACCGCGCCGCTTCATCGTGTCGCGGCGGTTCTCTAAATAGCGGTGAAGCGTGCGCTGGCGCGAATCGAGATCGATGCACGCAACCCGCGCGCCGCGCGACGCTAACGCGATGGCCACGTGGACGGCAGTGGTCGACTTGCCTGTACCGCCTTTTTCATTGGCGAAAACGATGTGATGTGCCCCGGCCATAAGCCTCAAATTACCCCTGCTCGATATTTGCCTTGATATGCCCTGCCGGCATCTTTCATAGGCTTACCGATAGAGCCAATAAACAAGGCAGCGGGTACGTGCAAACCATCAATCAACTTGACTCATTACGGCACAATATTTCGGGGTTGCGCAAAGCAAAGGGTCGCGTGGCGCTGGTACCGACGATGGGCGCGCTGCATGCAGGTCATTTGGCGTTGGTGGAGGCCGCAAAGAAGCACGCCGATGCAGTGGCGGTCTCGATATTTGTGAACCCGACCCAGTTCGGACCGAATGAAGATCTCGACGCCTATCCCCGGACATTGGAGCGCGATTCCGATTTGCTTCTTGCTGCGGGGGTCGATGTTCTGTGGGCCCCATATGCCGCGACAGTCTATCCCGAAGGTTTTGCGACGAAGGTCCATGTCGAGGGACCCAGTGCAGGTTATTGCGGCGGCGCGCGGCCGGGGCATTTCGATGGTGTGGCGCTTGTCGTAGCGAAGCTGTTCAATCAGGTGCAACCAGATGTCGCATTATTTGGTGAGAAAGATTTCCAGCAACTGGCAGTAATCCGCCAAATGGCGCGCGATCTTGATTTTGCGCTGGATATTGTCGGTGTTCCGATTGTGCGCGATGCAGACGGTTTGGCTTTGTCATCCCGCAATGCCTATCTGAGTAAAGACGATCGGGCAGCGGCGCTGGCCCTGCCAGAAGCGCTCGATAAAGCGGCGAAAGCGATACGTGCAGGCAGTGATGTCCGCGCGGTCACAGATGCCGCCACTGCCGAGATTTTGGCTGCAGGCTTTGCTCGCGTCGATTATTTTGCGCTTGCCGATTCCTCGACACTCGAGCAGCTTCATCATTTTGATGGCCGGAGCGCCAGATTGCTGGCCGCGGCAAAAATCGGGAAAACACGGCTGATCGATAACCTCCCTGTTTGAGCGCATTTTCGAGCACTTTCGAAACGGATGAAGTTTTTGCGCTTGGTGTTAACCTTTTGTTATCCATGTTCGGCGAGATTGGTTTCACACAGAGGATGTGGGGGCAAGAAAATGGGCAATAGTTTTAAGAGCGCGAATTTTCTGATGGAGAGCCGTCTGGCCGATGCGGTCCGGGGCAACGCCGATGCATTATACGATCTTGGCATGGCTTATTCGACGGGCAGCAACGGCGTTGAGGTCGATTTGATCGAGGCGCATAAATGGTTCAATCTGGCGGCCTTGAATGGTAGCGAGGCCGCGATGATGTGCCGCGCGGATATTTCTGACGACATGACCGCACGCGAAATAGCCGAAGCACAACGTCAAGCCCGCGCATGGCTGCAATCAACCGATCAGCGCCGCGCGGCTTAACATTCGAATTCACTATCCAATAAAACTTCCTAAAATTTAGACATTTGCTAAAGCTCCCCCAGCTGAATTCGGGGGAGTGAATTTGTGGCTAATGTAACCGTCACCGAAGTGTTTCTGATCGCGATGATCCTGATCTTCGCGGTACCCTATCTGATTTGGCGGCTTGGCCGCACCGAATATTATGCGCCGCTGGTGGTGGTGCAGATCATTTGCGGCATATTGCTCGGCCCTGGCGTTTTGGGGGCCGTTTTCCCTGATTATTACAGCTTCGTCTTCCGGCCCGAGGTGATCACAGCGCTCAACGGCATTGCCTGGTGGGCGGTGATGATTTTCGTCTGGATTGCAGGTATCGAACTCGACATTTCCGAAGCCTGGAAACGGCGCCGTGAAACCGGCGTAACCGCCGGGCTGGCGCTGGTCATGCCTTTGCTGTTCGGCAGCGTTGCAGCGGTAATCATACTTCGGACCGGTGGAGGATGGATTGGCGAACAGGGTCAATATTGGCAGGTTGTAATCGGCATCGGGATGGCCTGCGCGGTTACGGCGCTTCCAATTCTCATATTGTTTATGGAAAAGCTGGAGATCTTACGCCAGCCCATCGGACAGCGCATTTTGCGCTATGCCAGCCTTGATGATGTGGCAATCTGGGGTGTTTTAGCACTGATCCTGCTCGACTGGGAGCGGATCGGAAGACAAGGAGCGTTTCTCGTGATGTTTGCGGTGGCCGCCTATCTGGTCCGCCGCGTGATGCAAAAAATTCCTGAACGTGATCGGTGGTTCGTTGGGCTTGTCTGGCTCGCCGTCGCTGGATTTGCCGCTGACTGGGCAGGGCTGCATTATATGGTCGGCGCTTTCCTGTCCGGCGCAGTCCTCGACGCTAAATGGTTTGAACAAAAGCGCATGGACGATTTTCGCGCCAATATTTTGCTGGCGATCATGCCGGTCTTCTTTCTCAGCACCGGTCTTCGGACCAACTGGGATGTGGGCGGTGCGGCGGTGTTTGCAGCCGCGGCATTGCTGCTTTTTGCGTCGGTGGCCGGAAAGCTGGCTGGCATTCATCTGGCGGGGCGCATATTGAAATGGGAGAAGGGCGAGGCGTCGCTGGTCGGCTGGCTGCTGCAGACCAAGGCGCTAATTATGATCATCTTTGCCAACATCCTGCTCGACAAGCAGCTTATCACCAATGAAACATTCACCGCTCTTTTGCTGATGGCGGTGGGCAGCACGATGCTGACGATACCGATCGTGACGCCCAAGCTTAAGCAGCTGAAATCGGTTATTTCACGGTCGGCATAGAGCGGCTACGCTGACTGCTGAAAAGGACACAGTAAGTCATGACGTCACCTATCATCGTGACCGGTGCGGCCGGATTTATCGGCCATGCTGTTGCACACCGCCTGTTGGCACGCGGCGAACGGGTAATCGGCGTCGACATCGTAAACGATTATTATGACCCGACGTTGAAAGAAACGCGGCTTGCAACCTTTGACGGGATCAACAGCTTTGCA
>JANMQN010000073.1:0-53568 GCA_031370535.1 Sphingomonadales bacterium | reverse complement strand
GCCCATCACGAACGCATCGTTGACCGAGACGCAGTATACCTCGTCAACGCCAACGGCTTTGAAGTCTGGATAAAGTTGCTCAAACGAGGGACATTGCTGGTTTGAGCATGTTGGCGTGAACGCGCCGGGCAGCGAAAAAATGGCGATACGCTTGCCATTTCCGAGGTCGCGGACGTTGACGTCCTGCCAGCGAAACGGGTTTGGTCCCTCGATGCTGTCATCGCGGACACGTGTTTTAAGGGTAACATCTGGGAGAGTACGGCCGATCATTCGGTCTGTCCTTTTTTATATGAATGACAAGGGGTCGACCGGGGCGGCAAAGGGAGGGAGGGAAAAGCCGCCCCGGTGAGCCGCCTATATAGGTGCGAGCTTGTACGTTTGAAATTCTATATGTCGAAAACAGTAATCGATTTTACCGATAAATGTTCCGGCATATCGCTGAGATAAGAGGAAAGCCATGCAGCCGTCAAATGCCAAATAGTTGATTTACGAACCCAACTTTCTGGGTCATCCTCGTTGCACATAAAGGGAGAGAGATGATGCGGCATATGATGTTGGCGCTTCTGCTTGGCTGCGCGCCGGTGGGAATTTATGCGCAAGCCGGGACAGGACCGAAGCCCGCCTCGAAATCAACGATATTGGCCCAAGATGAAATGGCGGCAGGGTTGCCCGTGGAAGATGGACGCGACCGCGATTTTGCAGGGCGCGGCTATGTCGGAACGCTCGTTGATCCGGTCATCAAAACGAAGGATGGCAAACCAGTCTGGAATCTCGATGCTTATGCTTGGCTGGACGGTAAATCGCCTGATACGGTGAACCCCAGCCTTTGGCGGCACATGGGTATACTGCGCAATCACGGATTGTTCGCGCTATCCGAGGGCATGTGGCAGGTGCGCGGGTTCGACGTGTCCAACATGACGATCATAAAGGGCAAGACCGGTTGGATAGTGATCGATCCGCTGACTACGCGCGATACAGCGGCGGCTGCGCTCAAGCTGGTGAATGAGAAATTGGGTTTGCGGCCCGTATCGGCAGTTATCTACAGCCATAGCCACGCTGACCATTTCGGCGGTGTACGCGGTATCGTTGAAGAGGCGGACGTAAAGGCAGGCAAAGTTGCTATCATCGCGCCCGAGCATTTCCTCGCAGAAACCGCGTCGGAAAACCTGATGGCTGGTTCGGCAATGGGCCGACGCGCAAATTATCAATTTGGCAACAATCTTACACCCGGTCCGCAGGGACAAATGGGGAGCGGTATAGGGAAGGGCGTTGCCGGAGGCGACATTACACTGATTCCGCCGACGATCGAAATCCGCAAAACGGGGGAGGTTCGCGAAGTCGATGGTGTCAGCCTCGAATTCCAGATGGTGCCAGCCACCGAAGCTCCAGCGGAAATGAACGTCTACGTGCCGTCGTCGCGGACTTTTCTAGCAGCTGAAATCGCCACATGCTCGCTCCACAACATCCTGACACCGCGCGGGGCAAAGGTGCGTGACGCGCATGCTTGGGCGGGCTTTCTCAACGAAGCGGTCAATCTCTACGGCGACCGCAGCGACACGATTGCCTCAAGCCACTGCTGGCCGCGTTTCGGCCCGTCCGAGGTCAAGGGCTGGCTGTCGGGGCAGCGCGACAATTATCGCTATCTGCACGACCAGACGGTGCGAATGATGAACAAGGGAATGACCCAAGCCGAAATTGCGGAAAACCTGAAAGCTCCACCAGCAATCGCAAACCAGTGGTTCAACAAAGGCTATTACGGCACCTACAGCCATAATTCGAAGGCGATCTATCAATATTATCTCGGCTGGTATGACGCGGTTCCGGCCAACCTGAATCCACATCCGCCCGAAGTGCGTGCTGCGAAGCTGGTCGCGTCGATGGGCGGGGCGGAGAAGGTTCTGGCCGAAGCCAAAAAAGCGATGGCGGCGGGGGATTATCGTTGGTCGTCGGATTTGCTCAACCAATTGGTTTTCGCTGATCCGAAAAACGCGGAAGGTCGGACGCTGCTCGCGGACAGCTATGAGCAGCAAGGATATCAGGCAGAATCGGCGATTTGGCGCAACATGTTCCTCTCCGCGGCCCGCGACCTGCGCGAAGGGGTGAGGGCGAGCATCACCACGCAAAGCATCGACATGATTTCGGCGATACCAACGGGCTTGTTGCTGGATTCAGTGGCAACCCGGCTGGACCCGGCGGCGATTGGCGACAGATCGCTGGCGATCAACTTCGTCTTCTCCGACCGTCAGGAAAAGGCCAAGGTGAGCGTCGGTAATGCGGTAATGTTCAGCGAGATGGGTTTCAGCCACGCTGCGCCCGCCGCAACGGTAACCGGCCCGCGGCAGCTGTTCCTCGCTATGCTATTCCTGAAAATGCCACTAGCGCAATTGAAAGGGGCAGGGTTGAAAGTGGAAGGCAACCAAGCGGCAGTCGAGGCACTACAAGCGGCGCTCGATCCCATGCCGGGGCCGTTCAATATTGCCGAGCCCTAAGGTTACATCTCGCCGCGTTCGCGCCTGATTGCATACCACCTTTCAACATTGGCGTTATGCTCCTGCAGCGTGTTTGCGAATACATGCCCACCCTTGCCGTCTGCCACAAAGAACAGCGCTTTGGTTTTCTGTGGGTTGAGCACTGCCTCGATAGCCGCGCGTGACGGGTTGGCAATCGGACCTATGGGAAGGCCGACCATTGCATAAGTGTTGTAGTCATTGATGTCAGCGATTTCGGACTGGCGAATACGACGGCCGAGCGGTTTGCCCTTGGTAATCGGGTAGATGATTGTCGGGTCGGCCTGCAGCATCATGCCCTGCGTGATCCGGTTCGAATAAACGCCCGCCACCAGCCGGAGTTCTGATTTCAGCGAGGTTTCCTTCTCAACGATGGATGCCAGCGCCAGTGCTTCTAGCGGGGTTTTGACAACGGTGGACTTGCTTCGCTTAGGCCACAGCTCATTGATCGTCTTTTTCATCGCGTCCTGCATCCGTTTCAACACCGCCGCGCGGCTCTCGCCCTTTTCAAAGGCGTAGCTGTCCGGCAGGACAGAGCCCTCGGCGGGTAGGGAAATGCTGCCCTTTAGCCGGTCGTTCGCCATCAGGCGTTCGTACACCATGATCGACGGCATGCCTTCCGGTATCGTGACCATCCGTTGCACTGTCTTGCCGCCGGTCAGAATTTCGAGAATTTCAGAATTGGACGCTTTGGCTGGAATGATGAACTCGCCCGCCTTGATGGTACTGGTCGCCCCGAAAATCTTGGCGCGATTTACGAACACATCGGCAGATTTGATAATGCCGCTTTTTTCAAGCTGCGCTGCTGCCAGCGTTATGCTCGAACCCGGCTTGATGACCACGCTGGCCTCACGCGTGAGCGGACCGGGAGCGGTCCAGCCATAGACGAAGTTACCGGCAATGATTGCAAGTAGAAGGGCAGCTGCGATTATTGCCCATTTGGCAAGTTTACGCACCTATTCGACGGCTTTCATGATTAGGCTGGCATTGGTGCCGCCAAAGCCGAAGCTGTTGTTGAGGACTACCTTCACTTTGCGCTTCTTCGCGACATGCGGTACAAGATCTACACCTTCGGTGCCGTCGTCGGGGTTGTCGAGATTGAGTGTCGGCGGAACAATCTGATCACGGATCGCAAGGATGCAGAAGATGCTCTCGACCGCGCCCGCGCCCCCAAGCAGATGGCCGATGGCTGATTTGGTCGAACTCATTGAGACGGTGGAAATCGCATCGCCGAACAGCCGCTTGACCGCGCCCAGTTCGATCGTGTCGGCCATCGTCGATGTGCCGTGAGCGTTGATGTAATCTATGTCTGACGGCGTCATCCCGGCCTTTTTCAGCGCCATTTGCATCGAACGGAACGCGCCATCGCCGTCGGGATGCGGTGCGGTCACATGATAGGCATCGCCCGAGAGGCCATAGCCTACCACCTCCGCATAGATTTTTGCGCCGCGTGCCTTGGCATGCTCGTATTCTTCGAGCACCACGATGCCAGCGCCTTCGCCCATGACAAAGCCGTCGCGGTCCTTGTCATAGGGACGGCTCGCCGCTTCGGGGCGGTCATTATAGGTCATGTTAAGTGCGCGGGCCTGAGCAAAGCCGGCGATGCCCAGCGGATTGATAGTGCCTTCCGCGCCGCCGGCCAGCATGACATCGGCATCATCGTCGCGGATCATCCGCGCCGCGTCGCCGATTGAATGCGCGCCCGTCGAGCACGCCGTGACGACCGCGTGGTTGGGGCCTTTGAGGCCGTATTTGATGCTGACCTGTCCGGAAATCAGATTAATCAGGCGGCCATGGACGAAATGCGGTGAAACCCGGCCCGGGCCTTTCTCAGCAAGGACCAGAGCTTCGCTTTCGATGCCAGGCAGGCCACCGATGCCCGAGCCAATCGATACGCCGGTGCGCAGCTTTTCTTCTTCGGTCATACCCGTCAAACCGGCATCTTCCAGCGCCTGTCCAGCAGCATCTATGCCGTAGATGATGAACGGATCGACCTGCCGCTGTACTTTGTGGTCTACCCGCAAATCCGGGTCAAAACCCCACGGATGATCCTTTGGCTTCACCTCGCAGGCGATATGGCATTTCTGGTCGCTGGTATCGAAGCGTGTGATCCGCGTTGCGCCGGATTTCGAGGCGAGGAGATTTGCCCAAGTGGTCTCAACGTCTGCCCCCAAAGGCGTAACCAGACCCAATCCGGTGACTACGACACGACGCATAAACTTACCTCCAAATCCTGCATTCTTCGCGGCCCATTACCGCAAACACGCGCCAAAAAGCAAACGGCTTTCCGACGGGGTGCAACCGCACTGGCCGGAAAGCCGTTTGTATTTATGTGCATCAGCGCAAGTTTGCGCGCGATGGCTCAGCTGTTGCTGTTGATGAAGTCAATCGCGTCCTTGACCGTGGCGATTTTCTCGGCAGCGTCGTCGGGGATTTCGACGTTGAATTCTTCTTCGAACGCCATGACGAGTTCGACAATATCGAGGCTGTCTGCACCAAGGTCATCAATGAAGCTTGCTGCTTCGGTCACCTTGTCGGCTTCGACACCCAAATGCTCGACTACAATTTTTTTGACCCGTTCCGCGGTATCGCTCATTTTTTTGCCCCTTAAAGGTTGGGAGGATGATTTTCAGGACTCGCACTAATGTCCAGATTGGTCGCTGGCAAGGGGGGAGTGAATGCACCTATCTGCGCTGCCGGAATCGAAGGTCTACCGAAACACCGTGCAAATTGACCATTGGAGCCAGCAAAACTAATTTTTCTGAGACAAAATGAAATTGAACAGGGAAATGGATATGCGGCGACTGGTGATTTGTGCGTTGGCGTTGCTGGCCCTGGTAGGCAATCAAGAGGCCATCGCTGCGAACAAACCCGGCGGTCATCCTGACGCCTGACGAAAGAGCCGGGCTCCACGGTGAAGGCAAAAGCAGCGTCAGCCTGCTGATTATGGGGCGCTTGGGTGAATGGATATTCTATGGTGGTCTCGGCGATGGAACCAATCCTTTGGCTGATGACACATTGTTTCTGAAAAGTCCGAAAAGCAGCGCTTACCGGCGTGGTCACGACAAACGATTATATTTGATATTACCTAATCTTGCAAAGCTGGTCGCAGACAAACTGGTGATTTCGGCGGAGAGTGGGTGAGATTTCATGAAGCCGCCACTCTCCAGCCCGGCATTAAAAGGCGCGGACTCTGTCAAGGCGACATTGAAGAGAATATTGCCGGGTCTGAACGACGCATGCGATTTACGTTGGCGGCCCGGCAAAGGTCTGGTCCGCTAGCCGGTCATAGCATCGCCATGCCGCCATTGACGTGAATTGTCTGACCAGTGACATAGCCTGCTTCCTTCGACGCCAGATAGGCGACCGCCGCACCGATATCGCCGCCTTCGCCCATCCGCCCCATAGGTATGCGCGCGTTCAGCGCTTCCTTTTGTGCGTCGGGCAGGGTCTCAGTCATGGCGGTGGCGATAAAGCCAGGGGCGACGCAGTTCACCGTTACGTTGCGGCTGGCGATTTCCTGAGCGATGGCCTTCGACATCGCTGTGAGGCCGCCCTTGGATGCGGCATAATTGGCTTGGCCGGGGTTGCCGGTGGTGCCTACGACACTGGTGATCGTGATGATCCGGCCAAAGCGCGCTTTCATCATCGGCTTGGTCGCGGCGCGGATCAGGCGGAATGCAGCTTCCAGGTTGATGCGGATGACTTCATCCCATTCCTCATCCTTCATCCGCATCGTCAGGTTATCGCGGGTGACCCCCGCATTGTTGACCAATATGTCTATTTGCCCAAGCTTATCGAGCGCGGCGGGGACCAAAGCCTCGACGCTATCTTTGTCACCCAGGTTGCACGGCACCGCAACATGGTCGCCGCCGAGGCTGGCGCGAAACGCCTCCAGTTTCTCTACATTGGAGCCGGAAACCGCGAGCTTGGCGCCTTGGCCGGCGAGCGCATGACATATCGCGCTACCAATCCCGCCGCTGGCACCGGTGACGAGTGCGGTCATGCCTGTAAGATCGAACATCAGATTTCCTTCAATAATGCTTCAATATCATCCATCGAAATGACGCTGGTGGTGGTCACGTTCTCGCCCGCGCTGCGTTTGACCATTGGACCAAGCACCTTGCCGCCGAATTCGGCGAAATGCGTAACGCCAGCGGCCGCCATCTCACTGGCAGATTCTCGCCAGCGGACGCGGCCGGTGACCTGTTCGACCAGTTGCGCCGCAATTATGTGCGGATCGGCGATCGGCGCAGCGGTTACGTTGGCGTAGAGCGGGACGAGCGGCGCGTGGATGGTCGTTGCCGCCAGCGCGCTTGCCATTTCTTCGGCGGCGGGCTGCATGAGCGGGCAGTGAAAAGGCGCGGATACAGCCAACAAAACGCCGCGCTTTATGTCATATTCCTTCACCATATCGACCGCGCGGAGAATTGCGTTCTTGTGGCCGGAAATCACGACCTGACTAGGGTCGTTGTCATTGGCGACGGTGCAGATTTGACCATCTGCCGCAGCCGCTGCGAGAGCTTCGGCCTTTTCGATGTCGGCGCCCAGTAGCGCTGCCATCGCGCCTACCCCTTCGGGCACGGCGGCTTGCATGGCGCGGCCGCGCAATTTCAAAAGCGACGCTGTGATGGCGAGCGGCAAGGCCCCGGCGGCGCATAAGGCGGTATATTCGCCCAAACTGTGTCCGGCGACAAAATCGCACTTTTCCCGAAGGCGCACGCCGCCCTCGATCTCCATCACGCGCAGCGTTGCGATTGCGTTCGCCATAATCGCAGGCTGGGCATTTTCGGTCAGCGTAAGGTCGCCTGCAGGGCCTTCACACATCAGCTTGAACAGATGCTGGCCCAATGCGTGATCGACTTCTTCGAACACCGCGCGCGCGGCGGAGCTGGCTTCGGCGAGCGCCTTGCCCATGCCAACCGCTTGGCTGCCCTGCCCCGGAAAAATGAATGCGCGCATTGTTGCTCCCGTTTATTATTTTGTGGCGACGCGCCTATTGCGGCGCGCGTGTTGTGGCAAGCCCGAACGGCACAATCTTGTTACCCGAGTCATGCCCGATGTCGCCGCGGCCAAGATAGGGAATGCCGCTTTTCAGGCACCAGCGTTTGGCGATGCTCTCCGCGCTTTCGCCGAAGGGGCGGTCGTTGTCGGGGACATCGCTAACGCGGCCAAGGCGCAGGCCCGCAAGCCTCGTATCCTTCAGATGGCTGGTGACGTGGAAGAATGCACGGTCATAGCCGTAGAGATATTCGTTGACCTCCTCGACCATCAGTACATGGCCTTTCAGGTCGGGCATCAGGGGTGTTCCAACCATCATCGCCAGCGTCATCAAGTTGAACGCGGCGTAACATTCACCAGCCTGAATATGCGGTTCGAGGGCGTTTGGATTGGCACCAACCAGCCAGTCAAGCGCGCGCTTGACGGCTGCCTCGCCATCTTCGCGCCGGATATCGGCAGGCATCGGTCCATGCGCCACACGGCCAATGCCATTGCGGTACAGGCATCCGAGCAAATTTCCGGCGTCACTATATCCCATATACAGCTTGTCCCGGGCTGCGCCTTTGAGACGCGCGACCGCATCCTCGGAGATCCGGCATGCTCCGTAGCCGCCGCGCACGAACCAGATCGCGTCGAACGCTGTGTCGTTGGCGAGGTTGACAAAAGCCTCCAGCCGGTCGGCATCGGGTCCGGCGAAATGGCCGCTTTCCGAAAAGCATTGATCGTGAAAGACGAGTTCGGCGGTCGGATGGGTTGTCGAGGCAAGCGCTGTGGCACGCGCAGCGTCCTCGCGGGTGAACGGGGTGGACGGCGCGCAGACACCGATCTTCATTCCACCCCACTCCCTTTGCGATTGTCAAAATCTGTCATTCGCAATAGCGGAGCGGGATGCACAAAAACAAATCCTATTTCTTCTGCGGTATCGGTGGTTCGGGCATGTTGCCGCTCGCCAGCATCGTCCGCGATGCAGGCGCGAACGTTGCGGGTTCCGACCGCGCGCTTGATCAGGGCCGATTGGGGCCGAAATTCGAATGGCTGCAAAGTCTTGGCATCGACTTGTTTGCGCAGGACGGCAGCGGACTTGTCAGTGGTGACCAGATTCTGATTGCCTCGGCAGCAATCGAGGACAGCGTGCCCGATATTGCGAAAGCCAATGCCTTGGGCTGCAAGCGCATGACGCGCGCAGAATTGCTCGCCGAACTGTTCAACGCCGCGCAGCGCAGCGTTGCGGTCGGAGGGACCAGCGGCAAATCGACCGTAACCGGCATGATCGGCTGGATATTGACCGAGGCAGGGCTGGACCCGACGATCATGAACGGCGCGGTTATGAAAAATTTTGTCGCGGACGATGCGCCGTTCGCCAGCGCGCGGGTGGGGCAGGGGGAAATGTTTGTCTCCGAAGTCGATGAAAGCGACGGATCGATTGCGTTGTTCACGCCCGAAGTCGCAGTGCTCAACAATGTCAGCCTCGACCACAAAAGCCTTGAAGAACTGCGGCAGTTGTTTGGGGATTTCGCCAAGAAGGCGAAATGCTGCGTCTGGAATGCCGATGATGCGGAGACCGTTGCTTTAATCGAGCCGATGAGGCTGACAGGCGCGATCAGCTTCGGCTTCGCACCCCAAGCCGACGTCCGGGTCACCGACATCGCCGATCTGCCGCTCGGCAGCCGCTTCATGCTCCATGCACGGGGCGAAACCCACCCAATCGAGCTAATGGTCCCCGGCCGCCACAATATTGCCAACGCTCTCGCCGCGATTGCCGCTGCGACAGCGCTCGGCATATCGGTGGCGCAAGCGCGGCGCGGGGTGGAGCGTTTCAACGGCCTCGCCCGCCGCTTCGACATTGTCGGTACCGCGAACAACATTACGGTCATCGACGATTTCGGCCACAACCCGGACAAGATCGCAGCGACTCTGGCAACGCTCAACGCCTTTCCGGGCCGGATCATCGCCTTTTTCCAACCCCACGGCTACGGCCCGATCCGCGTCATGGGCGCCGAACTCGCCGCCGTATTCGCGGCTATGCTGGGCAAAGACGACCATTTGATCCTGTGCGACCCCGTCTATTTCGGCGGCACTGTGGACAAAAGCATAGGCAGCAAGAGTATCACCGCGGCGGTGGCCGAAGCAGGTAGGAACGCTGAATACATCTCGGCGCGCGAAGACTGCGGCACCCGCATCGTCGAACTTGCAAAGCGCGGCGACCGTGTAGTCATCATGGGGGCAAGGGATGATACGTTGCGCGGGTTTGCTACGGATGTGTTGGCGCGGCTGGCGAATGTATCAGGCTGAAGACCCCGAATCGCTTGCATTTCCCCCAAATCCCACCTAAGCGCCCCACTTCGCTCAGGCCTGCCTGACCGAAATCGAAGAAAGCCGGAGGGGCGCTCGCATGGTGCGACGTCAGCGATCGGTAGGAACAAGGAAACGCCCATGCCGCTGTACGAGCATGTATTTTTGGCGCGTCAGGACCTTTCACAGGCCCAAGTCGATGCGCTGGCAGAATCTGCCACCAAGATTGTCGAAGAACATAAAGGCAAGGTCATCAAGACCGAAACCTGGGGTCTTCGCACATTGACCTACAAAATTCAGAAGAACCGCAAAGCGCATTTCGTAATGCTTGACATCGATGCTTCGGGCGACACCATCGCCGAGCTTGAGCGTCAGACGCGGATGAACGAAGACATCATTCGCTACATGACCGTTCGCGTCGATAAGCATGAAGTCGGCCCGTCGGTGATGATGCGCAAGAGCGACCGTCCAGAGCGCAGCGAACGCGGTGGCTTTGGTGGTGATCGTGATCGTGGTGGTGACCGCGACCGCGGTGCCCCACGTGGCGACCGTCCCGACCGTGGTGGCTTTGGCGACCGCGCACCCCGTGCAGAGCAGGAGGCTTAAATTATGGCACGTCCGTTTTTCCGTCGCCGCAAGTCCTGCCCGTTCCAGGGTAAAGACGCACCGGTCATCGATTACAAAGATGTACGCCTGCTTCAAGGCTACATTTCAGAGCGCGGCAAGATTGTCCCGTCGCGCATCACCGCCGTTTCGGCAAAGAAGCAGCGTGAGTTGGGCCAGGCTATCAAGCGCGCCCGCCACATTGGCCTTCTGCCGTATATCGTGAAGTAGGAGCCGAAACATGGATATCATACTTCTCGAACGCGTTGAAAAGCTTGGTGCAATTGGCGATGTTGTCACCGTGAAGGACGGCTATGCCCGTAACTTCCTGTTGCCGAACAAGAAAGCCCTTCGCGCCAATGACGCAAACCGCAAGGTCTTCGAAGCCAACCGCGCTCGCATCGAAAGCGATAATGCAAGCCGCCGTGACGAGGCCCAGAAAGCTTCTGGCAATGTCGAAGGCAAGCAGATCGTTCTGATCCGCGCTGCCTCGCAAACCGGCCAGCTTTATGGTTCGGTTTCGGTTAAGGACATCGTTGACGGCCTGAACGCTCAGGACGCAAAGGTTGCCAAGTCGATGATCGTGCTCGAACGCCCCATCAAGACGCTCGGCGTGTTCGACGTCAAAGTCGTTCTGCACCCCGAAGTTTCGGTCAATGTTCAGGTCAATGTGGCCCGTTCGGACGACGAAGCCGAGCTGCAGAAAGACGGCGTCAACGTCCTTGACCAGATGTTCGAAGCCGAACAGGCCGAGATCGCTGCCGAAGCCATCGAAGCACAAGTTGAAGCCGAAGTCGCAAGCGATGCTGCCGACGAAGCCGAAGCTGCTGCCAATGCAAAACGCCGCGAAGAGCAGGCTGCTGCCAAGGCCGCTGCTGACGCTGACGGTGGTTTGTCTGCAGAGGGTGGCGACGACGCATAAGTTTTCGTCACGCACAAACAAAGAGCCGCCCCATCTAAAGATCGGGCGGCTTTTTTGTGTTCGGTAACCTGCTAAGCAAGGGGCAATGACCGGCCCGATTATCATCACCGCCGAAATGGGCAAGGCCGATCAAGCTTGGGCCAATGGCTTGCGACGCGCCCATTTCCCGCCAGAACGCAACTTCCTCGATGCGCACATCACTTTGTTCCACCATTTGCCGCCAAACCATTTGCCCGAAATCAAATCGCGAATGGCAAAGCTGGCAGGCGAATCCCCTCCGCCGGTTGCGCATCTCGGCGAAGTCATGATGCTGGGCAGGGGCGTCGCATACCGCGTCAATAGTCCCGAGCTAATATCGATCCGCGATGAGCTAGCAGAGGAATTTCGTGGCCTCCTGATACCGCAAGATGAGGCACGGCCCCGCCTGCATATCACTGTTCAGAACAAGGTCGAACCCGCTGCGGCGAAAATGCTCTATGCCGAGCTTTCTGCGTCCTTCAAGGCCCGCCCGTTGGCCATTTCCGGTCTCGCCGCGTATTATTACAAGGGCGGTCCGTGGGAGCATATCGGCAGATGGTCGTTTCACGGCTGATTTCCTTTTGGCAGGCCTTGACCCGTCAAAACCCCAAGCCTATAGCGCCGCCTTGCTTCCCGCCGAGATGCGGGAATCGCGCTTGGTATGGCGAAGTAGCTCAGCTGGTTAGAGCGGTGGAATCATAATCCATAGGTCGGGGGTTCAAGTCCCTCCTTCGCTACCATTCAAGTAATTTAATGCGCTGTTATTAAACGACAAATGAACTTTTCCAAGGATTCGTTCCCACGTTTCCGTTGGAACTGGCGGAACTTGCTGAAGCTTTCTGGTTCCAAAATCGTTGAACACATTGCAGGCGCGTCAATTACAAGTCTCATCCCTTGTCTGAAACTCGACTGTGCATGGCACCGACTGCCGTGTGATTTGGGCTGGCTTCCGACAAGGCTCAATCGCATCGCTAATGTCTTGCAGCGGGTTAGCAGCTTGCATGAAGACGCTCCATGCTTGTGGGACTTTCGGTCTGCATTAAACGCGTGCCGGCGTCCCAACGCGACGATTTACTGAACACTCTCGTCGCCATCCGCTCCGGTTGGTGCCATCTCCGGCGCACTGCTCGGGCAATAATGCCGGGCAGAATGGACTAAATCCATCGCCGCCGGATGTCTGGCCTGCCACCCATCGTTCGGTATGATCTAGGACAGTATAGCAAAGGCACGCGCATGCTCGGCTTGGCTAACTTGGCCCAACAGAGCCGGGTGGAGCGCATCATCGCCTCCCGTTCCCACCGACGAACAGCGGCAATAGCGCGGCGACGATTTGCGCGGTCTGGCCGATCAGCCCTGCGGGTGTGGCCAGCCTCGCCCATGTTCCGGTCAGCGTCCTCCCGAACAGGGCAATGCCGACGAGCATTTCGAACGGTGCAAGTAGCACAAAAAACCACAGCGCCATCGCCCCGCGCGCTGAAAGCGTATGCGGCACCTGCCAGCATCCAATCGCCCGGAGGCACAGGAAAAACGCCGCAGTCAGCATCAGCGGCACCTCTGATCGTCGAAACCAGCTCCGCTTATCTGCTCAAATTAGGCAAACTCTTGCCGATAACGCCGGGGATGATTTGCGATGTCGAAATATTGACCGACCGCAAAAGCGTGCTGAGTTACCTGCTCAAGCCCGTGCTGAAAGCTCGTTCGGAAGCACTAACGGAACGCTGAGCAGGACCATCGACAATATCGGCATTTCGGGCTCAACCGTGACTGCCACGACGTCGATCAGGCGATTTTTGGCTGGCTGAGGGACGGGATTGGCGAGCGCTATCTGCATGGGTTGCGGCTGCTGCGTGGCATAGCCATGCACCCATTTGGTGTTCTGACTGAATGACATGATGGGGCGATAATCATTGGGCAGACGCGCGTCGAGCAAGCGGTCGGTCATATTGTCGAGCATAACCGGTCCATCTGACATCGCCACCACCAGTACGGCATGGTCAGCATTCCGGACCAAATCACGTGCGATAACCAATCGCATCTTGTCACGGCCTATACCAAGCGCTGAAAGCAGTTCCATTTTAGCAATTGCCATGTCCTCGCAATCGCCGATACCCCGCCGAAAAGTTTCGGAGGCAGGCGCCCAGTAATCGGCGCGGCCATAGATGTCCCGGTCTTCGCCAAAGGCAATATTGCGGTTCACCCATCGATTGACGGCTTCAACCTGCGCTGCAAGATTGTTAGAATTTCGTGCGCTCGTGGCGGCCAGGACCTGTGCCACTTTTGCACTGGCCCGGTTTGCGTTGGCGGCCGACCATTTTCGGTCAAACGGTGTGCGAGCTATGGCAATTGGCATTGAACCGAGAATTGCATCTGCCGGAATAGCAATCGATGTTGTGGTATCTGGCACGGAAGGCCGATTGTATGGAGGGTCGCACGCGTTGGGAGCGGTTCGGGCGATGTCTGATGATATTTCGGCCGCAGTCGATGTTCCAAAAGAGCCTCCGAAAGCTTGAGCAAGTCGCATTTGCTCCAATTTGCTCATTTGGCCACCTAGAATAGCTTCCGCGTTGGTCGCTGAGCGAGGACCCGCGCTTGGTTCAACGTTGCTCCGCTGGCCGATTGCCATCTGGACGGGTAAACTAGCCGGTCGTTCAGAGCAGCCTGTGAATGTCGAGATATCTGCTGAATAATCCACCGATTGCGCTAACAATTTGCTTGGCATAGAAATTATAACTACAGCCGCAACGATCCACCCGATTGCTAGCGGACCATGGCAAGACAGACCGCTGTCGCGCCGGCGAGAATAAAACACAGCCATTAACCGCATATGCGACCAAAGCTGCAGCCATCCGGTGTCCGTATATGGTTAACCACAGATGGCGGTGGGTTAACCAATTTGGTGGCGGATTAATCCGGATAGATTGACTGAATTGGCAACGGTAACATCCAATTTCTGCAAAGGCTTGATCTCGCAGGTAGGCAAATATTATTGTGAAATTTGGAACACTGGCCGCGCGATGGCGTTTTTGTTGTGAACGTCAATTTTGGACACGGTGAAATGCGTAAGAAGGTTCTGATTGTCGAAGACGAGTTCATTGTAGCGCTCAATCTTCGGCAAACGTTGGCAAACCTGGGATTCGAGGTCGTCGGCATAGCGCCTGATGCACCGTCGGCCTACAATTTTGCAGAAACCAAACCTGATATTGCGCTGGTGGACGTCAATCTTCGCGATGGCGAAACCGGACCTGAAATTGGCCAGACGCTCGCGCAGCAATATGGCGCTACGGTGTTATTCCTCACGGCTAACCCAGCACAATTGGGTGACGGTGTCCAAGGCGCGCTGGGCGTTCTTTCAAAGCCAGTAGATGAATTCTCAATAGAAACCGTTCTGGATTTTCTGGTGAAATATCAAGATGGCGAGAGTACGCCGCCGCCGCCACCGTCGCTCAGAATTTTTAACAACATTGGTGCTACTGGTTAACTTATTTCACTCAAAGATGCGCTGCTCGAACAGTCATAAGCACTTTAAGTCCATCCGCATCCCAATGCCGGATGAGAGAGCCGCCTAGCTGGTCATTGATGCTTACATCAGATAATTGCGTTCCAAAGCCGGCATGCTCGGGAGGGGCGGATATTCTGGGACCACCCGATTCTTTCCACTGGATGACGACGAGTTCACCATCTATTTTAATCTGAATGCCTATTCGTCCATCCGCACTGCTCAGTGCGCCATATTTTACGGAGTTCGTGGCCAGCTCATGAATAACCAGCGCAACCGGCGTTGCGCTTCGTTCGCCGACGCGAATATCTTCACCGGTAATCTCGTAAGGTCGGCCCAAGGGAGTTTCGTACGGCTCCATTAACTCGCCGATTAGGTCACGAAGTGTTGTAAAACCGGCATGCGGTTGCGAAAGCGGGCTGTGCGGCCTTGCAAAATTATGCGCCCGACCCAGTGCGGCTATTCTGCTTGCCAGCTGATTGGCAAAATTCTTCTCTTCGCTGCCTCGCGGTGCGGACAGACCGATGAGGCCAGCGATTACCGCAAATATATTCTTGATCCGGTGACTTAGTTCGCGGCTCATCAATTCGGTTTGAACAGCATCGCGTTTGGCATCGTCAATGTCGGTACATGTCCCGATCCACCGGCTGATGTTTCCGTCGACATCGTGAACGGGAAGGGCGCGACCCAATGTCCAGCGATATTGTCCGCTGCGATGGCGCAGTCGATATTCGACTTCATATGGTTCGCCGGTTGCCAGACTATGCTGCCAACGCTCCCAAGCAAGCGCCTGGTCGTCTTTATGGAACATTTCGCTCCATCCTTCGCCATCGGTCGATCCATAAGGAACACCGGTAAATTCATACCAGCGCGCATTGTAGTAGTCGTGAAAACCATCAGGCAGTGTTGACCATACCATCTGCGGCATGGCGTCGGTAAGAACGCGAAGCTTGCCCTCGCTCGCCTCCAACGCAGCCTCTACAGTCAGCTGACTTTCAATTTCGGTATTGGTCCCAAGCCATCTGACAATCCGACCCTCTGGTCCTATTACAGGAACAATTCGGGTAAGAAAGCGCCTGAACTGGCCATCCGCAGCACGTAACGGAAAAATCATTTCAAATGGTTCGCCGGTTGCAATCGACCTTTGCCATTCTTCCATAACCTTGGGGAGCTCGTCCGGGTGGTGGACGTTTTGCCAGCCCCAGCCTTCCATCGCCGCTGGCGTCGAACCGCAATAGTCATGCCAACGCCGGTTGTACCAGAAAATATATCCATCGCCGCGTGCGATCCAGCATAATGTAGGAATATTCTCGGCGAGCAACCTAAAGTCATTGCTGCTAGGAGTTTCGGGTTTATCGATATCGTCAATTTCGGTGATTGTAACCGGAAGACGCCAATACAAGGATCCGATCTGTTTTTTATCAAAAGGCCGCTCGTGCAGCATATTATTCTAAACCTTTAAATTGGCTGATGCTGCTAACAGGCCAGAAAGGGCCGCTAGATAGACGCCGCCGCGCGCCAGATATATGCCGGATGTATAATTCGGTCACAGCGTCTCGGTCAGACCATTTGATTGAGCAGTTTAGCCACAGACACGGACCCAAAACCGATGGCACTGTCCGAAATTCCAAACGGGATATAGAGATCGTTACCCAATAAAGTTGCGCCGCACGTGTAAACCACGTTCGGGACATAACCCTCACGGTCACCTTCGGCCGCGGTCAGAATTGGGCAACTGGTGCGTCCGAGTAACTTTGTTGGATCGTCACGATCCAGCAATATAGCACCCAGAGCATATTTGCGCACAGGGCCTACACCATGAGTGAGCACTATCCAGCCTGCGTCGCACAATATCGGGCTGCCACAATTACCGATTTGTACCAGCTCCCAAGGATATTTGGGTTCGAGTATTAAGGTGCCTTCGTCATCCCAATTGTCGATGCTGGAAGACTGCATCAAATAGAGGTTTTTGCCATCCTGACGACCAAGCATTGTGTAAAGCCCGCCGCAGCGCCGGGGAAACAGCGCCATTCCCTTGTTGCGCGCGGCACGGCCTTTTAACGGCGAAAGCTCAAATGAGCGAAAATCTTTGGTCTTTAGCATTTCGGACCGAATTTCGCGGCCACTGAAAGCGGTATATGTACCGTAATATGTGTCTTCATCGCCGTCGTCATCGCGAAAGCGCACAAGCCGCAGATCTTCGATGCCGTTGCGCTGCGCTTCTGTCATCGGGAACAGCACGCTGTTGTTTAGCGTGCTTTCGCCATGCCGCCTTACCAGTACGGTATCGGGGTCATGACCATTGGGGAGGTTGTCCATTGCCATGGCAATATGTTGCTGTGGCCACAAGGTGAAGCCCTTGCGTTTGGAGATAATCCCCTCACGAAAAGCTACTGACGATATATGACCTTCACCGACAGCGCGCATCGACATGATGAAGCGTTTCTCGCCTTTGCGAAGTCCAGATTGATCGGGATGGGCCACTATGCTGGGGTTCATTAGCGCTGCGGCGGCATAACTGTATTCGTGACAAAAATACGAACCAATCAGCAACTTACGCGCTAATGATAGCAATGACCGGTCCGCTTGCACGACACCGTCAAGGTCTTCAAATCGCCGAAGAAAAACTTCTTCAGTCTGCCAGTGGCGCTGGTCGAAATCGACCATGACCTTGTCAAGTTCCTGTAAGACATCGTCTTCGGAAAGCGCCAGTATATCGTCTACAAGCTTTTGCGCACGCGAAGGTTCGGCGGAGTTACCCTGCCAGCTGAGATGAAACGGGCGCAATACGACTTGGCGTGGGTCGGCGGCCAGTTTCAGGTCGTGAATATCCAGCAGGCTTTGCGGCTCGGTACAATTTGTCGTCATTGATTGAAGCACCCCGTCCTCTTCTTGCGATCAGTTGCATATAGCCTTGATAGGCAAGTTGAAAGGCGAGTATCGATTCCGCGCCCCGGTTCTGGTTTATTCCATGCGGCGTGATGCCGTCACGGCAACTTCCTGTAACAACGTCGATTAACGGTTGATGACGGTCGTTGTATCCGTGAAACCACGACATCGCCTGTTCGGCGTGGGCTAACCATTCCAGGCTGGGATGAATGTCATTGGCCGCAGCGCAAGCATCGACGGCAGACCATGCTTCGAGTGGTTGTTGGTCGAATGGCAGAAAGTCGCCCTGACGGCCGAACCCTTCCGAGCCGATTGGTCTGAACATGCCGCGTTCGCTTATCTGTTGCAGATTTATCCATCGCAGCGCGTCGATGCCGGTATCCAGCCAGTCGAGGCGACCCGTGATTTTTCCGGCTTTCATGAGCGCTTCGGGCAGTCTGGGATTATCGTAGGCCAAGACCGTTTCAAACCATGTCCAGTCTGGTCTCGATGATGCCTTCAGCAACTGAAACAGCATATCGCCGGTATGCGCGATAACTTGTTGCGCTGCGATATTCTCGGGATCGTTTTCGATAATATCTGCGGCGCCAAGTGCAGCAAAGGCGAGCGCTCTGGGCGACCGTAGTTCGCTGACAACTCCAATCGTCCGGTTAAAAAAGTCCGAGGCCCACCAACGAATATCCTGATGCGGATTATGCCGGGCGGTGTGGCCCAAACTCCAGATTGTCCGGCCATTGGAGTCTTCCGACCCTGCTTCTTCCAGCCAGCGCCGATCATAGCTCATGAAATTGCGGAAACGCCGTGTATCAGGATTATAACTGTCCTGAATGAATGAACAGAAGGTCAAGGCGAGTTGATATGCTGAAGGCTCTGATCGATTGCTTACATGGTTCATAAGCATCAGCGCGCGGGCATTGTCGTCTACGCAGTAACCATGTGCCCGATTGGGTACCGGTCCGTGGCTATGCTGAAGCATGCCTGTACCATCGACCATCGCCTTGAAACCAAGCAGGTTGGGTACCGTGAGCATCGCATCCTTTGCAAGCTTTGGTTGCGGGTGCAATATTGTCGAGCCGATCATTCCATCGATGCCCGCAACAAATTCGGGCCATATTGTGCTTCGACCCCGATGGTAAGCTCGTCTTTGAGCGTCTTGCAATTTATCCTGGTCTAGCGCCAGATCAAGAATAGCTGCGGCAAGCGCGTCGCTGTCGCCAGGATCGAATAGCTTCCCGCACCCGTCTGCAAGCAGTTCTCTTGCATGAATATATGGTGTCGAAATGACCGCCTTACCTAAAGCTACAGCATAGCTTAGTGTCCCCGATGTGCTTTGATTTAGGTTGGGATAAGGCGTGAGATAAATCTGGCATTGGTCAAGCTCTGTCAGCAAGTCGTCTATATCGAGGAATTTGTCGACCCATTCTACATGACCCTCCAGCCCTAGTGACGCCGCACGGGCTTTTAATGCGTCCCGATAGCCTTCGCCTTCTTGAGCGATCAAATTGGGATGGGTCGCGCCGATAATGCGATAGCGAAAATTGGGATATTGATCCCGCACCTTAGCCAGCGCGTCCAAAGCGGTTTCCAGACCCTTGCCCGGGCCAAGCAGACCAAAAGTCGCAAGTGTAAGCGGCGTAGAGGGATCTTTGCCAGATAGCGGACGGTCGGGGGCGCCATGCTCGATAACCGAAATGCGATGCGGGTCGGCTTTATAGCGCGAAACCAACAGATCGCGGCCATGGACTGACATGACCATGATTCGAGATGCTATTCCTATAAGGCGCTCAATTATGGCAAGCTGGCTTGCCGAAGGCTGGGGTAAAATTGTGTGGAAAGTGACGATTACAGGTGCGGCAAGACGCTCGGCCAAGCCTATTATATAATGCCCGTCGTCGCCCCCGAATATGCCAAATTCATGCTGAATCCATACAGCATCATATTGCGCTTCATTTATTGCACGCGCTGCAGAATGATAAGAGGCCTGATCCGTTTCCAAAAACGCAATCCGGTTGTGCGTAGATTCACCCTCGCGCAAAACACAAATGTGATCGACGTTATAAATACTTCCGCACGATGCTGCGTAGCTCACAATATCGCTGGTGAATGTTGCCAGACCGCACGCCCGGGTTGGACAAGGCCCGACCAGCGCAATCTTGCCAGATGCAGGCTGACACTCATTTGGAGCATCCTCAAACATGAACGTAGGTCGTTCCAGATCATCGGTAAAATCGGTCGATAATGTAGTCACAGGATGGCCTTCCTCTTAAGCGAGTTGTCCTCTTCCCATGTTATCGTATCATCCAGCTTGATCGTGGATGGACAGTTTGCGGTTGAACGTTTCATCGTTCGTCTGCGTCAATGCGGCACATACAGTCTTGGAATCTGCAGATCCGGTCAGACTCCGTAGTAATCGACAGTCTTATCACATTACCTTGCCGACTGGAATAGCCGTGAGTGTTGTGGGAAGGAGTGTAGTAATAATTAAACATGGCAAAATCCGCTTTTAAACAGTCGTTGGTGCTGTTTCTCGATAAACCGAGGCGCCGCGTTTCTGTTCCAACAAGCCGGTCAGCTGTGCTTTTGCATCGATGGAAAAAAGCGGAATTCTGCCGAAACATTTACGTCGCTGGGCAGTTAACCGTGCCCCCATACAGTATTGGAGACGCAAAATGGATCCCCATCAAACCGATATTTCCAGAATAAACGGCCTGATAAAAACCACGATCGATAGCATTGACGGATATCGTGAAGCCGCAGAAGATTCGGACAACTCCCAGTTCCAGTCCATCTTTTTCGCGAGGGCCAACGAGCGCGAACAGGTAGCGCAAAAACTGCAGCAACATGTAACGCAACTTGGTGGCACACCCGAGGACAGCGGTTCGATCACAGCGGGTGCGCATCGGGTTTTCATGAACCTTCGCGAGGCAATCACTGGCGCTGACGACAACGCGATTATTGCCGAAGTCGAAAGAGGCGAGGACCATATCAAGGAAAAATTCGAAAGCGCGATTTCAGATGACGACCTGAGCGCCGATAGCCGCTCGCTGATTACCCAATGTTATGAATCGGTCAAATCCGGGCATGACCAAATGAGCGGTCTCAAGCATGCGCTGCAAACCAACGCCCCACCGGCGATATGAACGCGCCAAGCTTTTAAGGATACTTGCCCTCGCTAATTAGCAAGGGCAAGTCCCCGGCGGAACCGACATGCAACCTCCCGCTGAAATCGGTTCCGCCGGGGTTCTTACCAACTAAAACAAAAAAACACCCCGATCATTTGATCGGGGTGTTTTCCGGGGGGGTGCTGACGCCCGAGGGGGGGATGTGACGCCAGCGGGGTTTTAATAAATCATGGGCTTGCTATATTTTTAAAACTTTCGACGAGCGTAAATGTTCCCAAAAAATCACGCGGCTCTGGAATCCTCCGAGTGGATTTCGCGATGAACAAGCAAAGCTTGGCCGATTGTGGCAATAACCGTTTCAGGTTCAAACGGCTTAGTGATCAGATAGGTTGGTTCTGGTCGCTCTCCTGTCAGCAGCCGCTCCGGAAAAGCTGTTATAAAAATAACTGGCAAGTCCTGTTCAGCCAAAATATCGCGAACCGCATCTATTCCGCTTGAGCCATCTGCAAGGCTGATATCGGCCAGGATCAATTCTGGCATCGACTCGCGTGTTTTAGCAATTGCCTCTTTATGCGTTCTTACAATCGCCATGACATTGTGGCCGAGACTTTCGACTATTTCCTTGATGTGCAAAGCGATGATCGACTCGTCTTCGATGATAAGCACATCTGCGGTAAGTGCATCTGCAATCGCAGCCCGCGCTTCGGTTACATGAGCGCCAATTTCATTGACATCCAAGCCCAGAATGTAGGCTGCATCGTCCGCCGAAAATCCTTCGACGGTGGTGAGCAGGAGGCTTTGGCGGCGCTCAACCGGAAAATGAGCGATGACGCCGCTTCTTCCAACCGACTCGAGAGGCAATATGGTCCGTGCGTTCCATAACCGGTTGAAAACACGAAACACTTCGATGCTAACTGCGCGGTCGCTCTTAAGTTCGTCCGGCGCCTCTAGCAGCGCCTCGAGCGTTTCCCTTACGGCGGCATCTCCGATTTTCTGCGAGCCCGTTAACGCCCGCGCGTAACGCCTCAAAAAAGGCAATACGTTGCCTAAATCTTCCCTTAATGACATGCATGTTCCTCTGGCTGAATAATATATACGCACAACCGTCGTTTTTGTTCCTTGTCGCGGAACTTTTTTTGCGTCTTCGAATTATGCTGATATGACTATAATGAACAGCAACAATTGGTTGCGGTGGTGAGCCATGAAGCACATTCCCGCGACACCGACGCATTCGGACGATTTTCTAAGCGCCATGCGAAATATGGAGTATGACCTGATGTCAGAGCGCAAGGGCAAAACCCCTGGCAAAGCGTTTGAAAACAAGGTCGATCCAGCCTTTGATCCCATTACGGCCGCTTTGCGCCAAATGCATGATGAGGTAGCGAGCGAACCTATTCCCGATGACTTCATGCGTCTCATGGACGAAATCGATGCGAGAGCTTCGAGTAGCAAGAAGCCATCGTAATGGTCAGTGAGGCGACGAGCGGCTCTCCTGAGCCGGCGGTTCCTGACGACTTCAGGAACGAAATGATTGCGTTGATTCCATCATTGCGTGCGTTTGCGAGAGGTCTGTGCGGTAACCGTGAACTTGCAGATGATTTGGCGCAGGATGCGATGATGCGCGCATGGGCTGCCCGGGACAGCTATACGATGGGTACCAACTTCCGGGCGTGGATGTTTATGATCCTGCGAAACCAGTTCTACACAACAATGCGCAAAAACTCGCGCATGTCGAGCTGGGATCCAGAGGCCGCAGAACGCCTGCTTGTCGAGGCAGCACCTCAGCAGCATGCCATTCACCTTACGGATGTGGAAAAAGCGTTGCAAAAGCTGCCCAATGAGCAGCGCGAAATATTACTGCTCGTGGGAGCAGGAGGGGCGTCGTATGAAGAGGCGGCACAGATCACGGGATGTGCCATCGGGACGGTCAAAAGCCGGTTGGCTCGCGGTCGGCAGGCTTTAGCCGCGTTGATAAATGGTGCTGACGAACCTACTGTATCAGCCATGCTGAAATCTGCTACCAGTCAGGGTGTAGCTGTTTCTCCCGAATGACGGCATTTGGGCGAAATGGGGCGTTTTTGTGATTAAGCTTCGACCAGCGACATTAAAGCAAGGGCTCATTCTTATTGTTTTGGTGGCGTTATTGCCGATCATGGTCGTAAGCATCCTCCAGGGCATGTCGACGCTCCAAAACACGCAGCGACTGGCGGCCAGCAGATTGAGTATGAGCGCGCAGGCACTGGCCGAGCGGGAACGCGACCCGTTTATTGTTGCCCAACATCTGTTGATGACCGTTGCCGCAAATCAGAATGTCAAGGAAATCGGTCCCGGATGTAATGCCGCACTTGCTGCAAGTCGGCGCAATTATGCGCCAATTATAAACTTTGTCCGCACGCAGGCAGACGGCGTAGTGCGTTGTTCAATATTGCCCTTCCGACCTGGATTATCTGTGTCGGAGGAGTTTTGGTGGCAGCGCACAATAAGCGACGGTCGCCTTACCATCAGCCGTCCCATCATCGGCAGCATTTCGCGGCGAAATGTTCTGATTATGGCAATGCCCATTACAAGCCGAAACGGTGTCGAAAATGGCACTTTAAGTGCGGCCATCGACGTTAGCCTCTTGGCACAATCGCTGTCTAAAGCCCCCGAGGCAAGTAAAGGGGCGGCATCCATTATCACAGCTGACGGGCAATTGGTTGCTAGCGGTAACACCGCAATTCCATTTAAGCTGGTCAGGCCGTCTTCGGCCGATGGTTCCAATATGCGTCGCGATCCAAAACGTAGGGTTTGGATGTATGCGACGGCATCATTATACGGTTCGGACCTTTACGTCGTATATGCTGAGCCGCGAGACAGTCTTTTGGCGTCGGCGCTCGCCCAAGTCAGGGTCAGCATATTGCTACCCCTCATCTCTATTCTGTTTGCATCACTTGCGATTTGGTTCGGGACCAATCGGCTCGTCGTGCGGTGGCTGCGAGATCTCGGAAAGGTTGCCGATCAATTTTCAAAGGGCGATTTTGTCGGCGACCGTCATAAATTCGATTCAGCGCCGACGGAAATCGCAGAATTAAGCGCAGACCTACACTCGATGGCGCAAATCATTGAAAAACGGAGCACGGACTTGCAACACGCTCTGGACGCGAAGACGGCATTGACGCGCGAAGTACATCATCGCGTAAAAAACAACCTGCAAATCATTACTAGCTTGCTGACATTGCAGGCAAGCAGGGTGAACGAACCGCAGTCGCGCGAAGTGTTGGCACAAACAAGAGCCCGGATATCTGCGCTGGGTCTGATTCACCGCACGCTTTATGAACAGGAAAACGATAGCGAGCGTGGTGAGGTCATCATTGATAGACTGCTGTATGAGCTCTGTGGTCAGCTTCGAGCCGCGAACCGCCACAAAAAATTTGTCCAATTATCATGCAGTTCCAGCGCACATCCGGTACCGATCGATTACGCGGTGCCCTTGTCGCTCTTCATCGTTGAGGCCGTAACAAATGCTTACCGTCACGCCTTCAAACAAGATAGAGATGGTCACATTAACGTAGAACTGTCGGACAATGATGACACAGTCATATTAGAGGTGTCCGACAATGGTGTAGGATATGACGCTGATAATAATCCACCCGACATGGGAATGGAACTCATGCATGCATTTGCCACTCAGGTTGGCGGAACGCTGCAAATCGTTGGCGATCGCGGCCAAGGTACGCGTCTGCTTCTGACACTCGCCAAGACGATTTGAAAGAAATGCGTCAGTTTTCGGGGTTCAGGGTCCGGCTGACAACCTCACGTTTTTTTTCAGGCAACAATATCATCGACAAAATGAACGTGGCTGCTGTCAGGCACAACGCGTTAGGAACAATCAGGGCCCATTGGCTACTGAGAACTCCGTATGCGAGCCAAAGGCTGAAACTGAAAGCCGTCAATGAATACATGCGCGCTGACAAACCTTGAACGTCGTTGGTCCGGATGATCTTCCAAGCTTGCGGCAAAAAGCTTGTTACTGATGCAGCGGCAGCGAAAAATCCGACTATTTGGATTGGATCCACCATATATTCCCTCGATGTTGCCGAACTTAGCGAATGAGGCGCTCCAACATGAACGTGGTCAGGCCTTATCAAACCTATTATGGAAAACCTGGCGCTGCCGTTTTGGTTCCGCAATTTTACAGGGGAGCAACGGTGTCGGGTAAATATCTCGTCAGAAAACTACGTGCATTCTCGAATTTGTCGGGGGAGAGTGAGCGCGTAATAGATGCCTACGCCTCACGCCGGATTGCCGACATTCGCTCGGGCAGCGACATTATCAGTGAAGGCGAGGACCCCAAAACGGTCAACCTCATCGTCAGCGGCTGGGCATGCCGTTACAAAACACTGGAAGATGGTCGAAGACAGATTTTGTCATTCTTCATTCCAGGCGATCTGGCCGATCTCCATGTGTATATTCTATCGGCGATGGATCATTCGATTGCCGCGCTAACCGCGCTGCGTTACGCATTAATTACGCCCGGTGAGTTTGAAAAATTGGGCGATGAAAACCCAACCGTCATTCGTGCTTTATGGTGGGACTCCCTTTTAACAGCTTCAATCCAGCGCGAATGGCTAGTCACTGCAGGCCAGCGCAATGCCTTGGAAAGCGTGTCTCACTTGGCATGCGAACTCTTCATCCGAATGAAGATGGTTGGCCTTGTTGACAATGGCAGATGTGACTTTCCGCTAACGCAATCCGATATTGCGGATGCTCTGGGATTGACCCAGCCGCACGTCAGCCGCACCGTCAAAGAACTGAATGAAACCGGCATTGCAACGATCAAGCGCGGCTCGTTGACCGTAAACGATCTCACCGCGTTGAAAAATTTGGCGATGTTCAACCCCAATTATCTGCATCACTTGTACGAGGCTGTGACCTAAAAGGTGCTGCGAAAGTTCATTAAAAAGCCCGCCGTCACAGACGGCGGGCTCTGAAATCATTGGATGCTCAGGATTTATTTATCCTGCGCGTCCGCTTTGTCTTCCATGGCATCGGCTTTCACTTCGCCCTGCTCACGTACAGCCTGAGCCTTGTCTTCCATCTTCTGCTCTGCAGCGGAATCAACGCCGTCAACTTTGGTATCCAAGGTGTCAGCCTTGTCTTCCATTGCATCTGCAGTTGCGTCGGCATTGTCGCGAACGGCGTCCGCAACGTCTTCCTGCTTGTTTTCCTTGGCGCTGTCACAGCCTGCAAGCGTAATCAAGGCAACCGAAGCGATTGCCGTTATAAAAGTCTTTTTCATTTTACTTCCCTTCTTCAAAAAAAATCTAGCGGACGCGACCGCGACGAAACAGATTCACGATGGCCAAGAGCACCACGGCGCCGATGAATGACGAAACAAGCGACATGATGTCGAACGCGCCGCTGGTGATTGGCGCTCCGCCGATCAGCGGTGTAATAATGAATCCTGCCAACAAAGCACCTACGATACCGACGACGACATTAAGGAAAACTCCCTGTTGGGCGTCGGTACGCATTACGATGCTTGCGAGCCATCCCAAGATACCTCCAACCACCAACATGATAATGATATTCATAAAATTTCTCCCTTTCAGAGTGCGAAGTGAAACTGCGATTGCCAAATTAAGTTCCCGGGACGGCAAATAGTAAATGCGCCAAGCTGCTGAGTGCAAAGTGGTGCACGAGCATGAGTGGAACTTCTTTTTACACGCCCCGTTATCTTCGCAGAATTCATACACAGAAAATGAAAGCGAGGTTTGCGATGGCTACCACAGGCAATTCCAAAAATGCGACAGGAACGGGAGCAAAATCAGCGCCCACAAAACGCAAACCGTCCGGCCGGGTGGCCGCGTCGCAAAAATCGAACACCGTCCGTCAAGGCAACCGGCGGACACGAAGTGTACCCGAAGTGCCGGGTTGGCTGGCTGCAGTTGTGTCGGTCGTTGGCGTAGGCGTAGCTGTGGGAGCCGGTCTTTATGCATCGCGCCGCCAGTGGCTTCCGCGTGCAGAGGCGCTGCGCGACGACTTTTCAGCCGCGTTTGCAGATGACGAAACAGATTACGAAAATTTCGACCAGACGCGACACGCAGGTACAACCGGGATGAGAGATCATCCAGGTGAGGATTGGGACGATCTCGACGACATATCCGATGCTTCTTTCCCAGCCAGCGATCCACCGTCGTTCAACCCCGGCACGGCATAAGACGGTTTTTAGACGCGGGCTAACAACGAGGGCAACGTCGTTCATGTTATAAAAGAATGGCCCGAGCCCACATAAAATGGGGGCTCGGGCCATCTTATTCTGGCTGAACCGGATTCAGCTGTTGGATCAAAGGCTAGCCGCCAATGAGCAGCCAGTCGGTATTAATTATCCGATGGTGTTTCTTCCGGAACGGTTCCCGGGAAGTCGGTATCGCCGCCATCGGGGGGGACTTCGTCTGGCCATTCGTTCGGTTCTTCGACCGGCTTTGGCGGAAATTTCGGATCCGTCATCATGTTCCTTCTCCATCTTTAAAGTCTTTGTAAAAGGCTTAACGCGGGCTGCGGGTTTAAGTTGCGCGGGAAAAATTATCCTAACGCAACAGAGCCAGTAATCTTTGCTCTGCTGCATTAAGGCCCCCGATTTTTTTCATCGGCAATTGCCTTATTTTCTGGCTGGCCTTGCCCTGTTCTGCGAGTTGCAAGACATTGGGATGTACATAGCTTTTTCGCGCGATCGCAGGCGTATTGCACAAAATATCGGAAGCGGCTTCACAAGCAATTTTGATTGTTGCCTTGTCCGCAATACGTAGCGCTTCGAGCGCAGCAACGCTGCCGTGCCACGTGCGAAACATTTTCGCACTGACATTATCCTGCCCCGTCACAGCTTTAAGCCAGCCGTTGACATCTCCACTGTCGAGCGGATGTATCTCGCCATCCTGACCAATATACTGGAACAGCCGTTTGCCGGGCAGATCGTGAATTTTTTCGAGTATCTTTTGCAGGCGTCGGTCGGAAACCGTGCTCTGCACCTTTTTCCCGCCCTTTGCGGTATATTTCAATTTCAAGGTGCCATTGCCATATTTGACGTTGCGCATCAGCAAGGTGGTTGCACCCTGGCTGGTACGTGAGCGTCCGCCCACCCGCATCGCTGTATGATCCATCAGCCTGACCAACACAGCAAGCGCGACTTCTTTCCCAAACATCTCGTCGCGCCGAGCATTTGCCAGTATTTTTTCTATTTTGCGCCTGATTTTCGGCAAGCCTCTGCCGAATGCTGCTAGGCCATCGAATTTTTCTAGGCTGCGAAATTCGGTCCAATGCTGGTGATACCGATATTGCTTGCGTCCAAGTTCATCCAGACCCGTTGCTTGCAAATGGCCATTGGGGAGCGGGCAAATCCATACATTGCGATAGGCGGGTGGCACGGCGAGGCTGCGAATGCGAGATAACTCCTCGTCGCAATTTATCGACCGGCCCCTGTGGTCGGTATATCGGAAACCCTTGCCATATTTTCTACGGGTAATTCCAGGCTCTGTGTCCGATACATACCTCAGATCCGGTGTCATTCATTCATTCCTTCGAAGTATGTTGCGGACCGAACCGCATGACCCGCGCTTTGGTAAGGCGTAAACCAGCAAATATTTCAGATTGTTCCAGCGTGAAAACAGCCGTTCAATGCATTAACAGAGGCAGCGTAATTACTTGCCCGGAGTGTACCGGATGTTGGCCTTTCCGGTGACCTGAACAGGAAGAAAAAGTCCTTGCCCGGTCGGTACAACGGTTCCGTGGCTAATGCCCGTAATCTTGGCCGACAGCGTAAAATCGCCTTCGCGCCGGGTTGCGATTGCCTTGGCCGCGGCGGCTACTACCTTGTCATAATCCTTTTTAAAGTCCTGAGTCAGCGCTTTGCTTATTTCGGCAAGAACCTCTTCGTCCATGAACAGCGAGAACAGAAGGTTCACAGCCTCGCGGTCCGTGCGACCCGCGATCTTGAGGTCACGGATAATAATAATCTGCGAATTGGGCTCGTTATATGGTGAGGCCGAAAGCCAGATGATTCCGTTTGTAGCGGCCAGCGGACTGCGAATGATATCGGCCTTGGCCTTTATGCCAACAGCAAGCTTTCCACCTTCGGTTGCATAGACAGTGACTTTGCCGAATTTGACGTCAACGGGCCCAATGCCATCCAGCGAAATGCCCTTGCGCGCCAGTTTTACCAAAGCACGCTCGATAACTGGTTCGAGCTGCGCGTAATCAGCTACCACAGGGACGTAGAAATTAAGGCCACGCTCGCCAGCTACTGCAACAGGGGGCGGAAGCGGGGTTATTTCAGGGTCACTGGGCCGGTCGCCGATAAAGGTTTCAGTGACAGTCTTAGCCGCCAGCGTCATCTCCAACTGGCGTCCATTCACCCGATAGCCGCCAAAGCCAAGTTCCTTTGGGGTGATCCGCATCCATGCCGGTGGCTTTTCGCGGTTCAGCAATATCGACGTAAATCCTTGATTCCAAGCACCATTCACCAGTGCACGCGTATGCATCCGCGATATTTCTTTCGACAGGTCACGCTCCAATCCGTCGATTACGCCCGCCAGTTTCGCGTCTGCTTTTTCGGCAAAGCGAATGCGCTGCCCCAGAAAATTGATCCCGGGTGGTTCGCGCCAATCATAGTCGATATTGACTTTGGCGACCGGAGCCCAAGCGCGGTTGATTCCCATTTTTACGGTGGCGCGCACGGTGGCCGAACCTGTGGCCGTTTCCTTTTTGATAACTCCGCCAACTTCGCGCGCGCTGATGGTAGCGGTGACGGGCATGAAAAGGTGCAAGGCGTCGCCACGCCCCGACATAGTTATGCGGCCTCGTGTGACCTGGCCCACGATCCGGCAAGCAACATCGGGCGTGACCTTGGCGCGCTTGACACCGATCTTGCACGGGACATTCTTGCAGGCGTCGCCTTTACATTTGCGCGTGTGAACGGCGCACACGGTTACCCGCTGCGCCGGAACACATTTCGGTTCATACTGGTTAATGGCCCATAGGCGGCCGGGCGTAGTCTGGTTGAGCTTGGCTTCGATATCCGCAATATCTATGGAGAGCGGGACGATGATCGTTGAAGCCGGCTTGGGCAAAGTCAGCGGGGTTTCAATCCGTGGCGGCGCGGGATTGCCGACGTCCTTGTCGCATGCAGTAAGCAACGCCGTCATCGCCAGCGCCACTATCCAGATGCTTTTGCCCCACATCGATTTGCTTCCCCCTTTGCCTTGCTGCTATAACGCAGTAAAGCCTATCCGCGTTCCGCTGCTGCCAAAACCTCTGCAACTTGCGCGTACAACCACTCTTTGGCTCGCACTTCGGCAAAGCTGTGCGAGGCGGTGTCGAGCGCGCCGAGCGAAATATGTCCCGCCGTGCGTACCGCATCGAAATGCGCGCCTTTCCAGCATCCCATAAATGTCATCGCCGTGGTGTCACGCGCGGCAATCAGTATGCGCGTTCGCGTATCGCATTCAGTAAGGGCAACCGCCAAACGCCTGGATAGCCCGCTTGCCTCTTCCTTTCGCGTGGCTTGTGCGAGCCCCCTTACAAATTTTCCAACGTCGATCTTGCCGGTCAGCAGGTCGAGCAGGCTGCGCGGATTTTTAACTCGGGCCCAATATCTCGAACGAATGGCTGCCGCGTTGGGCGGCGGCGGTGCGCTATTACCCGCCGCTGCTTCGATAACCCAGGGGTTTGCAAGGATCAGCCTGTCAATTGCGCGGCCGGAATGGAATAGTGCCAGCGCGGTGGCTGCGTCGCAGTTACCAAACGCGACCAGATGTCTAATGTGCGGCGCCGTTTTGCGAAATGTTGTGACGGCGGCGGCAAGGTCTTGCGAACTTCCATCAAATCCGTCGTTGGTGCCCTCGCTGTCGCCGATGCCGCGACGGTCGTAGCGGAAAACGGGATGACCCTGACGAGCGAAATAGGCTGCCATCGCGCCTTGTCCAGCATAAGCCCCGCTGCGAATTTCATTGCCGCCGCTAACAATCAGCAGGCCCGTGGTTCCCACTGCGTCGTCTAGCGTTCCGGCCAAACGGTCCCCTGCACATTTAAAATCGATCATCCGCCGCATGATGCGCTCCAGCAGTCCAGGTCGGCGGCAATCGCTGTGGACATTGCAGGATTATCGCTAGGTTCAGCGCGTAACCAAAGCGGTGTTCCATTGATATCCGCAAGCATGACTTCGTGAATGCCGGTTTCCGTGGAAGGCAGCGCCATATCCAGTGCCGCGAGCATTTCCTGCCCAAACAAAATGCCGGCGAGATCGAGCGGGGCGGATTGCGCTGCCGTCAGAAGTTGCTCGACCGTTGTCGAAATCCCTGCCTCCTTATCGGCGACAACCCGGGTTCGAAGCATTGTCTTGAGCAATGACGTGCCCTTTGCGGGCGCTAGCCTCCACAGGGGCAGTTTTGCAGCATCGTCAATCAAGCAGCCGCCGCGGATGGATGCGATATGTGTAGCGGATAGCTGGCTGGCACAATCGACCACTGCATTTCGCCAGTCCAACAATGTCTGATCCGACATGTCGGCCAAACTTTCGTTACTCCCCGGTAGATCGGGAAGCAGCGTTCGCACACCTTGCTCGCCAAGCACGCGCATGGCTTCAACCATCATCCGCCGCGTCCGGTTCATTTCGTCGAACAGCGGCGGAACGATCAATATCGTGCGGGCAGCGTCGACCGCTCCAAAGCTCAGGCAATGTTCGCTGTGCCCGCCCGTTTCGTAAATGAGATGGGCAGGCGGAGGCCTCACTCGGTAACCTTGGCCTTTGCGAAGGCCACCAAATTGCCGAAGGTCGCGAATAATTCGCCATCGACGTCGTCATCGTCAATCACAATGTCTAGCCGGTCTTCCATTTCGGTTAGCAACCCAGCAACTGCCATCGAATCCAGTTCGGGCAATGCACCGAATAATTCGGTGTCGTTATCCATCGAAGCTACCTGCGTTTTCGACAGGCCAAGTACGTCTGAAAGCAAATCGCGGATGGTATTTTCAATCTTTTCGGACATTATTTTCTTTCAACTCACGCGGCATTCCGGCGCATCTGCCGCAAATGCGCCCGCGCAATCAAGGGCCAATTGGCGATGTGGTTCGGCCAGAACAGGTCGACCCGGTATCGCGGACGCACATTTTCCATCCAGTCGCGCTTATATCCGTCGCTGCCGGTGCCGAAATCAATCTCATCGACATGGTCGATGTCGATAACATGCTGGAACAACGCGGCTGAAAGCAACGTCCCCGGCGAATATTCCAGATGCCGTTCGTCATGCGCCAGCTTGTGGATCAAGGCGACGCCGTTCTCCACGGTCCAAAACTGCGCGGCGACCGGCTGACCGTCGATATAGGCAAGCCCCAGCCGCAACGCTCCCGCGGCGCTTTCCTGCTGCGCCAGCTGCTTCAAAAACTCCGGGCTGCCCTCATGCGGCTTCCAGCTTCGCGCATAAACGCGCTCATAATCAGCCCAGCTTTTTTGCGAATATTCGCACTCGATGCGGACCGAGACGACGCCCTTTTTGCCCTTGCGTTTGACGGTATTCTTGAGCTGCCCAGGGCGGCTTGCCCAATATTGGTCGAACGACCGGCCGCTCAGTTGCAGATAATGGTTCTCGCCGCATTCGGTCATTTCCGCCACCCAGCCCGACGCCTCGAACGCTGCGACAATCTGGCTTGCCGATCCTTCCTCATCGGGAACCGGGGCCAACGTCAGACGACGCGTGCGTTGATGCGCCGTCGCCGCGAGTTGGCGTAACAAGGAAAGACGTGTAACCTCGTCATAGGCACCACCAAAAATCGGTCGCCAGGTGAAGTTATACCAATTGGCAAGAGCGCTATATTGCCCTCCGCCAAGCTGCATCAGCGGCATCCACGCATCGGCATCGCCCTCATGCGCGCGCAGTAACAAAGGCGCACGGTCGCGCAATGCCATCCGGTGCAGCTGGTCGAGCCATTCGAGCCGGTCGAACAGGCAAGGTTGACGATCACGGTCCAGCGCCCCGCGCGCCGCAGCTTGCGCGGTGAGGAAATTATCGTGATATTCACCTTTTACCGGCAAATAACTGACCCCTGACATGCCCTAATCCCGTGAAGTAATGCCCTAATGACGACCGATTTGCCAGTCTTTCCACTCGATCACCTGCCCTTGTTCGGGCAGGCCGATGCGCCTGCACTCGTCATCCGTGATAGGGTGATAACCTATGAGGAGTTAAATCTCCGTATCGGTCGGCTTGCGACGTGGTTGGCGGGACAGGGGCTTGCCGCAGGCGACCGTGTGGCGACCTGGCTGGGCAAAGGGGAAATCGCGTGCCTCATGCCTTTGGCAACCGTGCGCGCCGGGCTGGTTCATGTGCCGGTCAATCCGCTGCTGAAAGCGGGGCAGCTCGGTCATATTATGGAGGATAGCGGCGCACGGCTTCTGATTACCAACGCCGCAAGAGCAGGCGATTTGGCGTTTGCAGACGAGAAAATGCTGCTTGCGGTATTGGACGATACCTATGCTTGCGCAATGCCACCCCTACCTCCCACCACCAGCTCCGACACCCTCGCTACTATCCTGTACACGTCGGGCTCGACCGGCCGCCCCAAAGGCGTCATGCTCTCTCAAGCCAACCTCGCGTTGGGCGCGATCAGCGTCGCGCTATATCTGAAACTCGCCCCTGACGATAAAACACTCGCTGTCCTGCCCTTTAGCTTCGACTATGGTCAAAATCAGCTGCTCAGCACATGGCGCGCGGGCGGCTGCGTGGTGCCGCTCGATTATCTCACCCCGCGCGATGTCATTAAGGCGTGCGCCAAGCACAATATCACCACCCTCGCCGCCGTCCCGCCTTTATGGGTGCAGCTTGTCGAACAGGAATGGCCCGCCGAAGCCATTGAAAATATGCGGCGTTTGACAAATTCGGGTGGCGCATTGACCCCGAGTCTCGTAAAAATGCTGCGCAGCATTTTTGGGGAACGAACCGACATCTACGCCATGTACGGCCTAACCGAAGCCTTCCGTTCAACCTATCTCGACCCCGCCTTGATTGATGCCAAGCCAACCAGCATGGGGCAGGGCATTCCCTTTGCTGAAATCATGGTCGTCGCGCCCGACGGCAGCAAAGCCGCGTCCGACCAGCCGGGTGAGCTTGTCCATGCAGGGCCATTGGTCGCGCAAGGCTATTGGCAGGACGAGACCCGCACCGCCCAACGCTTCAAGCCCGCGCCAGCCTTCTCGTGCTACGGAGGCATGGCCGTCTGGTCTGGTGACACAGTTAAACGAGATGCCGACGGCTTGCTTTATTTCGTGGGCCGCGACGATGCGATGATCAAGACCAGCGGCAACCGCGTCAGCCCTACCGAAATCGAAGAAGCCGCGGTCGAAAGCGGATTGGTTGCCGAAGCCTGCGCGCTGGGCCGCAAGGACGAGCGGTTGGGCGCAGCAATCGTGCTGTTCGTGCGCGGCTGCGGCAATGACGAGGGGCTTAAGGCACATCTTAAGGCGACTTTGCCCAATTTTATGCAGCCCGCACAGGTCGTGTGGCTGGATGAGTTTCCCAAAAGCGCAAATGGTAAACTGGATCGCAACCACTTGGCGGCTAGTCTAACACAATGAAGGCGACCGGACCCATTCCCGCTGGCTACACCGCCATACAGGGCGAACTCGCTATTGATGGGGTAAAGGTATCTGCGCTTGTCGAAAAAGCAGGGGACACGCCTCTATTTGTTTACTCATCGGACATTTTGCACATACGGATGGCGGATTTGCGCGCCACGATGCCACAGCGGTTGGCGATCCATTATGCAATGAAGGGCAATCCCTTTCCACCGGTGCTGGCACTGATGAATCGGTTGGTCGATGGTTTTGATGTCGCTTCGGGGGGAGAACTCGAACTGGCGCTGGTCGCTGGTGTTACGGCTGACCGCATCAGCTTTGCTGGACCCGGCAAGCGTGACCGGGAACTTGAACGCGCGATAGCGATTGGCGTGACTCTTAACAGTGAAAGCGAAGGCGAGGTTGAGCGGGCCATTGCCATTGGTGCGAGGCTGGGCGTCACGCCGCGGCTGGCGGTTCGCGTAAACCCCAGCTTCGACCTGAAAGGCTCGGGCATGAAAATGGGCGGAGGGGCGAAGCAGTTTGGGGTCGATGCCGAGCATGTGCCTGCTTTGGTGAAGCGCATCATTGATTCCGGTGCGGAGTGGCGGGGCTTTCATATTTACGCCGGCAGCCAAGCATTGAAGGCCCAAGCAATCATAGAAATGCAGGCGCAGACTTTGGCTTTGGTCGCGGAACTAACCGAAGAGATCGCCGTGTCCCCGCCCCATGTCAATCTGGGTGGCGGATTTGGCATTCCTTATTTTCCGGGAGACGAACGAGTTGATATCGGAGCCGTGGGCGCGGCACTGGGCAAGGCACTAGACTCGCTGCCAGCGAGCCTTGCCAATACCCATTTCTGTATCGAACTAGGCCGCTATCTGGTCGGCGAAGCAGGCGTTTACCTGACCCGTATCGTCGACCGCAAGATCAGCCATGGAGAGGTTTTCCTTATCACCGACGGCGGCCTGCACCATCAACTCGCGGCGAGCGGCAATTTCGGCACCGTCATCCGTCGTAACTATCCGGTAGCGATTGCGAAGAAGTTTGATGCGGAGCCGGAGGAAGTCGCCTCGATCGTCGGCTGCCTCTGCACGCCACTCGATAAATTATCGGACCAAGCCCATCTGCCGCGCGCCGACGTTGGCGATCTCGTCGCAATTTTCTGCGCCGGTGCGTATGGAGCCAGCGCCAGCCCTGTCAATTTTCTGGGACAGGGGCCGGCGCTGGAAATGCTCATATAGGCAGCGATTTGGCTGCGTTGCAGTGGGTTGATTTGCCTTTTTGGCGGGCTTATAGCGGTGTTTCATAAGTAAGCGGTCCTGCGGGGCCGCTTTTTGCCTTTTGGCGAAACAGAAAGGAAAAACCATGTCGATCACTCCCTTGATGCCCGTCTATCCCCGTTGCGGGTTCCGGCCGGTGCGAGGCGAGGGCGCTTGGCTGATTAGCGAAGACGGCAGCCGAGCGCTGGATTTTGCGGCGGGCATTGCGGTGAATCTTTTAGGCCACGGGCATCCGCATCTGACCAAAGCGATTCAGGATCAGGCTGCGACGCTGATGCACGTGTCGAACTTGTATGGCAGCCCGCAGGGCGAGGCATTTGCACAGCGTCTCGTTGACACGACATTTGCCGACACGGTGTTCTTTACCAATTCGGGCGCAGAGGCAGTCGAGTGCGCAATCAAGACGGCTCGTGCCTATCACCAGTCGCAAGGTAGCGAGCGGTTCGAGATCATTACGTTCAAAAATGCCTTTCATGGCCGAACAATGGCAACGATTTCTGCATCGAACCAAGAGAAGATGCACAAGGGCTTCCTGCCGTTACTCGAAGGTTTCAAATATGTCGAATTCGACGATTTGGAAGGTGCCAAGGCCGCAATTGGTCCGAACACCGCCGGTTTTCTCGTGGAACCCATCCAGGGCGAAGGCGGTGTCCGTCCCGCGTCCGATGCATTTATGAAAGGCCTGCGTGCGCTGGCTGACCAGCATGACTTGATGCTGATACTCGACGAAGTCCAGTGCGGCGTCGCACGCTCCGGTACGCTTTATTGTCACGAACAATATGGCATCGAGCCTGACATCATGGCGACCGCCAAGGGCCTAGGCGGCGGCTTCCCCGTTGGTGCATGCCTTGCCACTGAAAAGGCGGCGCGTGGCATGGTTGTCGGCACGCATGGCTCGACCTATGGCGGCAACCCCTTCGCAATGGCGGCATGTCAGGCGGTCTGGGATGTCGTTGCCAATGACGAGTTTCTTACCAACGTGCGGTCAACCGGCGACAAGCTGCGCGCAGCACTTGAGCAGTTTATCGGAAACTATCCGGACCTGTTCACCGGTGTGCGGGGCAAAGGCCTTATGCTCGGTGTTATGATGACTCATGAGGCGCGCGCATTTGTGGCGCATTTGCGCGACAATCACGGTTTGCTGACCGTGGCGGCAGGCGACAACACATTCCGCGTATTGCCGCCGCTTAATATCGACGACAGCCACATCGCGACATTCATGGAAAAACTATCCGCAGGCGCGGCGAGTTACCAGATACCGCAGGCGGCATGACACGACATTTCCTGAACCTGTCCGATGCGGGCGGGGACGCGATTGCAGCAATGCTGGCCGATGCGATTGACCGAAAGGCAACGCGCGCCGGTTGGCCAAAGGGCAAGGCCGATGCTAATGCACAGCTGGCGGGACATACCTTGGGCATGATCTTCGAGAAAAACTCGACCCGCACGCGAACGTCATTCGAAATGGCAATGAAGCAATTGGGCGGCGACAGCATATTCATGGCGGCGGGCCAGATGCAGCTGGGTCGCGGCGAGAGCGTGGCCGATACAGCGCGAGTCCTGTCGCGTTATGTCGATGCGATACTAATTCGCACAGATGATCATGCAAAGGTACAAGAGCTCTCTGCATATTCCAGTGTGCCGGTTATCAACGGGCTTACCGACCTGTCGCATCCGTGCCAGATCGTTGCTGACCTGTTGACGGTCGTCGAACAAGGCAAGCCGTTACCCGGCCTCGAAGTCGCTTGGCTCGGCGATGGCAACAATGTGCTGAACTCGATCGTCGAAGCGGCAGGGCTGTTCAAATTTAACGTCCGGATCGCAGGACCCCTGGGGTATGAAAGCGACAGCAGCTTTATCGATGCCGCGAATGCGGCCGGCGCGAATATTAAACTAACGCGCGATGCAGTCGAGGCGGTTGCAGGCGCGGATATAGTGGTTACCGACACTTGGGTATCGATGGGCCAGGAGCACGCGCATAACAAGATTGCGGCGATGATGCCTTATCAGGTCAATGAACGCCTGATGGCGTCTGCGAAGCCTGATGCGAAATTCCTCCATTGTCTGCCCGCACATCGTGGGGAGGAAGTGACAGACGGTGTAATCGATGGCGCCCAATCATTGATATGGGACGAAGCGGAGAATCGCCTGCACGCGCAAAAGTCGATCCTTTTATGGTGCTTCGGTTTACTTTGATGGCGTCGCAACACGAAACATTTGGCGACCAACCGCTGCGCTTCTCCTTACCGGAACGTCATGCGCGCGGGCGTTTGGTCCGGCTTGATGCCGTGTTGTCTGACATATTGTCAGCGCATGCTTATCCGCCATTGATCGAGAAGACCCTTGCCGAAGCGCTGGTGCTGACGGCTTTGCTTGGTGCGTCGCTAAAGCAGGCTGATGGTCAACTGACATTGCAGGCGCAGACCACCAAAGGCGCGATCCGTTTGCTTGCGTGCGATTACAAGGACGGCGCGTTGCGTGGCTATTCTCAGTTCGACGCGGCAACGGTGGCCACCCTTCCGCCTGACTCCACCCTTTTTGGCCTTTTTGGTACTGGCTATCTGGCCATTACGTTCGACCGTGCGCTGCCAATGGGCGAAGGGGGCGGACGTTATCAGGGCATAGTGCCGCTCGAAGGGTCTTCGCTTGCTGATGCGGCAGAACATTATTTTGTACAATCCGAGCAAATCCCGACTCTAATTCGCGTGGCTGTCGATCATGTGGAAGGCCGGTGCATCGCCAGTGGTTTCTTGGTCCAGCATTTGCCTGAAGGCGAAGAAGGACGTGAACGCCTGCACGTCAGGCTCGATCATCCTGAATGGGAACATGTGGTGGCACTGGGTTCAACCATTTCGACCGATGAACTCACTGACCTGTCACTGTCGCTTGAGGAAATTGTGTGGCGGTTATTCCATGAAGAAGATCAGGTTTTGGTCGAAACCGGCGCGCCACTGACCAAAGGCTGTCGTTGCGATCTGGCGCATATCCGTGATGTGATTGCAAAATTTCCCGCCGAAGACCGCGCCGATATGGCCGACGAGACGGGCGAAATTTTCGTCGACTGCGAGTTTTGTTCTCGTCGTTTTCCCTTGAGCTTGGTGAGCTTCAATAACTGACTTCAGGTGTTTGTCGCAAATTATTGGTCATTCATCGTTCATATACCACATTCTATCGCGCTTATTGTAATCTTTGATGCTATAGCTACGATAAACAAAAGGTCGCTTCGCTGAAACTGCGCAAGGTTACGGTAAAGAAGCTTATGAAATTGAAACTCTCCCATCTCACCATAACTGGCATTCTTGTGTTGTCTGCGGGCAGTGGCGCACTTGCGTTCGTCGAAGGTGGCGACTTGTCGCTGCTGGAATCGCTCGATCGCGGTATGTGGCAATTGCGCCCGGTCGGGGTTGGTGCGTCGGCTGCCACGGCCACCCCGATTTGCCTCGGCGATCCGACAAGATTGGTACAAATCCAGCATGGCGGTTCGGCTTGCGAACGTTATGTGGTCCGATCAACTCCAAACGCGATAACGGTAAGCTATAGCTGCAAGGGACAGGGGCAGGGACTGACGACAATCCGCAAGGAATCAAACAGGCTGATTCACATCCAGTCGCAGGGTATTCGCAACAATTCGCCCTTTTCATTCTCGGTTGAAGGCCGCAAAACCGGCGCTTGCTGATCCAGTTTTAGTTTTTTCGCGCTAGCGTTAATCAGATATTTACCATTCTTCGGCTAAAAAATAGGCGTGTCTTTTATGAGATACGCTTTCCTCCCTAGCAGGCTTAACAGCCTATAACTGGGCCGCTCGCTGCAAAGCAAAGCGGCCCATTTTTTGTCTAAAACGCCGCAATCCCTGTAATCGCGCGCCCAAGGATGAGCGCGTGTACGTCGTGTGCGCCTTCATAGGTGTTGACGGTCTCCAGGTTCACCATATGGCGCATCACCTGATATTCGTCGCTGATGCCGTTGCCGCCATGCATGTCTCGCGCGGCACGAGCGACGTCGAGGGCCTTGCCGACATTGTTGCGCTTCACGATTGAGATCATATCCGGCGAGAACTTGCCTTCATCCATAAGCCGACCTACGCGCAATGACGCTTGCAGTCCGAGCGCGATATCGGTCATCATATCCGCAAGCTTCTTCTGGTACAGCTGGTTCGCTGCGAGGGGTTTGCCGAACTGCTGTCGGTCGAGGCCATATTGCCGTGCGGCGTGCATGCAAAATTCTGCGGCGCCCAATGCGCCCCAGCTGATGCCATAGCGCGCGCGGTTAAGGCATCCGAATGGGCCTTTCAGGCCTTGAACCTCGGGAAGTAACGCATCTTCGCCGACTTCCACATTTTCCATGACAATCATGCCTGTGGTTGACGCGCGGAGCGAGAGCTTGCCCTCAATTTTTGGAGCTGAGAGGCCCTTCATGCCCTTTTCAAGGACAAAGCCCTTGATGCCGCCGCCATGCGCTTCGGACTTTGCCCAGATAACAAAGACATCGGCAAACGGCGCGTTTGAAATCCAGGTTTTGGTGCCGTTAAGGACATAACCGCCATCCACCTTTTTCGCGAAGGTGCGCATGCCCGCCGGATCGGACCCCGCGTCGGGTTCCGTCAAGCCAAAGCAGCCGATGAGCGTACCAGCAGCGAGGCCGGGCAGATATTTCCGCCGTTGTTCCTCCGAGCCGTAAGCATGGATCGGATACATCACCAGGGAAGACTGGACCGATGCCATCGAACGATAGCCCGAATCCACACGCTCGATCTCGCGCGCGATCAGCCCGTAAGCGACATAAGACGCGCCAACACCGCCATATTCTTCGGGTATGGTAGCGCCAAGCAAGCCGGTCTGGCCCATCAACGGAAACAGATCAGGCGCATCACGCTCGCTGCGATAAGCCTCGATAACGCGCGGTTGTAGCTCGGTTTGTGCAAAAGCATGCGCACTGTCGCGGATCATGCGTTCGTCTTCGGTAAGCTGATCGTCCAGACGGAACGGGTCGGACCAATCGAAAGCTGCCATCTCGGCCATATCATGTCTCCAAATGTTGCGCGGTCGCTAGACTTTTTGCGAAGCGCGGGCAAGCTGGCAAAATGCCTGTGATGCGACTATTCGGCAGACAATCAAATAGGAGACGTGTGTGACGCTGGCGACAGACGTAGAGACAATTTTGGCGCGACTTGGGACGAAGGCGGAGGGCAGTAGGCCGTCGTATTCGCCCATCGACGGCAGTGTTATCGGGACCGTAACCGGAGCGGAGCCTGCCGAAATCGACGAGGTCGTTGTAAATGCTCGAGTGGCGTTTCTGGAATGGCGGGCTGTTCCGGCGCCCCGACGCGGTGACCTCGTGCGCCTGTTCGGCAATGCCTTGCGCGAAAACAAGGACGCGCTCGCCCGGCTAGTCACGATCGAATGCGGCAAGCCATTGTCCGAAGCACAAGGCGAAGTTCAGGAAATGATCGACATTTGCGACTTCGCAGTCGGGCTGTCGCGCCAACTGCATGGGCTGACCATTGCCAGCGAACGCCCCGGCCACCGGATGATGGAGCAATGGCATCCATTGGGGCCGACGCTTGTAATTTCAGCATTTAACTTCCCTGTAGCGGTTTGGGCGTGGAATGCGGCGCTGGCGATTGTCTGCGGTAACAGCGTAATCTGGAAGCCATCTGAGAAGACGCCTCTCACGGCAGTCGCGGTGCAGGCGATCTTTGAGCACGCCGCTGGGCAATTTGGTGATGCACCTGCGCATCTGTTGCAAATTCTGCAGGGCGGACGCGAAGTCGGCGAGTCGTTGGTCGCTGACGAGCAAATTCGCTTGATTTCAGCGACGGGCAGTACCGCAATGGGCCGCAAAGTCGGACAATTGGCCGCCGCACGCTTCGCAAGAACAATCCTCGAACTCGGCGGAAACAATGCGGCGATAATTTCTGACAAGGCCGATGTAGCGCTCGCGCTTCGCGGCGTGCTGTTCTCGGCTTTCGGAACCACCGGACAGCGCTGTACCAGCCTGCGCAGGCTCTTCGTCCATGAAGCGATTTATGATAGCTTTGTCGCCGCGCTCAGATCTGCGACAGCGTCAATGAAGATCGGCAATCCGCTAGACAGCAAAAATCTGGCCGGGCCATTGATTGACGAACATGCCTATGACGACATGCAGACAGCGCTAGGTGAGGCGAAGGTACTCGGAGGAGCTATCTATGGTGGCGAACGCCTTCACCGGGCGGGCGTTTATGTCCAGCCCGCTCTGGTCGAAATGCCATCACATTCGGGTCCCGCATTGCGCGAGACATTTGCGCCGATCCTCTACATCTTTCGCTTCTCTGATTTGAACGGTGCAATTGAGCTGCAAAACAGTGTCGGCGCAGGCCTGTCATCCTCGATTTTCTCGACCGACATCCGCGAATGCGAACGCTTCGTGTCGGCCGTGGGTAGCGATTGCGGCATCGCCAATGTCAACATCGGCACCTCAGGCGCGGAAATCGGCGGTGCTTTCGGCGGCGAGAAGGAGACGGGTGGCGGCCGCGAGTCAGGGTCGGACGCGTGGAAGGCCTATATGCGCCGCGCGACCAACACGATCAATTACTCGGACCAACTGCCGCTTGCGCAAGGGGTGACTTTCGACCTAGGCTGAAAGGCAGGAGAGATACATGCTCGTAGAAAAATTGCCGCCTGTCAAATCGACGTTGCAACCCAGCAACCACCCTTATTTGAACGGTGCGTGGACGCCGCAGCATGAGGAAGTGACCGCGTTCGACCTTGAGGTGATCGCGGGGAAGATTCCGGACGACATCGACGGGGTCTATCTACGCAACACCGAAAACCAGTTGCACCAGCCATTGGGTCGTTACCACCCGTTCGATGGCGACGGAATGATCCACCAGATCGATTTTTCCGGCGGAAAAGCGAGCTATCGCAACCGTTTCGTGCGCACACGCTGCTTTCAGGCCGAGCAAGACGCGAACGGATCATTGTGGGGCGGATTGATGGACCGTACGGGAACATCAAAGCGCCCAGGCTTTGGCGCACATGGCGGATTGAAGGATAGTTCCAGCACCGATATCATCGTGCATGCGGGCAAGGCGGTATCGACTTTCTACCAATGCGGCGAGGGCTATGTGCTTGACCCCGAAACGCTGGAGCAGGAAGGCGTCGCCTCATGGGTCCCGCTCGACGGCATTTCGGCGCATCCAAAGGTTGACGAGCGCACCGGCGAGCTGCTGTTCTTCAACTACTCGAAACATGCGCCGTTCATGCATTATGGCGTTGTAGGACCGGACGGCAAGCTCGCGCATTATGTGCCGGTGCCGCTACCGGGACCGCGTCTGCCGCACGATATGATGTTCACGCCGAACTGGTCAATATTTTGTGATTTTCCCCTGTTTTGGGATGAGGAATTATTAAAGCGAGATGTGCATGTGACGCGGCTACACGAGGGGCTGCCATCACGCTTTGCGCTAATTCCGCGATACGGCCAGCCTGAGGATATTCGCTGGTTTGAAGCTGATCCTACCTTCGTTCTCCACTTCATCAATGCCTTTGAGGATGGCGATGAGGTGGTCCTTGACGGTTATTTCGAGGAAGATCCCTATCCACAGCCTATCGTTGGCGGCGGCGAATATGCGCATATGATGGCCTATGTGGATGAGCACAGCTTCAAGCCTAAACTGCACCGCTGGCGGTTCAACCTAACCGACACAACTACCAAGGAAGAGCGCCTCGACGACCGCATCCTCGAATTCGGTATGATGAACCAGCGGTTTCTGGGGCTGCCCTATCGCTACGCTTACAGCACCACGTCAAAACCTGGCTGGTTCCTCTTTAACGGCTTTGTGAAGCATGATTTGCACACCGGCGAGTCATGGGAAGTCATGCTCGAAGAGGGCCGTTACGGCAGCGAAGCACCGTTTGCTCCCCGTATTGGTTCGACCGATGAGGATGACGGCTATTTGGTTAGTTTCGTTACCGACGAAAATCGCGGGACATCCGAATGCATTGTCATAGACTGCAAGCGATTTGCCGACGGACCGGTGTGTCGCATCGCCCTACCGCACAAGATTTCGAGCGGCACGCACGCACATTGGGTCGACCGAACGGCACTCTGCAGTTAGTTACTTCTGAAATACGACTTTGGTCCCCGACTTGACCATGCCGGCAAGCTTGGCTGCATCCCAGTTAGTCAAGCGCACACATCCATGACTTTCGGCACGACCGATAGTCGAAGGTTCACCGGTGCCGTGAATACCATAATGCGGCTTTGATAGGTCGATCCAGACAACGCCAACCGGACTGTTCGGACCGGGTTGCAGCAACTGCTTTTCCTTGCTGTCACTTACGTCCCAGAACAGTTTCGGATTGTAATGAAATTCGGGATTTCGCGCGACGCCCTTCACTGTCCAGTTGCCGAGCGGCAAAGGATCGCGCGAACTGCCTGTTGTCACGGGAAATTGCGCGATAATCTTGTCGTCGGCGCCCAACGCGCGCAACCAGCCGTCGGATTTGTCGACCACGATTTTTTCGATTGCCGGCTGTTCCGGAGCAACGCCCAGAAGTTGCAACGTCTTATCCCAGCCGCGCTCTGCGTCTTCGGCGCGTGGCGTCATGACATCGGCAATGTTCGGCACCACGATTACGCTGCCAGCAACGGTTTCGGTATCAGGCGAATTGAGCGCAATCAGCGTTTCGGGGGTGGTGTGGAAACGTTCTGCCAATGCTTCCAACATGTTGCGGTAGCCAAGCGCAGGCAGCTTTGCCTGTTCCGCGGCATCTTTGGGTAGGTCGGGAAAGAACCGTTGATCGGCAAAGCCATGAGATATGCGAACTAGCCGGGTAGCAGGCACCATCGGCGCGCCTTGAAAAACAGCCTTGGTCGCCAGATCTAATTCACCTGTTTGATCGAGATCGTTGGCTTTTTGAAATCCTTTCAGCGCGATCTTCAAAGACTCGCCGCTTTTACCGTCGATCACACCGGGCGAAAATCCAAGGCGTTCGAGCGCAATTTGCAGCGGCATCATGCCAAGTTCGGCGGGGAGAGGGGACAAATCCACGCCCGCATCCGCAAATTGCAGGCCGTTATTTTTAGCTTTACCAATGGCCTCCGTCGTAACTTCTGGTGCGTCATTGTCGTCAGGACGATTTTGTTGACAGGCGGCAAGTACGCAAAATATGATGAGCAAATATACATGTTTCAAGGGAGGGGACTTTCCAAGCGTTGGTTTGGTAACGAACGCCGATTGGACAAAGTTCCGCCAAAAATATGATGCGTGCCCAACCAACCGAGCGTGCGGCCTGACGACCATAGGTCGGGGACGTTATCGAGTTTAGCTAAATGCGCGCGCCACAGAAGCAATAGGGGTTTTTCGCAAAGCCGGACAGACTTGCGTTTGTCCTATGCTTGCTACGCGCGGGAAGCCCAATCCCGGATCGATAGATCAAACAATTTCTGTGCAGCGAGGACGGCTGCAGCAGCGTTGGGTGCCGTCACATCTGCCCCTACCTCAGTCGCGAGCGCAGGATTTTCGGTGAACATCGGTCCGCCGACCATTACCCCTATCGCGGTATTCTGCGATTCCTTTCGGACGCGATCAATGATTTCCTTAAGGCCTTCGAGTTGCAGGTCCGAACCTGCCGTCAGGCCAATCACAGCGATCCAGTTCCGGCGCACGGCTGACAAAATTTCGTCTGCTTCACCCGAATATTCGGCATCGACTTGCCAACCTGCCGCCGAAAGCAATCTCTCGACCATTGCTGCGCCAAAGGAATGCTGGTTGCCTGGCGTCGTTGCCATCAACACTCTGCGCTTCGTCCCAAGCTGGGGCAGCGTGTAAGTCTCGTTAAAGATTGCGAGCAGATTTTGAAGGCGCCCCACGCCAATCGTGACATCGACGAAATCACATTCGTCATTGTCCCACATCTTGCCGAGATGGCGAGCCGTGGGTTCAAGCAATTCCATGTACAATGTTTCCATTGATAATCCCCGATCGCGCATTACCGTGACATATTTCGCGGCTGCTTCGAGGTCATCGCCAAGGACGATATGCGCAAGGGCGTCAACGTCTGCGCCGCTCGGCAACAGAGCTTCTATCAGTACATCAACCGGAGGTGCGTTTGGCACAACCTCTGTGTGGAGGCGCAGCAATCGTGGGATGATTTCATTGGAAACGATGCGGACAAGATCAACCCGCCGGGCAGCGACATCGTGCTGCTGATATATCTCAGGCGCAATAAAGTGTTTTTCGAAGTTTTGGAGGCTATGTCTGTCTAGGACCTGCGGCGCTAATGCACTCCTCATCTGAACCATATCGCTTCCCCCGATATCCGCGCTGCTACAACGTTATTTTTTACATATCAGCATATCAAAAGGTGTGAGTCGATACCGGTCCGACTATATTTTTTCCTGTAGTCACTACAGTAATTCGCGCGGCGGCCTAGCTGACCTCCGAATGCCCAATCGACCTTTGGCGTAGCAGGCCGTCTTGCTAGAAACTGTCTCTGCGGCAAATTCCTAGCTTTGCACAGATTTAATGGGAACAGTATGGATTATTGACTATGTTTTGGCTTGCGAAAAAAATTCTGAAAGCCCCGGATTTCTGGGATTTTGAGGGAAATTACCCCGGAAAACACCAAGGAGCTCATTTATAGATAAAAGGGAATTGCCTTGCAATTATCGGGGAACAGCTGCGTCAATTGACATCGCGCGTTCGCCCAATCCCGATGCCATCATCCGTTGATAGGCAGCAATAGCAAATCCGCCGATTTTCATGAAATTCAAGTGAGCTTATGATCTATCGCGCTGCGTTACAAAGTAACATTCACTAATATGTAATATTAGAAAATCCCATAGCCACGCTCTGGCAGCGCAATCCGATTGCGGCACCGCAAATTTGTCTGACATAGCGATGCCGTTGCGAGGTTGGGCGGATTGCATGAAAAACAATACAAGAGCGGTGGTGATTGGGGGCGGCGTTGTCGGTGTCAGCACATTGTACCATCTTGCCAAAATGGGATGGAGCGATGTTGTCCTGCTTGAACGCAGGGAACTGACTTCGGGCTCAACCTGGCATGCGGCTGGGCTACTACCATTATTCAACCTCAGCTATTCGGTTGGCAAGCTGCACCAATATTCAGTCGGCCTTTATCCCGGGCTTGAGGCGGAAACAGGCCTTCATGCCGGTTTCTCGCAAGTCACCAATATCCGTCTGGCGACGACAAAGGACCGGATGGATGAATACCATTATTATGCGGGGGTCGCGCGCACGATTGGCGTTGATGTCAATTTCCTCACGCCCGATCAGGTTAAGGAAATCTGGCCATTAGCGGATATGGATGGCGTGATTGGGGCGATCCAGCATCCCGACGATGGCTATATCCAACCCGCCGATTTGACGCAGGCACTCGCCAAAGGTGCGCGCCAGCGCGGTGCCACAATCTACCGCAATACCACCGTCACGGGGATCACCCAGCAGCCGAATGGCGAATGGCTGGTTTCGACCGATCAGAGCGACATCACGTGCGAGCATGTTATCTCCTGCTCGGGCAATTTCGCGCGTCAAACCGGTGCGATGGTCGGGCTCGATATTCCCGTCATCCCGGTCGAGCATCAATATATAGTGACCGAACAGCATCCAGCAATCATGGAGCGCAAGAGGGCGGGCCTTCCCGAAATGGGTGTGTTGCGCGAATCCGATGCCAGCTATTACATGCGCGAAGAAGCGGGTGGATTGCTTCTCGGGCCTTATGAAATCGGCGCGCCCGCCTGCTATATTGATGGCCCCGCCGCCAACAGCGAATATGAGCTGTTCCCCGACGCGCTCGAAAGGCTCGAACCTTATATCCTCGCTGCAATAAAGCGCGTGCCAGCCTTTGGCGAGGTTGGCATCAAGCAAGTCTACAACGGCGCAATCGCTTACACGCCCGACGGGTCGCCGATAGTCGGACCGGCATGGGGCCTCAAAAACTTCTGGCTCAACGAAGGCCATAGTTTTGGGGTCACCGCCGCAGGGGGCGCGGGTTGGCAATTGGCCCACTGGATTGTGGGTGGCGAACCGACCATTGACATGATGGGCGTCGACCCGCGCCGTTTTGGCGATTACGCCGGACGTGGCTTCCTGATCGAGAAAAATGAGGAAGCCTATGCCAAGGTCTTCACTGTGCATTATCCCGACGAAGAACGCGAAGCGGGCCGTGCGTTGCGGCGTACGCCCTGTTATGACCGGATGAAGGATTTAGGCGCAGTGTTTGGCAGTGTGTTTGGCTGGGAACGACCCAATTGGTTCGCACCTGATGGCTATGCGCTGAGCGAGGCCGATCTGGATAAGCCCGACGCGCTTTTGCACGACAATCACCCGGTTGTACCCGGAGAAACGGTGCGCGAAAAATGGTCGTTCCGCAGGGCCAACTATTTTGAACACGTCGGCAATGAATGTCTGCATGTGACAAAGCATGTTGGCCTTCAGGATATGAGCGCTTTTGCCAAATGCGAGATTTCCGGGCCAAGCGCGGAAAGTTGGCTCGACCAGTTGCTGACCAACGCCGTGCCGAAAAAAGTCGGGCGGGTCACGCTGTCATATCTGCTGACCAGGAAAGGCGGGGTGAGAAGCGAGTTTACCGTCTACAAAATTGCTCCGCAACGTTTCTATCTCGTGTCTGCCGGAGCCTACGAGCGACACGACCATGACTATCTGAAAAAGGCGATGCCAAAGGATGGCTCAGTCATTTTTGACCGGCTAACGACTTCGGTGGGCGTCCTAGTTCTTGCAGGGCCGCGTTCGCGCGATGTGCTGAATCAACTTACCGACAGTGATTTGTCGAGCGAGGCTTTCCCGTGGCTGACGGGCAAGAAAATCAGTATCGGCCTGGCGCAAGTCGATGCGCTGCGCGTCAATTTCATTGGCGAATTGGGTTGGGAAATCCATCACCCGATCGAAATGCAAAATTATATCTTCGACAGACTGATGGAGGCCGGAGCCGAATTCCAGATAAAGCCGTTCGGCATTCGCGCGATGACGTCGATGGCGCTTGAAAAAAGCTACAAGCTGATCCCGCGCGAATTGTCGGTTGAATATTCAGCGCTTGAAAGCGGGCTGGGCCGGTTTATCAGCATGAACAAGCAGGCCTTCCATGGCCGCGACGCCTTGCTGACGTGGCAGAAAATGGGCCTCGCCAACACGCTGGTCACGATGGAAGTGCATGGCGTCACCGACGCCGATGCGCGAGGGTCTGAAGCGATTTACCATGGCGATGAGATCGTCGGACGTGCAACATCGGGTGGCTATGGCTGGCGGGTGGGCAAGAGCCTTGCGCTGGCGATGGTGCGGCCTGATCTGGCAAACATCGGAGACGCGTTCGAGATTGCGATTTTGGGGGTTCGCCACAAAGCCACCATCATCGAAGATTCGCCATTCGACCCCGGCAATGATGCGCTCAGGAGCTAGAGCCATGTCACGCTTCGATCAGATTGCCGATTTGCTAACGAAAGACCGCAAGGGCCATACCCTGCCGCGCGAACTTTATGTCAGCGAAGCGGCGTTCGAATTCGACGCACAGGTGATGCTGAAATCGGTGTGGCTCTATGCCTGCACAGTCGCACATGTGAAAAATCCGGGCGATTATTTCGTTTTTGAACTGGCGCATAATTCGGTCGTCATTGTGCGCGGACGCGACAATGAGGTTCGCGCTTTCTGGAACAGCTGCCGCCATCGCGGCGCTAAAATCTGTCTGGAACAAAAGGGTCGCGCACCGCGATTGACGTGTCCCTATCACCAGTGGACATACGGCCTTGATGGCAAACTCCTTGCCGCACGCAGCATGGCAGAGGATTTCGACAAAGCGGAGCACGGCCTGATCCCCGTGGCATTGGAGAATGTTGGCGGGCTGATATTCATCTGCATGGCCGACAATCCACCGCCGATTGACCGGGTGAAAGCTGACATATCCGAACAGATCGCGGTCTATCACCTCGAAAAGCTCAAGGTAGCGGTGCAGGATGATTACATCGAAGATGCCAACTGGAAACTGGTGATGGAGAATAATCGCGAATGCTATCATTGCGACGTGGGCCATCCTGAACTGATCAGCGTGCTCGGCACTTATGGTTTTGGCAAAGGCTTGCCTGAAGACGGCGACGCGGACGTTGTTGACGACAAGGCCTTTGACGCGATGGTCGAAGTCAAGCGAGAGGAGTGGAAACGCCTTGGCATTTTCACGAACTTGATCGAATTCCCCGATGGCTGGTGGCACCGGATTGCAAGGCTGCCGCTTGCCAATGGGGCGGTGACGCAGTCGATCGACGGGAAGCTTGGTTGCCAAAAACTGATCGGGCCATTCACAGAGCCCGAAACATCCAGCCTGTCGGTTTGGACCCAGCCAAACAGCTGGCACCATTTCTGCTGCGATCATGTCGTGACTTTTTCACTGACCCCGATTGCAGCGGACAAGACGCTATTGCGCACAACCTGGTTGGTGCATGAAGACGCTGTCGAGGGCGTCGATTACGACCCCGACCATCTCGCGGCCCTTTGGCGCACTACCAACGAGCAGGATGGCCGCTTTTCGATGATCAACCATCTGGGGATCAGCAACGACGGATACCAACAGGGTCCTTATGCAGTTGAGGAAAAACTGGTTGAGGATTTCAAGGATTTCTATGTCGACCGCGGCAAAGCTGCTTTGCGGGAGCAAAAGTAATGAGCGGATTACCGAAGAGCGGATCGATCAAAATCGAGGCGGCGGATTGGGCGAAGGGCGAGCGGCCCGGCGAACTTATCCGCACGCTGGTTGATGACCCGCGCGGCTATCGCACGATGTTGATGAAGATTGAGGCTGGCCCTATTGGCATCCTGCATGCGCATGACGAGATCGAACAGATTTACGTCATGGAAGGCGATTTTTACGACGATGACGCCCGCTATGGCCCCGGCGATTTCCTGCTGCGCATGCCCGGCGCCGCGCATCGGGCGGGCAGTGAAAACGGCTGCACCATGCTGATCGTCTACGCCCCTTTGGTCGAGGGTTGTGCATGACCCGCTTCAGTGCACTCAGCCTCTTCGCGAAGGCGCTTGGTGGCCATCAGAGTTGGCCGGAACAATGGCCGGATGCGGCGCCCAAACCTGCCTATGACGCGATCATCGTCGGCGGCGGCGGGCATGGTTTGGGTGCGGCCTATTATCTCTCCAAGAAATACGGGATCACAAATGTGGCGGTGTTGGAAAAAGGTTGGATCGGCGGCGGCAACACTGGGCGGAACACCACAATCATCCGTTCCAACTACCTCTATGACGAAAGTGCGCATCTCTATGATCACGCTGTCAAGCTCTGGGACGGATTGAGCCAGGAGCTGAATTACAATGTAATGTATTCCAAGCGCGGCGTAATGATGCTCGCGCATAATGTGCATGATGTGCACAGCTTGCAGCGGCATATCCATGCCAATCGGTTGAACGGTGTCGACAATGAATGGCTGACGCCAGACGAGGCCAAGGCCTATTGCCCGCCTTTGAGCATCTCTCCCGATGCGCGCCACCCGGTTTTGGGTGCAGCACTGCAAAGGCGCGGGGGCACAGCGCGGCATGACTCGGTCGCCTGGGGCTATGCCCGGGCCGCAGCAGCGCTGGGCGTCGATATCATCCAGAATTGCGCGGTGACCGGCATTACGCGGGGTGCGGACGGTGCAGTTGAGGGCGTTGAAACGACGCGCGGCTACATTGCATCAAAGCGCATTGGCGTATCGGCGGCGGGGAATACGTCGGTCGTTATGAATATGGCCGGGCTTGAGCTCCCATTGGAAAGCTATCCTTTGCAGGCGTTGGTTTCGGAGCCGGTTAAGCCCACCTTTCCCTGTGTTGTCATGTCGAACACTGTCCACGCCTATATGAGCCAATCGGACAAAGGCGAGCTCGTTATTGGCGCTGGGACCGACCAATATGTCAGTTATTCGCAACGCGGCGCGCTTCATATCATCGAACATACGCTGGCCGCGATATGCGAGATTTTTCCGATTTACCGGCGGATGCGCATGCTTCGGACTTGGGGCGGGATTGTCGATGTGACGCCGGATCGCTCGCCCATTCTCGGCAAGACACCGGTGAAAGGACTCTACGTCAATTGCGGCTGGGGCACCGGCGGGTTCAAGGCAACACCGGGGGCGGGCGATCTGCTTGCCTATACGATGGCGAAGGATGAGCCGCACCCGATCAACGCACCGTTCAATCTGGACCGATTCAGGAATGGCCTCTTGATTGACGAAGCAGCGGCAGCCGCGGTGGCACACTGATGATCCTGATCCACTGCCCCTATTGCGACGAAAAGCGCCCCGAAATTGAGTTCGCCAATGCTGGGCAAGCGCATATCGCTCGCCCGGTTGATCCATCTACTTATAGCGACGCGCAGTGGGAAGAGTTTCTGTTCATTCGGGCCAATCCGCGCGGGCGCCATCACGAACGCTGGCGGCATGTGCATGGCTGTGGCCGCTTCTTCAACGCCGTGCGTGATACTGTGACCGACAAATTCGAAACCACTTACAAAGCGGGGGAACCGCGCCGATGAGTGGCTTTCGCTTGGACAAAGGCGGGCGGATTGATCGCAGCCGCGTCGTTTCTTTCAGCTTCGATGGTAAGAATTATCAGGGCTTTAGTGGCGATACCTTAGCGTCGGCCTTGATGGCAAATGGTGTGATGCTGTTTGGTCGCTCGTTCAAATATCACCGCCCGCGCGGGATTATGGCTGCGGGCAGCGAAGAGCCGAACGCATTAGTCTCGGTGGATCGCGGACCTGGCCGATTTACGCCCAATCTGCGTGCGACAAATGTTGAAATTCACGAGGGGCTGAAGGCAGTTAGCCAAAATCGCTGGCCTTCGCTCAAAACCGATTTCGGCGCGATCAATGACCGGTTGGGTATGTTCTTTCCCGCAGGGTTTTACAATAAGACCTTCATGTGGCCTAAGTCTTTTTGGGACAGGCTGTATGAACCGGCGATCCGCAACATGGCAGGCCTAGGTGACGCGCCAACCGAAGACGACCCCGACTCATACGCATCCACCTATGCGCATTGCGACCTGCTGATCATCGGGGCTGGGCCAGCAGGCATCGATGCTGCGCTCGAAGGCGCTGCGACTAACAAGCGCGTCATGCTTATCGACGAGCAGAATGAATTAGGCGGCGGTGCCTTGGCCGATCCTGCGCTTTGGCATTGGCTCGAACGCAGCGTAAAGGCGCTGACGGAACCGTCCAACGTCACGATTCTGACGCGAACGACGGCGTTCGGCTATTATCATGATAATTTCATCGGCGCGGTCGAGCGGCTGACAGACCATCTGCCCAATGGCGGGTGTGCGCCGCGCGAAAAGTTGTGGCGGATACGGGCGGGCGAAGTGATCCTCGCCCAAGGTGCGATCGAACGACCGTTGGTTTTTGACGGCAATGACACGCCTGGTGTTATGCTTTCTTTCGCCGCGAAAGTTTTCGCCAATCGCTACAGTGTAGCGGTTGGCAAATCTGTCGCTTTGATGGCCGCGCATGATAGCGGCTGGCATGATGTGTTTGCGCTGGCCAAAGCGGGCGTTGGGATCACGGCAATCATCGATATACGGCAAACCGTAGATGCGACCTTGATCAAACAGGCCGCTGACCTGGATATCACTGCCAAGCTTGGCCATAGTGTCATTGGCGTCGTCGGTCGCCACGCGGTCAGCGCGATTGAAGTGGCGGCGCACGACGGCACGGGAAAAACGAACATCATTTGCGACGCGCTGCTCATGGCGGGCGGCTGGACTCCCAGCGTCCATCTTTGGTCGCACAGTAAGGGGACGCTCAAATGGCGCGATGATCTTGGCGCTTATGTACCGGACAAGCCCAACGAAAACGCCCGCTGCGT
>JANMQN010000022.1:0-2708 GCA_031370535.1 Sphingomonadales bacterium | reverse complement strand
ACCGCCAGTGCCAGCGCGGATTTCGAGCATGGCGGGGCGTTCGTCGGCTGCGTCTTTTGGCAGGAGCGAAATGGCCAGGCTCGTCTCGGCATCAGAAAGCTGGTGCGTGACATCCTCCAGTTCCTCGACCGCCATATCGTGCAGGTCGGGGTCGGACGAATCCTTCGCCATATGCTGCAAGGTCTCGATTTCCTTGCGCAGACGTCGGACATTGGCAGCGGCCTTCGCGACTGGCTCAAGCTCCGAATATTCTTTCGAAGCTGCAACAAAGGCTTCGCCCTCCATCTGCCCTGAAGCCATCCGCGCCTCGAGCTCGGCAAACCGCGCCTCAATGAGCGCGATACGTTGCGGGGAGATTTTCATTACTTTTGGTCGTCGCCGGACACTTGACGATATGGTTCAGGCAAACGCATCGTGATGTCGAGCAACTGATCCATCGCAGTATCGCTATCCAATTTCACATTGGTCAAATGCAGTCTTTGATCTGGCCGCTCGTCCTCCCGAATATAGAGGATAGAAGAAACCCCCAATTGCTTCGCTTTTTCGCTCTGCTTTTTGGAATTGCCGCGAAACGAGGTAAAAACTTTCAATCCTGATCGGCGTAAATGCGCTGCAATTGCGTAAGCCTCAGATTCCATTTCAGTCTTATCAGGCACGACGGCTATAAATTTTTCTTCCGGGCCTGCGCCTTGAACCAACATCGCCAACCGCTCAATCCCCGCAGCCCAGCCCACCGCTGGCGTCGCCGGTCCACCCAAATTCTCGATCAACCCATCATAACGCCCGCCGCCGAGCACGGTTCCTTGCGCGCCCAGCCGGTCGGTAACGAACTCGAATGCGGTGTGGCGGTAGTAATCTAGGCCGCGCACCAGCCGCGCGTTGCGTTCCCACGCGACATCGGCTGCATCCAGCCCTGCGGTCACGCTGCCAAAGAAATCCTGTGCCTCGCTCGACAGATAATCGTCGATCATCGGCGCAGCGTCGGCGATGGGCCGGTCTTTGGGGTCTTTGCTGTCGAGAATACGCAGCGGGTTTTTTTCAAGCCGCGCCACGCTGTCTTCTGACAAGGCATCCTTGTGGTCGTTGAAATAGGCGATCAACGCCCCACGCCATGCATCGCGGCTTTGAGTGTCACCCAGCGTATTGAGCTGCAACATCACGCCGTCATTGATGCCCAATTCCTTGAGCAACTGATCGGCCATCACCAACAATTCAACATCTGCCTGCGGCTCAGCCGCACCGATAATTTCGGCGTCGATCTGGTGAAACTGCCGATAACGTCCCTTTTGCGGGCGTTCGTAGCGGAACAACGGCCCGTGCACCGACAGCTTCATCGGCGCATATTGTTGCCAGCCATTGGTTAGGTAAGCCCGCGCAATTCCTGCGGTAAATTCAGGCCGAAGCGTAATCGAATCCCCACCGCGATCCTCGAACGTATACATTTCCTTCGAGACAACATCGGTTGCCTCGCCCAAGGAACGCGCAAACACCGCGGTCGGCTCAATCACTGGCAGTTGCAGGCGCTAGAAGCCATAAAGCCGCCGCACGCGCTCGAACGTTGCAACGACGTGCGCGAAGCGTTCCTCGGTTTCACCGAACATATCCTGGGTGCCGCGAACCGGCTGCGGGGTCTGTATCTTTGCCATCTCGCCAGCGCCCTAGCGGCTATTTGGCGTTAGAGGAATAGGGCTGGACGTCGGCAAGGGCTTTCGCCAAAACCACAACCCATGAAATCCACAAAAATGTCGCGCATCCTCGCTGCCCTCGCCCTTTCCTCCACCCTCGCCACCGCCGCCATAGCCCAGAGCGCGCCGCGGCCGGTACCGATCATGGACAGCGTTCCCGAGCCAGAAGACCGGCCGCTTACCGCGCCGATGAAGCTTGAAGTCGATGCGACCGACGTCGCCCGCGCCATTTTTCGTGTGAAGCAGAGTATACCAGTCGAGGCGGGTAAGCCCTTGATCCTGCTCTATCCGCAGTGGCTGCCCGGCAAGCATGGCCCTCGCGGTGCGCTTGCAGAAATGACTGGCCTGAAGATTCGCTCGAACGGCAAGTTGCTCACATGGACTCGCGATCCGGTCGAAGTCTATGCCTTCCACGTCGACACACCGGCCGGCACGCGCTCGGTCGATGTCGAATTCCAGTTCACTTCCCCCGTGCAGGGCTCCGAAGGCCGTATAGTTGTTACGCCCGCAATGATGAATATGCAGTGGGAACAGGTCGCGCTCTACCCCGCGGGTCATTTCACTCGCGCGATTCAGGTGCAACCGTCGATCACATTGCCTAAGGGCTGGACGGGTGTAGCCGCCCTCGACGGCGCAAAGACCGCTGGCAACCGCATCGATTACGGTGTCACCACTTTCGAAACCCTTATCGACAGCCCGATGTTCGCCGGGCCGCATTATCGCAAATGGGATCTCGGTAACAAAGTCACCCTAAACGTCTGGGCCGATGAGGCGAAGTTCCTTGAAGCCAAGCCCGAGCAGATAGCCGCGCACAAGGCATTGGTCGATGAGGCGGTGATCCTGTTTGGCTCGAAACATTTCGACCGTTATGAATTCCTCCTAGGCCTTACCGAAGAACTCGGCGGGATCGGGCTCGAACATCTCCGCTCCAGCGATATCACGCGGGAGACGGACTATTTTGTCGAATGGAACGACAATATGTCAGATCGCGGCCTGTTGCCGCATGTGCTCATAGATAGCTGG
>JANMQN010000181.1:0-32505 GCA_031370535.1 Sphingomonadales bacterium | reverse complement strand
GTCGATGGATCGGTGATATCGAATACGAGCGTGTCCTTATTGGCCAGGTTAAAGTCAAGGCCACCCAACGGCGATTCGATAGTATCATCACCAAAACCTGGCGATGTGTCGGTCGCGTCGAACTTGAACAGGTCCTTGCCTGTGCCGCCCGACATCCGGTCATCACCTTCGCCACCGGTCAGCGAGTCATTACCCGATTCGCCTTCCATATAGTCGTTTCCGGTTCCGCCCAGCAGGGTGTCGTTGCCACGATCGCCGAACATGGTGTCTCCATCCGCGCCGCCGTCGAGCAAGTCATTGCCGCCGCCGCCTTGCATGAAGTCGAAGCCGTTACCACCGAAGAGCTGGTCAGCGCCGCCGGTGATGGCGTCATCGAAATTGTCACCATCGAGGAAGTCGTTACCGTCGTTACCGAACAGCACATCATTGCCCAGACCGCCGGTCACGGTGTCGTTGCCGTTACCGCCTGAAGCATTGTCGTTACCGACGCCGCCCGAGACAAAGTCATTGCCATCGTTGCCCGACAAGACATCGTTGCCGGCATCACCAGCCACGAAATCATTGCCGTCACCACCCGAGGCAACGTCGTTGCCTGCGCCGCCGGAAATGCTGTCATCGCCGGTTCCGCCGGAGATGTTGTCATCGCCATCATCGCCGAACAGCGTGTCATTGCCAGCGTCGCCACTGATAACGTCGTTGCCTTCGTTGCCGTTTACCGTATCGTCGCCGTTGCCACCCGAAATGGTGTCAGCATCGAAGAAGTCGGGGTCGGACGGATCATATGGTCCTTGCTCGCCATTACCCTGGATAACGTCGTTGCCGTCGCCACCATTCAGGGTATCGTTACCAAGCTGGCCAGCAATGACGTCATTACCTGCATCGCCGTTAACCAGATCGTCGCCGTCATTACCGTTCAGTGTGTCGTCACCGGTACCGCCTCCGATATCGTCATTGTCGGCACCTCCCGAAATGTAATCGAGACCCGCTCCACCACGGAGAGTGTCGTTACCGGCATCGCCGTTGATTTCATCGTCGCCGTCCTCGCCGCTGACAAAGTCGTTCCCTTCGCCACCATCCATGACGTCGTCACCGAGCCAGCCGAGAATGGTGTCGTTGCCATCATCGCCTTTCAGGATGTCATTGCCCTCCCAGCCGTCAATGAAGTCATTGCCGCCTTGGCCGAAGACTTGGTCGTCGCCTGTACCGGCAAAAATGTTGTCGGCTTGGCCAAGGCTCGGATCATAACCGCTATAATCATAGGCATAGTCGGTATCGGCATTACGGCCAGGACCGCCATCTCCGAAGATAACATCGTTACCAGCTCCGCCATCAATGCTGTCGACTCCAACGGTGTTCGTTCCGCCGTCGATATAGTCGTCGCCGTTGCCGCCAGAAATGACGTCCGCATCGGCGTTGCCGAACAGATTGTCATTTCCGTCGCCGCCGTTTACGGTGTCGGTTCCGGTACCGCCTTCGATGCGGTCATCGCCCGATTGGCCGTTCAGAACGTCATTGCCGGAATCGCCGCGGATGAAGTCGTTTCCGCCGCCGCCCCAGGCCGTGTCGTTACCGGCGCCGCCAAGCAATGTGTCGTTGCCGTCCAGCACGCCATTATCGATTCCGGTGTAAACGACTGTAATTGGTGGGCCAGGATTGACAACAAAGCTAGCTTGGTCACCAATCAGTGTGTCGTCGCCAGTTCCGCCATCAATGCGGTCATTGCCGTAACGGCCGATAACGGCATCATTGCCGGCATCACCATACAGATCGTTATCGAAGTTGTTGCCATAGACGGTGTCGTTTCCACCATTACCGCGCGCATTATACGGAATATTGGCTGTGGAGGTCACCGCATTGAGATCGATGAAATCGACCGCGTTCGTTCCCAATGACTGGCCGCGGGCAGTGGCTGCCTTTGCCGCATTGGGTGCGCTTGAGGGATTTACTGTAGGCATCTTGATATCCTCTTCATTGTTGGGTCGCATGGATGCGGTTTCGCGAACGGGCCAAAACGCATCCCCAATGATCTCGCCAAATACGAAATCATGGATGATGGGATATGGCGAAGAGGTGGGGTCCAATATCCCTGCTTGGGGACATGGTTAAGTTTTTTGTTATTGTCCTGATTTGAGACAGTTCAGAAACGCAAGCTGCTTTTCTGCCATTGATTCCGCAGCCAGAATATCAATTCGTCGCGTTATTTCGTGGATATGACTTTGCTGCCCAATCTCGAAACTTCGGGACGGTTTGGCGGGTTATCTTGTCCGGACAATTCTGCCGTCGGTGCGGTTGCCACAAGCGAAGCGATTTCAGGGCGGGTCGTCGCCGTTGGCTGATCGCTCCCCGCGGTGGGACGCACAATTATGGCACCCAGTGAGGACACTGCGGGTCGATCTGGTGCATTTGCTCCGGGTCGCAAACTGCCCGGCAGAACCGTTTCTACCGACAAACTGCCGGTTGCAGCTAGCACGCCCGCCCGTGCCACAAATTCATTGCGGACTGCCCGCTCAAATGTAATCCGCGCCGCGAGAAGTTCATTTTGCGCGTCGAGTACTTCGGCAAGTGTTCGGTTACCGCCCACCGATTCTTTTTTTATTCCCTCGGCTGCCTGCGCGATCGCATCTACTGCTGCTTGTGCTGCGTCGATTGTGCTTTTTGCTGATTGCCAGCGCGTCCAGTTGGTAGCGACTTCTTCGCCCACCGTGCGTACGGCGAAATCGGTCTGTGCGAGCCGCTGGTCGCGGACCGCCTGCGCACGCCGGATTTCAGCATAATCGCGCGGTTTGAATATCGGTACATTAAGTTCAATCCCGCTATAAAGCGCTGAGCGGTCGTCAGGTAGCTTCCCGGTGAATAGATTTGCCACCCCTCCAGTCAGAAATTCGTAGCCGCCCACAGCATCCAGTTGCGGGAACAATGCTCCCTTGGCAAAATTGATGCCCTTCTTACTTGCATCGGCGTTAAGACGCGCGACGCGTATTCGTGGACTGGCATCGAACGCCACGGCTTGTGCCTGCGTCAAAGACCCCGGAAGCGCCGACAAGGCAGGCAGCGGCGGGACTACCGTTGCCGATTGCCCGCTGACGGCACGGAAGCGATAGCCGCTGACATTCAGCTCTTCGGTGGCTGCCAATATACCCGCCTTGGAAGTTGCCAGCCTGGCCTTGGCAAGATTTTCATCGGTGCGCGTCGACTCGCCGAATTCCATCCTCCGCGATGTAGCGCGCAGCTGTTCGGCGATGGCATCGCTTTGCGCTTCCGAAAATTGCTTGATCTGCCGGTGGGTATGGACGTCCGCCGCCGCGGTTAACAATTCGAGCAGAATGTCGGACGTCACTGCCTTCAATGCGGCCTCGGCAGACTCCAGTTCGGCCTTGGCAACCTGCACCGCATTATACGTGCGATCACCGTCATATACGCGCACTCGCGCCTCGACTGACGCTTGCCCAGCAACGAATCGCGCGTCGCCTGGCCCACCATTTTTGATATCGATTTCCCGTTTCTGGACCAGACCGTTGGCTTCAATGCTGGGCAAATAGCCTGCCTCAGCCGCCTGCATTCGCGCCTTGGCGATTCGGACCTGCTGGCGTTGGGCTGCAATTTCAGGGTTGGTTTCTACGACGACTCGCGCCAACGCGTCCATCGTACTTGATGGCACATTACTCCGGATAACAGACTGCGCCGATAGCGGAATTGCCGGAATCGCAGCTGTGGTCGTGATGGCGATAGCGAGAGTTAGTCCCTCGCCCACTCGTAATGTTCTCTGCACAATCGACTCTCCTGAAGGCCGGCATGGCCTCGAGTAGCGGAGCCCTTTTTTTTTGATTGATTATCCTTCGATGCAAGAGTTGGAAACTACCCAGATGGATATGTCCAACGGGATAATAGACTCTCCGCATCGATTCGAAATAGAGTCCAAACACTGCCTGCTCCGATAGATTAGGTATGTAGTAAAGCGGAAGGGTTCCCGTAATCTTTCTTCAAATCAAAGCCTGGCGAAAGATAGATAAAAGATCGTCAGCTGGCCCGTATTCTGAACCGTATCGCCAGATTCCGGGTCGACGCAACATGGTCGCAAGTACCTTGCCGCAGCGGTGTTCCTTACCGCATGCGAGAGGATTCATTGGGGGCCGTGATGACAATGAAAATGGACTATTCGTCACAATTCGCAACGACGAATGACGAGATTTATTATTCCAATGGGGATGTCCGCGACCTAGCTTTTGCCGAGGTCGGGCTTGATGGCGGGCGCTCCACCGACATGTCGACCACGCGTAAGGTCTGGTATGATTATCTTGCCCAGCATGGTGTGAGGGCGGCAATCTTATCCGTCCTGCTGCCATCAGCAGGTTCGCAGCGTCACGCTTTTCTCGTCGGGCTTGAAAGTGCGCGACATGACCTTCATGCAACACGGCAACTGCTGGCAATTGCCGAGCAGCTGTGGGCGCGAATGGACCGTGATCCGGTCCTCCAATTTGAAGTGTCGACCATTTGGCCGGACCAACCGGAAACGGGCCTTGTCAGCGAATTGCTGGTGCACTTCGATCACGGTGTCTCGGCACAAACCCAGCACCAAGGAGCCATGGTTCGCGCGGTTTATTTCCGCGAGAAAGGACTAGATCGGTTCAGTCGGCAGGAAGTCGCATCGCTTCAATTAATTCTTCCACTCTTTGCCGAATCCGCCGCCGGGGGGGCTCAACTTGCCCGTCAATCGCAGCGCTCTGCCATGCTTGAAGCAATGTTCGATCGTGTATCGTTATCGATGACAATGTTATCTGCAGATGCCCAGCCGCTGTTTATGAACAGCGCGGCAAAGGCGATGCTTGATGAGCGAAAATGGCTAATCCGTTCAGCGGATGGATCGATTTCGAGCATCAGTTCGAAACAGTCGAAACAGCTACGCGAAAGCATCCGACTCGCAGCAACGGCAGATCCCTGCACAATGACCGAAAACGTATTTCGTCTGGATTGCAACAATGGCGAATGGCGCCTCGCATACATAGTGTCGGCGATGTCGCGTTCGGGCGAAACAACGAACAGGTGCGCACTGCTTATCGTGCTTGCGCCAGGCAAGATGGATGCCCCTACTCAAATGCTCGAAGCATTGGGCTTGCTGCCGTCCGAGCAGAGGTTTTTGGGCCATTTCCTTAAATCGAGCAGCTTGGGCAGTGCCGCTGTCGATTGCGGCCTGTCGGAAGAAACTGCGCGAACATATCTCAAACGTGTGCGGGCAAAATTGGGAGTTCATCGTCAGATGGAGCTTGCCGGACTGATTTCGGGTCTGGTTTTACCAATCCATGCCGGAAACACACAAGCGGTTGGAGATTGAGATCATGACTGGCCAACCTGAAAACCTATTGAAAGACAGTCTGCGGTCCCATCGCAAGGTAATCTGGCAGCTCGTCTTCTTCTCAATGATTTCCAATCTCGCGGCTTTGGCGATGTCGCTCTACATGATGCAAATCTATGACCGCGTGCTCACCAGCCAAAGCCAAGATACGCTGTTTTATCTAACGATAGCGATTTTGCTGACGATGGGGCTGGGTGCAATATTGGAGAGCGTCCGGCAAAAAGTTGCCAATCGCATTGGTACATGGATGGCTCAAAAACTTGCGCCATCGCTATTGATCCGCTCGCTCGAACAAAGGCTGATGACCTCCACCACCCGATTGGAGGCGCTGCGTGAATTGTCGCAGGTCAAGAATTTCATTTCCACACCAACGGTTTTCAGCGTGATCGATATGTTGTGGGTACCGCTGTATCTGGTGGTGATATTTTTGCTTCACCCAGTTTTCGGCGTGATTTCGTCGGTCGGAGCTGTGCTGCTGTTAGGCCTGACACTTTTCAACGAACGCGGAACGCGCGGCGCGATCAAGGAGACACAGGCACAGGCCGCCAAGAACATGCAATATGCCGAATGCCTCGTTCGTAATAGCGAGGTTATCGATGCAATGGGTATGTCGAAAAACACCGTTTCCCACTGGGCCGCACGCTATTTCGAAGAGATCGAAACGGTCGACCAGACCCAGATCTTTTCGAGTAATGTTCTAGCGATTACCAAATTCGTTCGCAATGTCGTTCAAGTCGCGCTTCTGGGCTTTGGGGCGATGCTCGTTCTCGACCAGCAACTGACCGGCGGCGCGATGATAGCGGGCTCGATAATCGCCGCGCGACTGTTGGCGCCAATCGAAGCTTCAATGAACTACTGGAAGCAATTCGTTCTCGCGCGGCATAGTTACCAAAAACTGTCACAGTTTCTCGACAGGCCGCGGGCACGTCCATCCGGCATAGCCTTACCGACACCAACCGGCCGGCTGACGGTCGAGGGCATGACCTACGCTGTACCCGGCATGAAAACCGCAATCCTCAAAAACATCAGTTTCGGGATCGAGCCGGGCACGTCGCTGGCAATTGTCGGGCCGTCCGCTTCGGGGAAAACGACATTGTCGAGACTGCTCGTTGGTGTGTTGAAACCAAATATGGGCAATGTACGCCTCGACGGAGCCGACACTTTCGACTGGATGCGGGAAGATTTCGGGCCAAATGTCGGCTATTTGCCGCAAGATATTGAGCTATTGCCTGGCACGATCCGACAGAATATTGCGCGTTTCAATCCCGATGCTACCGATGCTGACGTCATTGCAGCCGCAAAGCTTGCGGACTGCCACGACATGATCCTGCAGCTTGCCGACGGTTACGACTGTTTGTTGACCGAAGGCGGCCACCAGCTTTCGGGCGGACAGAGGCAGCGCGTCGGCCTTGCGCGCGCGCTGTTCGGAATGCCCAAACTGATCGTGCTGGACGAACCCAATTCTAGCCTCGATTCTCGGGGCGATGTGGCGCTTGCGGCAACGATCCAGAAACTCAAGGCGCTCGGCATTACAAACATCACGGTTTCACACCGCGCAAATCTGTTGCGACTGGCCGACAAGATTTTGATGATGGTTGAGGGTAGGGTTGCCAATTTTGGCGATGCCGAGACCATCATTGCCCAACTTTCAGGCAGCAAGCTGACGAGTCCACCCAATGGCACGGCGACTCCTGCCCGGCCAAAACCAGCCATGTTCAATCAGGAGGGTATGAGCACATGAATGTGCAATCGCGATTTCCTTCGAAGGAACTGGCCCTTCCCCATGATCCGACGACAGGTCAACCGGATTTCCGGGCGCCGCGGGTCAAGGGCTCATTGCGCTTGGCATTTATCTCGATCACGGTCTTCCTGGCGATATTCTCATTCTGGAGTTGGGCGGCTCCCCTGAACAGTGCCGCCATAGCTCCGGGAATTTTAGAAGCTGCAGGTGGCGGTCGTCGCACCGTTCAACATCTTGAAGGCGGCATCGTCAGCAAGTTTCGGGTCGAGGAAGGCCAGAAGGTGCGGGCCGGGGATATTTTGGTTCAACTCGACACCACTCAAAATGACGCAAGGGACGCAGCGGTGCGCTCTTCATTATACGGGCTGCTTGCACAAGACGCACGGCTGACTGCAGAACGCCAAGGCCTTGGTTCGGTAAATTATCCGGCGGAGTTGCTGGCAGTGGCAGATAGGCCTGAAATCCAGGACATCATTGCGGCATCCAACGCCCTGTTTGCAGCCCGGCGGCGTGGTCTGTCCGAACAGACTACAGTCTTGCGCGAAAGGCTCGGTCAATCGCAAGCCGAGATCCGAAGCGCCAATGCGCAACTCGCAGCGATTGGCGATCAGGCCAAACTGCTCGACGACGAAGAAATGGGCGTCGGCATGCTCGTCGAAGAGGGGCTTGAGCGCAAATCACGACTGTTGTCGCTACAGCGCCAGAAATCGGCGGCAGAGGGCCAGCAGGGTCAGCTCACCAATAATCTCGACCGGATCCGCAAGACCATGGACGAGATGAACGCGCAAATGACCTTTCTTCGTGGACAAACAGTGACCGACGCAGCGACGCAGCAGCGCGATGTGCAGATGCAGATAGCGGAAGTGCGGGAAAAGCTGAAACTCAGCGACGATATTCGCAAGCGTCAACAGATCATTGCGCCAATAGACGGCAGGGTTGCGAATTTGCGGCTAATTACGCCCGGTGGCGTCATCGGTGCTGGGCAGCCGGTACTGGATATCGTGCCATCTAACGAAAAAATTGTTGTTGCGGCGCGTCTGAATGCGAATGACATCGACAAGGTGCATCCCGGACTGGCAGCCGAAGTTAAGCTGACGCCTTACAAGGCCCGGGTTCTACCCGGGCTGAAGGGCATCGTGCGCGAGGTCAGCCCCGATGCGACTTTCGATGAGGAGGCGAGGCAGCTTTATTTTAAGGTTAAAATCGAGATCGCGCCGGAAGAATTGAAGCATTTCCCAGAGGTCAAGCTGACGTCAGGTATGCCGACCGAAGTGTTTATTGATCTGGGCTCGACCTCGCTGATGCAATCTTTGCTGCAACCGATGATCGACAGCTTCCATCGAGCGTTCAGGGAATCATAAGCCGAAATGCCAGTGGCAAACGTAACGCGCATTCTACCTACGGGATAAAAGAGGGAGGGTAAGTGCCAAGCTGCACAATCGTTTTCGGCGAGATCGGCCAGCTTGCGCACAACGCTGCGTTTGGCATCGCTACGATTTGCGGAAGCAATGGCGACCTTCCCCCTAAGGCGGCGAAAGTCGAGCTGATTTCCGAAGGCGAGGTTGGGTATCGTTCGGCGGCATCAGACATTGCGCTGCCTTTTATTGCATTGTCGCTCAATGATATTGCTGCACCGGGGCGACTAGAAAATAGCGCCTTGCGGGACGGCTCGTTGATCATGAAGGATGTGCTGCACTCGGGCGACGATCTTCGGCTTGTCGACGGTTACGCGTTTTTTGGTGCGAACTCTGATAGCGGGGCGCAATCCGTTTCCAACGTGATTGTCGGCGAGAGCAACGCCGACATGTTTTCGCCAGCAAAACGTTTCCAACCCGAATCCAATTCGATTCGGGAGCCAACGGTGAGCAGCGCTGGTGATATGAACATCAATTTAACCGATGAAGCGCTAAGTCCGGATACCGCGACTGGAAATACTACCTCTGAAGGCGCTTATGACCCAGGCGGCGGATTGCGGCTGAACGCCGGATATTCTGCAATTGAGGGCATCAGCGTTGGGGGCAAGATAACGCGTACCAACATTCTCGGTCCCGATACCGCACTCGGGGCGTCGGCCAGCTTTTCAAAAGTCAGAACGTCGTTCGAACTCGGCTATACCGCCGGCGCTTTCCTCAGCAGCAAATATGCCTTTGCGCCCACATTGTTTGCCGATCGGGTGTCATCAAAAAATTTCGGTAAAGGGCTTCGTCTGGCACCATTTAGCCAATCGGCCCGCGGCATTAATATCCTTTTGAACCGCAAGATCGATAGTGGTTTGTCGGCAACTTTCAATTATCGCTGGTCGAGAGAGTCGTTTGAAATGACTGGCAAAAACGCCAACTGTGACAGCGCGATTTATGGTAGTGCGTTATGCGGGACGATAGGTAAAACGACCAGCTCCGTACTCAGTTTTGCCCTGACGTTCGACCAGAAAAGCCAAGTGGCTGGAGTGCCTCATGGGTTCAGACTGCGCGTGGCACAGGACTTGTCCGTCGGCGGCTCGGCATCGTTTGCACGATCCCGCTTAGGCGGCGAGGCACTGATCGGACTGGGCGGTAGCTGGAATGTGTCATTCGACATCGAGGCCGGATATATCAAGCGGCTTGGCAACGACAAAATCCCCCTCTTTGACCGGTTCTACATCGGCGATTCAAGCATGCGCGGTTTCGATTTGCGCGGCATGGGTCCCAAGATTCGGCCATCGGGCGCCCAAGCCGCAGAAACCGTCGGGATTGGTGGACGCGCTTATTATGTGGCGCGCACCGAATTGTCGGTAGCAGTCGGCGGGATGTTTGGCGCAAACGGTGTGCGCCCGGGTATTTTTATAGACGCAGGATCGGTATTTGCAGCAGACAGATTTGGACTTCTCGCTGGAGAGCAATTGCTTGGCAATTCTGCAAAACCCCGCATTTCGGTCGGAATCGGGCTGGCCATGAACACGCCCGTGGGCAAGCTGAGAATTGATTTTGCCAAGCCAATAGTGGAACAGTTGGGCGACAGGAGAAAATTGCTGACCATCTCGTTCGGTGCGGCGATATAATAACAATTGTATTATGTCTCAGTTACAGGAAGCATAATTGGGACCATGTCGAGCAGGACTGCGTGATGCGCGACGTACGACCATCAAGCCAGCTATTCGGCGGTCGTTGGATAGATCGTCGCTTTAGTACTTGAAATGCATTTCGCAGGGAACCCGGCGGCCTCCGCATGATGTCGAACAAATCCTCGCTGGCCGCGCGTTATATGAAGGAAATTTCATCATAGGTGACGTAACTTTGGACAGGTTGAATATCGGGCCCAAGCTGTCCGAGTACTCTACACGATCCTTCTGAAGCGCCTTTAGTTCTTGCGCATTTAGATTGCCGACACCGCGCATTTCTCGTTCAATTATGAATCGCGGCAGAGCCATTCGTCCATTTATGCATAGGGGCTATGCTTTTTTGAACGGTAAGTCCAACGAGCACCAACTGCTTCCAGCTTAGTCTGAAGCCCCACCGGGAATTCTAGTCGGAGATCGACCGACAATGAATGTCGGAAATCGCAGTCCAGCCTAGCTTTTAAGGAACAGTTCGGCCACAGCATCAATGATCGCGACTGCATCGAGACGATAGGCATTGTAAAGGTCGGGCAAATCTCCCGTTTGACCAAAGCGATCGGTACCGAGGGGACTTACCCGCATACCCTGAACGCCGCCCAGCCACGACAGCGCACCTGGCGATCCATCGATGACGGTTACAATTCCCGCGGACGGCGACAGCTCGGACAGTAAATTTTCAGCATGACAGCTTTCGGAGTTTTTGCCCGTCCAACGTGCTGCTTTGCTCGCCGACCATTCGCGATGCAACACATCGGGCGAAGTCACATTCAAAACCCCCAAGCCCGGAATATCATCTAACAATTGTTCGTGTGCCGCCAGTACTTCGGGCACAACGACACCGGTAAATGCGATGGCGGCTCCTGCTCCCGGTGCCGGCGGATGCAACCAATATCCGCCCTTTAGCGCATCAGTCTCCCAATCATCGTTGCTGCGCTCGGTCTGCTCGATCTGACGAGTGCTCAATCGCAGATAAACCGAACTGCCACTGGGCTTTTGCAGATGTTCGAACGCCCATCGCATAAACAAGGCGACTTCATCGGCATAGGCCGGTTCGAAATAGGCGAGTCCAGGCTGACCCATGCCGATCAGTGGCGTGTTGATCGACTGGTGGGCGCCGCCTTCCGGTCCCAAAGTCAGCCCAGAGGGCGTTCCCACCAAAAGGAAACGAGCGTCCGAATAACAACCATAATTCAGCGCATCCAGTCCGCGGGCGATAAAAGGATCGTAAACCGTACCAACCGGAATCAGACGCGTGCCGAAATGTGGCGCTGCAAGGCCGAGCGACGCCAACAGCAGGAAAAAATTATTCTCGGCAATGCCCAGTTCAATATGCTGCCCGGCGGTATGTGCTGCCCATTTTTGCGCTGATGGTATCTTCGCATCGCGAAATATATCGGCCACGTCGGACCTGCGAAATAGCCCTCGTTGGTTCACGAAACCGCCAAGATTGGTGGTCTGTGTGACGTCTGGTGCAGTGGTGACAATACGGTCGGCTAACGCTTCATTTGATTTAGCAATATCGAGCAACACATGGCCAAATGCAGCCTGCGTCGATTGCATTTCGCCCTGTGGCACCGGCAGACGCGCGGGCACGGATACCGAAGATGCAGCGGCTTCAGCGGGCTTGTGCGCGAGAACGCTGTGTTGGACAAAGTCCTCAAGCCGGGCTGCCAAATTCCCGCCCAAGCCGGCAAAGGGTTCCCATTCGTGCCCCGCTTCGACGCCCATAGATATGCGTAGCTGCTCTATTTGTCCCGGGTTCATCATTCCCGAATGATTATCCTTATGCCCCGCAAGCGGCAGGCCATATCCTTTTACCGTGTAGGCGATAAACAGGGTTGGTCTCTCGTCATCGGCGCCGTCAAAGGCCTCCATTAGCGTCGCAATGCAATGTCCGCCCAAATTGGTCATCAGAGCCGCCAGGCTATCGTCGTCGAAACTGTCGAGCAGCTTTTTCACATTCGGCTTGCTGCCGATGTCGGAAATCAACCGCGTACGCCAGGCTGAACCGCCCTGATATGTGAGCACCGCAAATTCAGCGTTGGGACAATTCTCGATCCAGTCCTCAAGCGATTTTCCGCCGGGCCGCAAAAATGCTGCACGCTGGAGCTTGCCGTGCTTCAAGGTGATAACGCGCCAGCCGCAGGTCTCGAATATATCGTCGAAGCGCCTGAACATCCGGTCAGCGGTGGTGCTGTCGAGCGACTGGCGATTATAATCGACCACCCACCAACAATTGCGGATATCATGCTTGTAACCTTCAATCAGGCATTCATAGATATTGCCCTCATCCAGCTCGGCGTCGCCCATCAGTGAAATCATCCGGCCTGCACGTTCTCCGGCCATCGACCCATGGGCGATGAGATAGTCCTGCACGAGGCTGGAAAAGGCCGTGATCGCGACACCAAGCCCGACCGAGCCGGTCGAAAAATCGACAGGGATTTTATCTTTGGTCCGTGAAGGGTAGCTTTGGGCGCCGCCCAATGCCCGGAATTGCTGTAATTGTTCCAGTGTTTGATTGCCGAGCATATAATGGATGGCATGCAACACCGGACCCGCATGAGGTTTTACCGAAACCTTGTCCTGAGGGCGCAATGCGTGAAAGTATAATGCCGCCATGATTGCTGTCATTGACGCACAGCTGGCCTGATGACCGCCTACCTTAAGGCCATCGCGCTTTTCGCGGATATGATTGGCGTTATGAACAATCCATGCAGACAGCCAGCGGAGCCGTGAATCGAGTGCTTCGATTGTCGCTATTTTCTCTTCTCGGGCGTCGGTGAGCATGGTCGCCATTTTTTACTTCTTACTCCCATCTCTTGGAAAGCATCGCTGCCATAAACCCCAATGTCCCTGCAAATCCTTCGATCAACAAGCAAAAATTACCGCAGATCCATTCAATATTTTTCCAATTCCAGTCGCTTAAACCAGAAATGGCTCGCCGGCCGTCATTTACAAACCTGCGGTTACAACGCTAGTGCCAGTTTAAACGAGGGGGGACGGAGAAATGGAAGCAAACATCGCTGCATCGCAGGCTGACAACGGACGAAATGAGCTCAGCCGATCGTTGAAATCGCGGCATGTGTCGATGATCACTTTTGGCGGGATTATCGGCGCAGGACTTTTTGTCGGTTCGTCCACCGCCATCGGCAATATCGGCCCTGCGGCAGTCCTTAGCTATGCGCTGGCTGGGTTTCTAGTGCTCCTCGTGATGCGGATGATCGCGGAAATGTCGATTGCCATCCCCGGCGTTCAGACCTTTCCCGATTTCGCCCGGCAAGGCGTTGGCAATTGGGCAGGCTATATGGTTGGCTGGCTTTACTGGTATTTCTGGGTCGTCGTAATCGCGATTGAGGCGATTGCCGGGGCGAAGATCATCAACGGCTGGTATCCGATGCTGGAAATTTGGCAGATCGGCGTCGTGCTGATGGCTGTATTGACGGCGGTGAACCTGATGTCGGCCAAATCCTATGGCGAATTCGAATTCTGGTTCGCTTCGACGAAGGTTGTAGCGATTATAGTCTTCATCCTTGTCGCAGGTGCCTACGCAACGGGCGTGACGTCTCCCGCTGGTCCTACTTTTTCCAATTTGACAGCTCACGGTGGTTTTGCGCCAGCCGGGGTTGCCGCGATATTTGCCGGGGTCGCGACGACGATCTTTTCGCTGTGCGGTGCCGAAATCGCAACGCTGGCAGCGGCTGAGTCCGAGGAAGGATCGAAAACGATTGCGCGGATGACAATTTCTGTGTCGGCCCGCATCCTGATCTTCTTCGTGCTCTCGATCTTCCTCATCGTGTCAGTTGTGCCGTGGACCGAGATCGAAGCGGGGACTTCGCCCTTCGCGCATGCGCTTCGGCAAATGGGCTATCCGGGCGCAGACCTTATCATGGAGGCGATCATATTGGTTGCGGTACTGTCCTGCCTTAATTCGGGAATATACATCACTTCGCGTGCGATGTTCGGACTGGCACGCAACGGCGACGCGCCGCAATCCTGCGTTCAACTCAGCAAGGCGCGAGTCCCTGCCCGCGCCATATTGATAGCCAGCCTATTTAGCTATTTCGCCCTCGCGGCTTCGATCCTCTCTCCTGACCGCGTGTTCAACTTTCTCGTAACGTCATCTGGCGCGATCATGCTTTTCATATACATGCTGGTTGCTTTTGCCCAGCTGCGGCTGCGTGCAAAATTCGAAGTCGAAGCGCCCGAACGGTTGCAGGTGAAGATGTGGCTTTACCCCTATGGCACATGGTTCGCGATTTTTGGCATGGGCGGCGTACTGGTGATGATGGGGTTGTCGCCTACTAGCTCAAAGGAATTATGGGCCAGTGTAATCGTTACAATCGCGTTCCTGATTGGCTATTGGGCGAAGATGAGGTTTGCCAAAAGCTATTAGATCGAGCAAAATTTTCCGATGGCAACAATCTTTTCAATCGAGAAAAATGACCGCCACAATGCATAAGCGTTCGCAGCCATTTGCCGGAGCGGAATGATGAAACTTGAAAACGACCCCCTTGCCGCGTTCTGGATGCCGTTCACCGCGAACCGGGCATTCAAGGCGACGCCGCGTCAGCTTACATCCGCCAAGGACATGCATTATACCAGTGATGACGGGCGGCAGATATTAGATGGTACGGCGGGACTTTGGGCGGTGAACGCAGGGCATTGTCGCGCGCCGATTGTCGAATCCATCCAGAAATGCGCTGCCGAGCTGGATTATGCGCCGCCATTCCAGTTGGGACACCCGCTGGCGTTCGAACTGGCATCGCGGCTGGCTGGGCTCATGCCTGAAGGGTTGGACCGCATATTTTTTACCAACAGCGGTTCTGAATCTGTCGATACCGCACTCAAGATCGCGTTGGCGTATCAACGCGCCATCGGCCAAGGGACTCGCACCCGGCTGATTGGGCGCGAGCGGGGTTATAATGGCGTCGGTTTTGGCGGGATTTCGGTTGGCGGGATCGTCAACAACCGCCGCCAGTTTGGTACTTTGCTGACCGGTGTTGACCATCTGCCCCACACCCACAATATGGAGCATAATGCGTTCACCAAAGGGCGGCCTGAATGGGGCGGTCATCTGGCTGATAATCTGGAGGCTATTGTTGCGCTGCATGGGGCGGAAACCATCGCGGCCGTCATTGTCGAACCGATGGCGGGTTCCACCGGCGTCCTGGTGCCGCCGATCGGTTATCTTGAAAAGTTACGCGCAATTACCGCCAAGCACGGTATCGTCCTTATTTTTGACGAAGTCATTACCGCATTCGGCCGCGTCGGCGGCGCCACTGCTTCAGGTACATTGGGGGTCACGCCCGACATCATTACCATGGCTAAGGGCCTGACCAACGCAGCCGTACCGATGGGCGCAGTCGCGGTCAGCCGTCATATCCATGATGGCGTCGTTGACGGCGGGCCTGATGGCATCGAGTTGTTCCATGGCTACACTTACTCAGGTCACCCGCTCGCTGCCGCTGCCGGTCTAGCAACGCTCGATTTGTATAAATCGGAGGGCATTTTCGAAAATGCCTCAAGCCTGCATGGTTACTGGCAGGAGGCGGTCCACAGCCTGAAGGGCAAACGCCACATCATCGACATCCGCAACATGGGGATTGTTGCGGCCATCGAATTGGAACCCCATGCAGGCGGTATCGGCAAACGCGGTATGCAATTGTTCCACAAATGCTTCGACAATGGATTGTTGGTCCGCGCGACCGGCGACATCATCGCGCTGTCGCCGCCGTTGATATTGGAAAAAGCGCACATCGACGAAATGGTTGGACGGATTGCGGAACTGGTCGATACGGTCGACTAAAGCGTCAGCACAATCTTGCCCACATGGCGCTTGGTCAGAAAGGCTTGTTGCGCTGCGACTATTTCGGTCATCGGGTACGTCGCCGAGACCAAAGGCCTGATCTCGCCACGTTCGACGTAGCCGATGAGGTTTGCGAACACCTCCGAATCGAGCACCGTGCAACCTAGAAGTCGCAAATCTTTGAGATACAACGTCCGAAGGTCAAGATCGACAATGGGTCCGGAGATAGCGCCCGCCACGCCGTATCGCCCGCCACGTTTGAGGGCATTGAGGATAGCGCCAAACTGCGCGCCGCCGACGATGTCGACTGCGGCATCGAAATATTCGTTGCCGAACTCCGCCATTAAATCCACATCCCGGGCGACGACACGGGTAGCGCCCAAAGCAAGCACTGCGTCTGCCTTGTCAGCACTCGCCATCGCTACCACTTCAGCGCCGCGTCTTTTAGCAAGTTGCACGGCGGCCGAACCGACTCCGCCCGAAGCGCCAGTTATTAGTACGCGTTCTCCGTTTGCCAGCCCGATGCGGGTAAGCATGTTTTCTGCAGCGGAGTAGGCGCAAGGAAAGCTTGCCAGTTCAGCATCACCCAGATCGCTTTCAATCCGGTGGGCATGTACGGCAGGAACGCTCGCATAGTCAGCAAAGCTTCCGTCCACCTCAGAACCAAAATAGAGGACATCGAAACGGGTTGCACCGCGAAATACGGGTTCAACCAGCACCCGCTCGCCAATACGTGCGCGGTCACCTCCGCTGCCAACCGCCACAATTCGCCCACAAGCGTCAGCGCCCTGAATGCGGGGGAATTGAAAAGATGTACCCGACCAGCCGTCGTCCTCGGCTCCGGATATGCCGGTTGCTCCACCTGCCTCGGTCGCCTCGGCCACAGCTTTTGAATACCAGCCAATTCGCGTGTTTATGTCGGTATTATTGACCCCCGCCGCGCCAATCTTGATCAGAACTTCGTCTGCCCCCGGCATCGGCACGGGCACATCGTTGCGCACATCAAGCTTGTCGAACCCGCCATTGCCGGTCAACAAGACCGCGCGCATATTGGCAGGAATTGTCACTCCGCCCGCTCGAGGCCGAACTGGTTCAAATACCATTTCTGAAATTTGATAACGCTACCTTCCTGGTCCGAATATCGCCCCGGGCGGTAGCGGCTGGACATGATACCGGCCTGATTGTTCTCGGTGATCACTTTGTCTTGCGTCGTAGTGGCGTGATAGCCCCAAATCATCTTTTCAATATCAACCTCGTCCTCACTGGCGCGGCCATCTACCAGCCAGATCATCTCGACATCGGTTTCAAGCGCACTGCGCGGGGTGAATTGGAACAGGATAACGAAATGGTCGTCCGCCACAATCTGGCTAAAAGGGCTGAAACTCAAATGCATTCGTCCGCCGTCAGGCTGGGTTCGCTTGCCCATCAGCGGCGCGGGCGCGGTTCCGTCTTTCGTCTCGGCGGCCCAGCCTTGCTTGTTCATACGCTGCATCAGCAGGCGCAAATGGCTGCTGCCGGGCTCATCATCGATATTACCGATGGGCCGTCCCAGAGCCGTAGCGTTTTCTTCCCATGCCTTAAGCTTGGGCGTGAAGTTGGCGATGGCATCGGCTGGACCGGAACTTGGTCCTGCCCCCACCGCGACAATCGATTCCGCCGCGTGCATCGAACAGAATTCAGGGTGCGATGGAACGCAGTGATAGCATTCGAAGAAGTTCTCGACGACTAGCTTCCAATTGGCGGTGGTCGGATAGCTGCCTGCATGGGCGATGCGGCCATCAGCGATACCGTGATAATCCAGGATCTGGCCCATATTGCCGAAGGTCACGTCGAAATCGTCGGGTTCGTCCTCGCTCATATTGATGAAGATCAATCCGTGGAAAACGCGGATGTGGCAAGCGAAGAGGCTGTTTTCTGCTTTGTCAAAATCCTCTGGCATTAACCGAGCGGAAATCAAGCGGCCATCCAGTCCGAAGGTCCATGCGTGATATGGGCAAACCAGACGCGGCGCATTGCCGCTGTCCGACTGGCAGATAGTCGAGCCCCGATGGCGGCAGACGTTGAAGAATGCGCGCACGGATTCGTTATTTTCGCGGATGACGATAATCTGCTCATTGCCCACGCGGAAAAGGAAGTAATCGCCCTTGTTCGGGATACGCGCGACATGGCCTGCGAGCAGCCATTTGCGGCTGATAATCTGGTCCATATCGGCCTCGAACACCGCATCGCTGCAATAGAATTCCTGGTCAAAGCTATAGCCAACGCGCGTATTCGCGGCGAGGCGGCCCATTAGTTCACTCTGCGACATCAGATTTTGATCCGTGCATTTGTGGGGTCATACATTGGTTTCATCGAAGCGGTGACGGGATAACGTACGCCCGCAATCTCGATTTCATAATCATCCGCGCCAATCGGCCCGACCACCCCGCCATCAGCTGCAGTCACATAGCCAAGTCCACAAGCACCGCCTAAGCCGTGTGTGTACATTCCGGAGCGGATATACCCGGCGATCCGGTCACTCTGCCAGATCGGTTCATTGTGATAGAGCATTGGTTCGGGCGTTTTGAGCAGGAACTGGACGAGGCGTTGCCTAAGGCCTGCTTCCTTCTGCGCGGCCAAAGCCTCGCGGCCGATAAAGCCGCCGGGCTTGTCCATCTTCACCGCAAAGCCAAGGCCTGCCTCCAGCGGCGTATCTTCATCTGTGATGTCATGGCCCCAATGACGATAGGCCTTTTCCATACGCAGCGCATTAAGCGCGTGATAGCCGCAATGTTTCAGGCCAAAGGCAGCCCCCGCCGCGACAATTTCGTCATAGACGCCGGTCATGAATTCGGTCGGGATATATAATTCCCAGCCCAGTTCGCCGACATAGGTGATACGGCTTGCGCGTACTATGGCATAGCCCAACTCGATCTTTTGGCTGGTCGCAAAGGGGAATGCCTCGTGCGACAGGTCATTGGGGCAAATGGACTGCAGCAACGCGCGGCTGTTCGGCCCCATGATCGAGATCACACCCATGCCCGACGACACGTTGGTCAGCACTGCATGCGCATCGTCGAGGGTATGGCGTTTCAGCCAGTTGAAATCCTTGACCTCGGTTTCGGCACCCGTGACGATCAGATAGGCGGCTTCGGAAAGCCGCGTGACTGTCAGATCCGCCTCAATCCCTCCTTTTTCATTCAGCCATTGGGTGTAGACCAGCTTGCCAGGTGCGACATCGACGTCATTGGCGCAGACGCGGTTGAGGACCGAACAGGCATCACGACCCTCAAGCCGGAATTTGGCGAATGAGCTTTGATCGAACAGGCCGACGGCTTCGCGTACTGCCTTGCACTCGGCTGCATTGGCGTCGAACCAATTCTGACGGCCATAGCTATATTCATATTTCGGCGTGCTGCCCGGTTCGCCATACCAGTTGGCGCGCTCCCAGCCGAAAGCTTCGCCAAAGCATGCGCCTGCTTCGGCAAGCCGGTCGTGCAAAGCCGATTTCCTTACACCACGCGCGGTCTCGTATTGCTTGAAGGGATAGTGGGTAGCGTAAAGCAGGCCCAAGCTCTCGGTGACGCGTTCGCGCAAATATTTGCGGTTTATCTGGAACGGCATGTTGCGACGAATATCGACCGTCCACAGGTCCGCAGGCGGAATTCCATCACGGATCCAATCGGCCATTACTTTGCCGACACCACCCGCCGATTGCAGACCGATGGAATTGAGACCGGCAGCAACGAAACAGCCCTTCAACTCGGCGCTTTCGCCCAGATGATAACGGACATCAGGCGTAAAGCTCTCGGGGCCGCAGAAGAACTTCTGGATACCGGCCTTTTCCAACGCAGGCACGCGGCGCATCGCGTCCATCAACAGCGGTTCAAAATGCTCAAAGCTGCCAGCGATTTCGTCGAAGCAGAAATCTTCGGATATGCCGTCCATGCCCCAAGGCCGCGCATTGGGCTCGAACGCGCCGACCAGCAGCTTTCCCGCGTCATATTTATAATAGCCGCAATAATCATAGTCGCGCAGCACCGGCAGCGTGTTGTCGATCCCTTCGACGCCTTCGAACAGTACATAATAATGTTCACACGCATGAAGTGGTGCTGCGACACCAATGCTCGCGGCGAGATCGCGCGTCCACATGCCGCCGCAGATGACAACATAATCGGCGTCGACGGCGCCTTCGTCAGTATCCACGCCTGTTACGCGCTCGCCATTGTGTCGAATTTTAGTGACTTTGGTGTTTTCGAAAATCCGTGCCCCGCCGGTGCGGGCGCCCTTGGCCAGCGCTTGCGTAATATCGACAGCATTGGCGTAGCCGTCGCTCGGGATATGGATGCCGCCAACCACATCATCGACGTTGACGATATGGGCTAGGCCCTTGATCTCTTCTGGCGTCACGACATGAACGGGGAGATCGAAGACCTTGGCCATGGAGGCGCTGCGTTTCAGCTCCTCAAACCGTTCTGCATTGGTTGCCATCGAGATCGAGCCACATTGCCGGTACCCCGTGGCCTGCCCCGTTTCCGCCTCAAGCCCGCGATACAATTCGCCAGTATATTTGGCGAGCTTGGTCATGTTGATGCTCGGGCGCAATTGCCCAACCAATCCCGCAGCATGCCAGGTCGTGCCGCTGGTTAGCTGCTTGCGTTCGAGCAAGACAACATCGTCCCAGCCGATCTTGGTCAGATGATAGGCAATCGAACAGCCGATGACACCACCGCCGATGATGACGACTTTCGCCTTTTTGGGAAGTTCAGCCACGCCGATCATACCTTCATCTTCGCATTGTCAGGATCATAGGCGGGGTGTTCGAGCACCCTGCCCACGCACCGCTCGCCTTGCAGCAAGATGTCGAATGTCGAACCCGGCGTGGAATTCTCGATCGGGACACAGGCGAAGAACAGACTTTTGCCCACTCGATGGCCATAGCCGCCCGAGGTCGTCAGCCCGATGCATTTTTCGCCGATCAGACAAGGTTCAGCCCCGCGCACATCAACGTCTGATGCAGCGACTTCACCATAGACAATCCGAAAGCGATCGGGCGCCTCAAGCGTTGCTTGCTTGCCGACGAAATCTTCTTTCTTGAAATTGATGAAGCGCGGCATATCCGCCTCGATCATCGTCAATTCGTTGGTTAGTTCGCTGCCCCAGGCTTTATACCCTTTTTCGACCCGCATAGCGTTTGCGGCATAAAGGCCGTAATTTACAATACCGAATTCCCGACCTGCTTCCCAAACAGCCTCATAAAGTGCCGAAAGATCGTCCATCGCCGGATGCAGTTCCCATCCGAGTTCGCCCGCATACGATACCCGCAGCGCCCGCATCTTCATTCCCGCAATCGTGATCACCTGCCCGCTCAACCAACGGAAGCCTTCATTGCTGAGGTCCGCGTCGGTAAGCTTTACCAACACGTCCCGTGACCGCGGGCCATTCATCACCAACACGCCAAGGTCCATAGTCAGGTTGCGGATAGTCACATCCTCGCTCGGCAATTTACTCTGGATCAGAAAGTCCCAATCGCGCTGCTCGGCCGCAGCTGCGGACAGGCAATAGAAATGATCGTCGGCAAAGCGCGTCACAGTCATTTCGCCGTAAATGCGGCCCTGAACGGAGAGCGGATGAACAAGGCCAATGCCGCCCAGCTTCTTGGGCATCCGGTTCGCGCAAATACGGTTCAGGAACGCCTCTGCATCAGATCCGGTCACATCATATTTGGCAAAGCCCGAGAGATCGAGGACACCGACGCGTTCGGCGACTGCCTTGACCTCGGCGGCTACTGCGGCGAAACTGTTGGTGCGGTGATAGCCGCCTTCTTCCTCAGATCCATCGAGCGAGAAATATTTGGGCCGTTCCCAGCCATAAGTTTCACCATATACGGCCCCAGCTGATAGCAATCGGCCATATAGTGCACTCATTTTTTGCGGACGCCCATCGGGTTCTTCTTCGCCGGGCAGCCGGGTTGTGAAGGTCATCCGGTAATCAAGGAACACCTTGGCGCGGCTGTAATCTTCATCGGCATAAGGGCCATAGCGGCGCGGGTCGAACTCGGTCATGTTGATGTCGGCATCACCGAACACCATCCACTGCGCGAGATATTTGCCTGCGCCGCCGCCCTGCGCGATGCCAAAGCTGGTGCCGCAACAATGCCAGAAATTTGTCAGGCCAATCGCTGGTCCCAGCAGCGGCCCGCCATCGGGCGTATGCGGGATCGCGCCATTGACGAAGCGCCGCAGGCCGACTTCTCCGAAAATCGGCATCCGCTCAATCGCGCGTTCGAGCCATGGCGCGATCCGTTCCAGATCTTCGGGGAAAAGCTCGCTGGTGGAATTCCATTCAGGGTTGCCGCCGCGCGGTGCCCACGCTTCTGCCAAGCCTGTTGTTTCATAAACACCGATCAGTCCGCTTTTTTGCTCCTGACGGAAGTAGCCCGAAACATGCGGACAGCGCATGACGGGAATTTCCTCGCCGCGCTCCTTGAATGCGGGGATCGGATCGGTGACGACATAATGATGCTCCATGTTGGTCACCGGAATGTCGATGCCGGCCATCTGCGCTATTTGCCGGGCATAGCAGCCCGCAGCATTCACAACAATTTCGGCACGCACCGTACCTTGCTCGGTCTCCACATCCCATTCGCCTGTCGGTAACTGGGTCAGCCCCGTGACGCGGGTTTTGCGGACAATTTTGGCGCCCATACTTTTGGCACCAATGGCGAGCGCATTGCAGATGCCCGATGGATCGGCATGGCCGTCTTCTGTCGTTCGCGCGCCTGCAATAACACCTTCGAGGGTCATGAAAGGATTGTGCCGGAGAATTTCCTCGGGCGGGATGATCTCCATGTCAAAACCGATGATCTTCGAAAAACCTTGGATATAGCGCATCCATGCCAACTCACGCTCGTTTGTCGCAAGCCGGATTCCACCTGATTTATGCCAGCTGACATATTGCCCCGTAAGCCCTTCAAGACGGGGATAAAGGTCATTGCTGTACGCGTGCATCTTGGCGAGGTTGAAACTGCCAGTAATGTTGGGGCATTGCCCCGCAGCGTGCCATGTAGAGCCGGAGGTCAGCTCATCCTTTTCGATCAGAAGACAATCGGTCCAGCCCAGTTCGGCGAGATGGTAGAGCAATGACGCCCCCATTATCCCCCCGCCTATAATGACAACCCGCGCGGATGTTTGCATGAAAACCCTGCTCCTTAATGTAGAACCTTAATGCGGGTTTGAGGTTTGGCACAAATGGGGAATATGACGGGACCGGTTAAAAAAATTTTGGATTGGCAGTAGCGGTGTCTGTAAGGAACCCCAGGTTGGTTTCAAATGTAAAGGTTCAGTTATGAGAGTTGCGTTGGTTACCGGTGCTGCACAGGGCGTTGGCCTTGTAACGGCGAAGCTGTTTGCCGAAACAGGCTATCATGTCGTTATGACGGATGTGCAATCGCTCGATGCGCAGGTCGAGGCATTAGCAGCATATGGTAGGAGCGTCTCCGCGCTATCCGGTGATGTTTCCTCCGAAGCCTTCATCATCGAGCTGGCCGAAAAAATCGCGCGTGAGCACAAGGCGGTGGACGTGCTCGTCAACAATGCCGGTATCAGTCTGATATGCCCCGCCGAAGACACAAGCATCGAACAATGGCAGCGAGTCATGAGCATCAATCTGACCGGACCGTTTTTGCTGTGCAGGGAAATTGGCAAGCAGATGCTTGCGCGTCACAAAGGCAATATTGTCAACGTCGCTTCAATTGCAGGCCTTCATGGTGTAATCGACCGTTCGGCCTATAACGCATCAAAGCACGGGTTAATTGGTCTCACTCGGACACTAGCTGCGGAATGGGGCAGTCGCGGGGTGCGCGTAAACGCCGTATGCCCCGGTTGGATTAAAACCGAAATGGACGAAGCGGATCAGGGTTCGGGAGCTTATTCCGATTCAGACATCAACAACCGCGTCCCGATGGGCCGTTTTGCAAAACCGGAAGATGTCGCCCGGGCCATCGCATTTCTTGCGCAGGAAGACAGCTTTATCAATGGTACCAGCTTGCCCGTCGACGGTGGATGGATAGCGGATGCCAGCTGGGATGCCCTTCGTGTGAAAAAACGGTGAAACATAAATGATAATCTTGCGGTGACCTGCGCTTCAAATAATGTTGCGTCCGGACCGTCATCGCAAAGTCACACATCGGATCTAAACTAGCTGAGCCTGAAATGTTGTCCCAACTTTAAAGCGAAACCCGATGACGACTATTTCCACTTCGATACCAAAGGTAGATCTGCAAGCATTCTTTTTGTTCGCTACACGCATGGTGTGGATTGCGCTGCCGCTCGCAATATTATTGCCGCTTCACCTGATCTGGCATCTGTTGAGACTGCCTTCGCCATGGGCGATGCTGTTTTTACGCATTTCTTCTCGCGCACTCGGCGCGCGTGTTCGCGTTCACGGCAGCCCGTTACGCCGGGATGTGTTCTTCGTCGCCAATCATATTTCTTGGCACGATATACCGATATTGGCAGGGATCACGGGCTCTGCCTTTGTTGCGCAGGATGGCGTGCGGGACTGGCCGGTAATAGGCTGGCTCGCAAAGCTAAACCGGACGATTTTCATCAGCCGCACCGAAAAACAAAACGTGGCGCAGCAAGTGACCGAATTGCGCGAAGCGATTGCCGAAAATTGGTCAGTGACGCTTTTTCCAGAAGGTACGACCTCGGACGGTCGCGGGTTACTGCCGTTCAAACAGTCGCTGTTTCAGACATTGGCCCCGCCGCCCAGACCTATGATGATTCAGCCGGTATTGCTGGATTTCGGCATTAACGGCCCTGAAATTGCGTGGTTGGGCGAAGAAACCGGCTGGGAAAGCGCATGGCGGGCATTCACTCGCCCCGGCAGCTACGACGTCGATGTCCACTTCCTCGAACCGTTCGATCCGGGTGCTCTTGCGGATCGCAAAGTGGTTTGCGCCCTTGCCCGCTCCCGACTTGCGGCAACACTCTCCACCAAGCTTGGATATGGTGTTACCTGAAGAAGCCAACGCTCGTCCCATCCTGACGCCCAGCAAAATAATTCACCCAATAGGCCAAATTTTTCAATTGTGGCAGCGGTTCGACGACGCTCTAACTTTTCCAAATGGCGAATAATGCCTGTCGGGAATGAACTGGGTGCTATCATGAAAATCGGATTTATCGGCCTTGGCAATGTCGGCGGGAAACTGGCTGGTAGCCTGATTCGCAACGGCCATGATGTCACTGTTCGCGATCTCGACGAAGGCCTCGTCGCCGAATGTGTCGCTCGCGGTGCGACTTCGGCTAAATCACCAAAAGCAATGGGCGAAGCCGTCGATCTGATTATCACCTGCCTGCCTTCACCTACCGCAAGCTCAGCAGTTGCCGAGGGCGAAGATGGCTTTTTACAAGTCATGCGTCCAGGGCAGGTGTGGCTCGAAATGAGCACCACTGATCATAGCGAAATCATCCGCCTCGGAGCATTGGTCGAAGCACGTGGCGCCATGTTTATGGAATGTCCGGTGTCGGGCGGCTGCCACCGCGCCGACACAGGCAATATTGCAATATTTGCAGGCGGTCCCCGCGCCGCTTTTGAATTTGTTTTGCCGGTTCTCACAACGATGGGTCGGCGTATATTGCATACCGGCGATCTGGGAACTGCATCACAGCTCAAGGTGATGACGAATTATCTGTGCACCGTACATCTTGTGGCGCTTGCCGAGGCGCTGACGACTTGCAAGGCGATCGGTCTCGACATGAACACAACTTACGAAGCGATTAGGATTTCTTCGGGCAACAGCTTTGTCCACGAAACCGAGAGCCAGGTCATCCTGAACGGCAGCCGTGATATCAATTTCACTATGGATCTGGTGAGCAAGGACGTCGGCTTGTTCGACAAAATTGCCCACGCCGCCAATGTCCCGGTCGAGTTATCGCCATTGATCGTCAAAATTTTCAAGGAAGGCGAAGCGGCCTATGGCCCGCGGGAATTTTCGCCGAACATTATCCGCCGCTACGAAGAACCGCTAGGCATCAAGGTTCTGGGTACCGGGTTTCCAGCGGACATGGTCGATGATGAACCCGAAGAACCCGGCTATGAGGTCGTGCCGAATCGCTAATCTACTTCGGCCTAACGGCCTTCCTCGACATTTTTCGTGACCCAATCCATGAATGTGCGGATGCGCAAATTTTCCTTCATGTCTTTTCGGCAGATAAGTCCCCAAGCACCAGGGCAAACGGCTTTGTGGGCAACGGCTTGAACGAGGCGACCTGACGCCAGATCCTGATCGACAAACGGTCCATTAACGAGCGCAATCCCCTCCCCGTTGAGCGCCATTTCAAGCGCGACTGCTAGCGTGTCGACCATCATATACGGAACGGAAGGCTCGAAAACCGCGCCCGCAGAATCAAACCATGTCTGCCAGTTTTGAACTTCGGTATAAATGGCGACGAGCGGTTTGCTCATCAAGTCCTGCGCGGTCGGTGCCGTGCCCATCGCTTGCGCGACGGCGGGGCTGCAGACCGGAAACAGAGCGTATTCGTATAACGGTACCCAATGAAATTTGGCAGGGTCCGGTTCGGCTTCACAATAGACCAGCCCCACATCGGCATGAACGTCGTCAAACTCCCATTCGACCGCGCACGTGTTGAGCGTCAGTTTAATTTCAGGATGGTCTGACAGGAACTGCGGAACGCGTTTTGCAAGCCAGCGGATCGATGCTGTCACATAAGTCTGTACGCGCAGCGGTTTGTCGAGCGCATTGCGATGGACTTCCTCGACGCCCTCAAGCAGCAATTCAAACGCCGCGCGCACATAGGGGTAAAGCACTTTGCCCTCTTCGGTCGAGACGATATGCCGTCCCTCCTGCACGAACAAAGTGACGCCGAGGGCATCTTCAATCAGCTGAACTTGATGACTGACAGCAGGGTGCGTGAGACAAAGTTCGTCTGCTGCATCGCGGATGCTCTGGTGACGGGTCGCTGCCTCGAAACCCTTCAGTGCTTTCAGCGGCGGCAATTGCTTGAGATCAATCTTTGGATGCATCGCCAGTCCCTCCCCGGATTCGCGTCCTGCGGCAAGGCTAGCACATCCGGAAATGACTGGTAAATAAAATTAACGCATCATTTTTGCGTCTTCCAACACCATCTCTGCGCCCTTTTCTGCGACCATAACGGTCGGTGCGTTGGTGTTTCCCGATGTGATTGTCGGGAAGACCGAGGCGTCGATAACCCGCAAGCCTTCAACACCGTAAACGCGAAGGCGGGAATCGACTACCGACGTCGCCGGATCAGTCCCCATCATGCAGGTGCTCGTTGGATGGTAGACCGTGTCAGCACGCGCGCGAAAATCCGCGAATAGCGCGTCGTCGCCTTCAATTTCTGCGCCGGGAATGATTTCTTCTGTAATGATATCCACTAACGGTTTGGTGCGCGCGAGTTGGCGCAACAAGCGATTGCCTGCCAACACGTCGTCAATGTCGGACTGCGTTGCCAAATAATTTGGGTGGATCACGGGACAGACGGCTGCGTCGGCGGACGCAAGTTCAAGATGCCCGCGACTACTGGGGCGACAGGGATTGTGAGAAAGCAGGAAAGCCGAAAAAGGGTCGGGGTTAAGCAGCTTTCGCTCCGAAAGCGGAGTTTTGGTGTAACTCACAGGACTGAAATATAGTTGCAGGTTCGGGTGCTTTTTGGCTGGGTCGCTGCGAACAAATCCTCCGCTCTGGTTGACGCTCAGCGATAAGGGGCCAGCTCGATCGGCCATGTAACGCAAACCGGCGCGTATTTTTCCGAGCATCGGATGAAGGACATCGTTCAACGTCGCGGTTCGGACCTTGTAGAAATAGGACACGGCAATATGGTCCTGCAAATTGCGACCAACCGCCTTGGCACCAACCACGGGCTCGATGCCGACATTTTTCAGATGACCTGCATCACCGATGCCCGACAGCATCAACAATTGCGGAGAATTGATTGCTCCGCCGGCCAAAATCACTTCACGCTTGGCCTTGGCGGTACAGATTTTCCCGCCGCGCTTATACTCAACGCCCACGGCCCGCCGGCCTTCAAGCAAAACACGGGTGACATGCGCGTTGGTCATGACCTTCAGCGTCGTACGCTTACGCGCCGGATGTAAAAACGCGTTTGCCGTGGAAGCGCGCCAGCCGCCGCGTGTGTTGATATGATAAAAGCCGACGCCTTCAGGCTTGCCGCCGTTGAAGTCACTTGTGAAGCTATAACCCAGTGTCTGCGCGGCTTCGACAAAGCTGTGGCATATCGGGTGAACATGCCTCGAGATGTCGGTGACATGCTGCGGCCCGCCGCGCCCATGATGCGCGCTATGCCAATCAAAATCCTCTGACTTTTTGAAGTATGGCAGCACGTCGTCCCAACCCCATCCGAGATTACCGAGTGCTTTCCAGTCTTCAAAATCCCGGGGCTGGCCACGCACATATACCATCGCGTTGATTGAACCCGAACCGCCGATTACCTTACCGCGCGGCCAATAGCTTCGTCTTCCACCAAGCGCCTCGACCGGCTCGGTGTCGTACATCCAGTTAATCCGCTTGTCGAAAAATGTCCGGCCATACCCTATCGGCATCTGGATCCAGATAGAGCGGTCGCTGCCACCCGCCTCCAGCAATAGCACCGTGTATTTACCGCATTCGGTCAGGCGACTGGCCAAAACGCACCCCGCCGTTCCCGCGCCGACGATGATATAGTCGAACTCCTCGGTCACTGCACAGGATGCTGCGTCATTTCGAGGTGAAGCATATTGCCGGTGTAGGGGTTAGCGCGGGCGACCTCTTCGTTCAGTTCAACGCCAAGGCCAGGCGCGGTCGGCGGAATGACATGCCCGTCCTCGAACTGAATCGGCGACTTCAGGATTTCGGTATGGAAACCGCCCCATGTCTCGATGCTTTCAAGTATCAGGAAATTGGGCGAGCAGGTCGCAATTTGGATGTTTGCGGCGCCCACAATGGGCCCGCAATACAGATGCGGCGCGATTTGGACATGATCGACTTCAGCCATCGCGGCAATCTTCTTCGCCTCTAAAAGGCCGCCGACCCGACCGAGATTCATCTGAAGAATTGCCGCAGCGCCTGCCTTGAGGAGGCGCGCAAAATCATATTTGGTGGTTAGCCGCTCTCCCGTTGCTATCGGAATTGAGGTTGCGCGCGCTACTTTCGCCATTTCCTCGGGTGCGTCCGGCGGAACCGGTTCTTCGAGCCACAACGGATCGTAAGGCTCCAGCCGCTTCGCCAGACGAATGGCCCCGGCTGCGGTCATCTGCCCATGCGTGCCAAATAACAGGTCGGCTTGCGTGCCAACGGCTTCGCGAAGTTGCTTGGCAAACCGCTCGCACAGCTCAAGCGCCTCCAGCGACAATTGCCGTCCATCAAATGCCGAATAGGGTCCGGCAGGATCAAATTTGAGCGCAGTAAAACCTTGGCCCAGATATTCCGTAGCCCGTTCCGCGGCGAGATCAGGGTCGTGATAAACATCTTTTTGGTCGCCGGGTCTGGGGTAGATATAGGTATAGGCCCGCAACCGCTGATGCACCTGCCCGCCGAGCAGCTTGTAGACCGGCTTGTTCGCTTCCTTGCCGATGATATCCCAGCATGCCATTTCAAGTGCGGAAAGCACACCCATCAACGTCAGGTCGGGATGCTGGGTAAATCCGCTCGAATAGACACGCCGCCAAAGATTTTCGATATCATGCGGATCCTTGCCCGCAGCATAGCGCGCAAACACATCCTCGATCATTTTGGCGACCAAATGTGGCTCGAACGGTACACAATAGGCCTCACCGACACCTGACACGCCACTGTCGGTCGTCAGTTTGACAAAAACAAAATAGCGCCCGCCAAAATGCGGCGGCGGGTTGCCGACCACAAAGGTTTCGATGTCAGTAAGCTTCATCCTTCAAAGCCGTTGATGACTTTAATCTCCAGAAAGTCATGCAAGCCCCACTCACCCCATTCGCGGCCGTTGCCTGACTGTTTGTATCCGCCAAAGGGGGAAGCATAATCCTGACCCGCGCCGTTGATGCTGACCCCGCCCGCACGCATCCTGCGTGATACCCGGCGAGCGCGCTCAAGGTCGCCGCTCTGTACATATGCGGCCAATCCATAAGGAGTGTCATTGGCAATTTCGACAGCGTCGGCTTCATTCTTGAACGGGATCATGACAAGTACGGGGCCGAACACTTCTTCTTGTGCAATCGCCATCTTGTTGTTGACCCCGGCAAAGACCGTGGGCTTCACATAATAGCCGCGTTCAAAGCCATCTGCACGACCTGTCCCGCCAGCAACCACTTGCGCGCCTTCATCAATTCCGACCTGAATTAGCCGTTGTATCTTGTCGAACTGCAACTTGCTCACCACAGGCCCAAAATGCCGACCCTTTTCCATCGGGTTACCCAACTTCGCATTTTTTGCGGTGCGCGCAGCAATTTCGACCGCCTCATCATATGCCGACTCCTCAACCAGCATCCGTGTTGGCGCGTTGCAAGACTGGCCTGCATTCTCGAAGCAATGGAGCACGCCGCGTTTGACTGATGCCTCCAAATCTGAATCGGCAAAGATGATATTGGCTGATTTTCCGCCCAGTTCTTGCGATACACGTTTTACGGTGTCCGCCGCCGATTTCGCGACTTGAATGCCCGCGCGCGTCGAACCGGTGAACGAGATCATGTCCACTTCTGGATGGCTGGTCAGCGCATCGCCAATGGCTGGCCCGGTGCCATGGACCATGTTGAATACGCCTGCAGCAAATCCTGCTTCGTCGATGAATTCTGCAAACAGCTGGGCCGATAGGGGTGCGACTTCGCTGGGTTTGAGCACCATCGTGCAACCAGCGATCAACGCCGGGCCGATTTTGGCCGCAAGCTGGTTAATCGGCCAGTTCCACGGCGTGATAAGAACACACACACCAATTGGTTCGCGGACCAGCCGGGCGTTGCTGCCGATCTTGCGCTCCCACTCCATTTCACGCGCAGCGGTAATCGTTTCTTTCAAATGACCGGGGCCGCATTCCGCTTGTGCATTGTAGGACAGATCATAAGGCGCCCCCATTTCGGTGGAAATGGCGGTCACCATTTCATCATATCGACGCTCAAAAATGGCGATCAGCTTTTCGACCAAAACTATGCGGTGATCCAGTGTAGTCGCCGCATATCCGTCGAATGCCGCGCGGGCTGCACGAACTGCGCGATCAACATCATCATGTCCGCACACAGCAACGACGGCACAAACTTCTTCCGTCGCCGGATTAACCGCCGTGACCGTAGCCGTCGATGTGGCGGGCGAAACCCACGCGCCATTTATGTATGATTTCAAGGGCGTATTAGACATAACCACAGGCTCTTTTCTGATCTTCGATGATATATTTCTCGGCGCGCCAATAATGCCATGCGGCCCAAAATCCGGTTGGCGCAAGGACGAGCAATGCCAAACGCAGCGATGCGGCGTCCGCACCGGCCGGCCCAGCGAAATAGTCGCTAAGAAGCCCGACGCCTTGAGGGGCCACAATCAAGTTAAAGACATTTGCGATCAGCAACGAGACCGCGATGAACATGGCCCGCATCTTCGGCGGCGCGAGGTTTTGCGCCAATGAAAAAGCCGGACCGATGTAGAAATAAATCGCGGGAATGAAAATCCACCACATTGCCGTCGCAACGCTTAACGAGTTTGTCCAGTAGGCGATGATCGACGGGATTGTCGCCAACCCCGTTACAACGCCGAGTAGCCGCAATATCTTGCGTGGATCATGATAAGCAGGGCGTGCAACCAGCCAAGCTGTGAACAATGAAGCGGCGATACCCATGATAAGGTGGATCGGTCCGACCACTGCCCCTGCTTCGCCAACATCAAGACCATAGGTCCGCTGAATGAACGTCGGCGTGAACCACATCAATCCCCATCCCCACAAAGCCGAAAGGCCGCTGCCCATCATCGCATGTACCGCCGCCTTTTGCGACCAGAGGAATTTCATGGTCTCGATAAACGGAGGTGCGGGCTGATCGGATACGGCATCAAGTTGCCACGCTTGGGCTCCTTGATCGTAATAAAAATGATCAGGGCGAGAATGACGCCCGGAACCCCAAGCACAAAGAACGCGGAGCGCCAGCCATACTCGGCCGCAACAGCGCCTGCCATATCGGCGCCAAGCCAAGCGCCAATCGGCGCACCCAGCGCAAAAACCGTCATCGCCATTGCGCGGCGACGGGCCGGAAAATAATCAGCGACGATCGAGTTGCAAGATGGCGTTCCGCCCGCTTCGCCAATCCCTACACCGATACGTGCGAGCAACAGTTGCATATAGCCTTGCGACATTCCGCAAAACGCCGTCATCGCCGACCAAATCGCCATCGACGCGGCGAGCAAATTCTTGCGGTTGTACCGATCTGCAATCCAAGACAGTGGAATGCCCATAGTGACATAGAAAAGCGCCAGCGAAACACCCGTTAGAAACGCAACGCCGCTGTCGGTCAGGTTAAGCTCCAACCGGATTGGCTCAAGCACGGTC
>JANMQN010000179.1:0-20504 GCA_031370535.1 Sphingomonadales bacterium | reverse complement strand
CAGAGCAGCATTTTCCATACGCTGCGCCGACGCGAAAAACATATCGTGCAGCGCGAGCGGCGCGAATTGCTGATCCCATTTCGACGGGTGCAGATAGTTGTTCGTCCAATCCATCGGATTCTTATGCCGCGTGATACCAGCCAACGCCATCGCGTATTTCGAGCACGGCTCGACCTGCCCGTTCCAGATAGCGCAAATGTGCCACAGCTTCGCCGGTGGCGAGGCCGTAAATGCTATCTTCAATCGGTCGTCCGAACAGCAGGCCGAAGGTATCCACGGCCCGCATTTCCTTCTCACGAAGCGCCGCCTCTAGTCGGTCGAGCTGCTCGTGATGTCCCGATGCAAGCTTGTCTAGGCGCACATGCACGCCTTTGAACGGGAAGCCATGGGCGGGCAGCACGAGCATATCGTCCGGCAGTGCAGCGCGGAACTTGGAAATTGATGCCAGCCATTCGGCCAGCGGATCGGCGTCGGGCTCGCTATCCATGATCGAGACGTTGGAAGTAATCCGCGGCAATATCTGGTCGCCCGCAATAATTACGCCGTTCTGGTAATCGGCCATGCAGGCATGTTCGGGCGTATGCCCCCCGCCCGTAAGAATGTGCCAGTCACGATTGCCGACGCGCACCACTTCCCCGTCATCGAGCCGCTGGTGCCCGGTAGGCAACCGCGACACCGCGCGAGCAAAATTGCCCCACCCGCCTTTGCGCATCTGTTCGATGCGATCATCATCGTAACCGTAGAATTTCCGGCGAATCAGGATTTCCTCGGGGGGATGTTCCCTTACATCGACGCTCATCAATCGCGCGAGCAGCCATTCGGTGCGGTTCATCCATACCGACACTTTGAACTTGTTGGCCAGCCAACCGGCGCAGCCAACATGATCAGGATGAAAGTGGGTCACAAAAATCCGGGTTAGCTGACGATCCGACAGCGCCCCTGCAAACAGCCCCTTCCAGTAATCGACCACGCCCGGTAGAAAAAGCCCGGTGTCGGCAATCGCATAGCCGCTGCTTTGCGGTCCATCGTCATCAAGCAGCCACAGATTGATGTGATTCAAATTCCCTGGAACCGGCATCCGCGTCCAGCCTAAATCGGGCGCTAGATTATAGATTTCGCCATAGCCGGGAGCATGATCGCCAAGCGGATAGGTCAGCCCTTTAAGCTCCTTCGCCTCGAACCCATGATCGACGAGCGACATATCATATGCGGGAGGAGCTTTGGTGGCCATAGCCCGCCGTGCCTTAACCGCGCGATTAACGCAATGGTGACGTTAGGGAAGGTTAGCTTATTCCCCCGCCTTCTTGAACAGCGTATCCGCCGTCAATTCGGGCTTCGCGCCTTCTTCCTCTTCGCCATTCAGCGCAGCTTCGGCCTTGCGTGCAGCTTCGGTGCGTTCGGCGCGCAATTCTTCGATAAGCGCTTCGCGGTCGGTGCCGAGACGCGCATCATCGGCGGCGGTATTGTCGATGCCGGCCTTCTTTGCCATGCGGTTGACGATTGCATCAAGTTCGCGCTGTGAGGTGAGACCCAGAGTTACCGGGTCTTTCGCCTGAATTTCGGCAATATTCCAATGACTACGCTCGCGAATGGCGGTAATCGTATTGCGTGTGGTACCGATCAGTTTGCAAATCGCACCGTCGGAAATTTCCGGGTGGTTGCGCAGCAGCCAAGCGATGCCGTCGGGCTTGTCCTGACGCTTCGAAACGGGCGTGTAGCGTGGTCCCTTGGTGCGGCGGACCTGATCGGGACCGACCGACATCTTCAACACATAATCCTCGTCAGACTGACCCTTTTCGATTTCTTCCATCGCCAATTCGCCCGCGTGGACAGGGTCGCGTCCGGTGTATTTCGAACCGGTCATGTCGTCGGCCATCGCCTGCACTTCTAGGATGTGAATTCCGCAAAATTCGGCAATTTGCGAGAAGCTAAGCGCCGTGTTGTCAACCAGCCAAGCGGCGGTCGCGTGTGGCATCAAAGGGGTGGCCATGTCTTTTGCTCCAATAATAAGGGCCGCCCCTTACCGGAGCGGCCTGAATGTGTTGCGGACGGTATTAGGCCAAGTTCCCTTTGTCGGCAAGCCGCAATCAGCGATGATCCTTGCACTCGCAATGGCACAGGTGCATTCACCGCGATTATAGGGAGAAATCGATGAAGCGCGTATTCAAATGGCTTGGAATAATCTTGCTTGTCGCCATCGCCACGCTGTTTTTCTGGGGCTATGCGCCAGACACCGATGCTGCGGCGATGAAGGCCAAATATGGCGGCGGTGCGTCGCGCTTTGTCGAGCTGCAACCTGGCCTGAACGTCCATTACCGCGACGAAGGCAAGCGCGATGGGCGGGTTCTGGTGCTTATCCATGGTTCCAATGCCTCGCTTCATACATGGGAGCCTTGGGTCAAACGGCTAGGCAACGATTACCGCATCATCAGCATGGATTTACCGGGACATGGCCTGACCGGGGTCAATCCGACGGGCAACTATGACAACGCATCCTATGTCGACGTAGTTGATCGATTGCTGAGCAAGCTGGGCGTCGGTAAGGCGGTAATCGGCGGCAACTCAATGGGCGGCGGGGTGTCGTGGATGTATGCGCTGGCGCATCCCGAAAAAACCGAAGCGTTGTTGCTGGTAGACTCCGGTGGGCAACCACAAGCCAAGCCGGACGATTTACCCATCGGATTTCGGTTGATGCGGATGCCGGTCATCAAGGAAGCGGCACGCCTGATCGCGCCGCGCAGCATATTCGAATCCAGCATCCAAAACACCATGAGCGTACAGTCGAAGATCGACGATGCTTTGATCGACCGTTATTGGGAGCTCAACCGCTATCCGGGCAATCGCGAAGCGACAATGAAACGCTTTTCCTCGCCCGGCAGCATGAAATCCGGAACGAAAGAACAATTGGCGACGATCAAGATGCCGGTGATGATCATGTGGGGCGAAGAGGATAAGCTCATCCCGGTAAGTTCGGCTCGGTGGTTTGCCGAAGCAATCCCGGGGGCAAGACTTGTAGTCTATCCAAAGGTTGGGCATATCCCGATGGAGGAAGTGCCGGACCAAAGCGCTGAGGATGTGAAGGCTTGGCTGGACGGGTTGGCTCAGCCCGCCTCCTAGATTTCCAGCACGATCTTGCCGACATGCTCGCCCGATTCCATATGGGCATGCGCCGCAGCGGCTTGTGCAAGCGGAAAGCATTTGTCCATTTCGGGCCGTAACTCTCCACCCGCAACCATTGGCCAGGCGGTTCCATAAATCTCTTGAACGAGCAGGGTTTTAAACTCTGCCGACCGCGGGCGCAGTGTAGAGCCTGTCAGGATCAGGCGACGCATCATGATTTGCGCCATATTGATTTCCGCGGCCATGCCACCCTGCACCGCAATGGTCACGTGACGACCGTCTTCGCGCAGGCATTGCAGATTGCGCGACACATAGCTGCCTGCGACCATATCGAGGACGATATGCACCCCCAGCCCATCGGTGATTTTCTTAACCTCCTCGACGAAATCTGCGCTGTTATAATTGATGGCATAGTTGGCACCCAGTGCTCTCGCCGCGGCACATTTATTGTCGGAGCCACAGGTTACAATCGCGGTCAATCCGAACAGCTTGGCCAACTTGATCGCCATCGTGCCGATGCCGCTGGTGCCGCCGTGAACTAGGATCGTTTCACCTTCACGGGCATACGCCCGCTCGAAAACATTGTGCCAGACGGTCATCAAAGTCTCAGGCAACGCTGCTGCTTCCGCCATACTGAGCGTGGCTGGCACTGGAAGACACTGGTCGAACCGTGCAATGCAATATTCCGCGTACCCTCCACCAGAAACCAGTGCACAATAGCGGTTGCCCATTTCTACTGGATCGACGCCCTCACCGACCGCCATAACGGTTCCGGAGACTTCAAGTCCCGGAAGGTCGCTTGCGCCGGGAGGGGGCGGATAAAGTCCCTTGCGCTGGACGACATCGGGGCGGTTGACGCCGGCATAGGCTACCTTGAGTAATACTTCTCCGGACGACGGCTCGGGCACGGGCTGCTGGCAAGGCTTCAGCACCTCCGGCCCACCGGGTGTCGAAATCTCGATTGCGGTCATCGTCTGTGGCAAATCTGCCATATTGCAGCCCCTTCCCGCTGATTTGCGGAGGGAACTTATTGACAGCAAGCACAGTCCAGTCAACACTGCAGACGATGGATAGCGACGAGAATTTACCGCTCCGCCGTGAAGATCCGCTGGCCAAACTGGTCAGGCAGGACCTCGACCCTCTGTCTGTTGCAGAACTCGAAGAACGCATTGCGGCTCTGAAAGCCGAAATAGCCCGGTGCGAGGGCAAGATCGCCTTTGCCAACAGGCATCGCAGCGTCGCTGATGCGCTGTTTAAAAAATGACACGCTATTGCGCTTTTCTAATGATTTCAGCGGTTAATTCGTTATCTGTGTGGGCGGCGCTTGAAAGCGTAAAAGGCGACGCCGATATAGTGATTAAACCAACCAGCGACCCACTTTAAGGAACCTCCATTATGCCATCATTTGCGGAATCGCTGGAAGCCACGCTTCACAATGCGCTTAAGCATGCGGGTGACCGGGCTCATGAATATGCAACGCTGGAGCATCTTCTGCTTGCGTTGATCGACGACGCCGATGCGGCAAAGGTCATGCAGGCCTGCGGTGTCGATTTGGGCGAGTTGTCCGACATTGTGATTACTTATCTCGATACTGAACTCGAGAGCCTGCGTGTTGAGGGCAAGGTCGATCCGTCGCCGACCAGCGGGTTCCAGCGCGTGGTTCAGCGTGCGATCTTGCACGTCCAAAGCTCAGGCAAAGATGTTGTGACCGGCGCGAATGTTCTAGTTGCGCTGTTCTCGGAACGTGAAAGCTACGCTGTGTATTTCCTCCAGCAGCAGGACATGAGCCGCCTCGACGCTGTTTCCTATATCAGCCACGGCATTGGCAAGGACGGCAAACTCGCCGAACCGCGTCAGGTGACGGGCAGCGAGCAAAAGGGTGAAGAACCTGAAGACGCCAAGTCCAAAAAGGATAAGAAAGAAGGCGCGCTCGACCAGTTTACGGTCAATCTCAATGAGAAGGCAAAACAGGGCCGCATCGATCCGTTGATCGGACGCGCCGCCGAAGTCGACCGTACGGTGCAAATCCTTTGCCGCCGATCCAAGAACAATCCGCTTTATGTGGGTGAACCGGGCGTTGGTAAAACGGCGATTGCCGAAGGCCTTGCGCGCCGGATTGTCGAAAAGCAGGTGCCTGAAGTTTTGCTGCCCGCCGTCATCTACTCGCTCGATATGGGCGCTCTGCTTGCTGGAACGCGATATCGCGGCGATTTCGAAGAGCGGTTAAAGGCCGTCGTTTCGGAACTCGAAAAGCTGCCAGACGCGATCCTTTTTATTGACGAAATCCATACTGTTATTGGCGCAGGCGCGACCAGCGGCGGGGCTATGGATGCGTCAAACTTGCTTAAGCCAGCTTTGTCGGGCGGAACAATCCGTTGCATTGGTTCGACCACCTACAAGGAATTCCGTAACCATTTCGAAAAAGACCGCGCCTTGCTGCGCCGTTTCCAGAAGATCGACGTCAACGAACCAAGCATCGAGGATACGATTAAGATTCTTGCAGGATTGCGCACGGCGTTCGAAGAACATCACAAGGTCAAATACACGCCAGATGCGCTGAAAGCCGCAGTGGAACTGTCTTCACGCTACATCAACGACCGCAAGCAGCCCGACAAGGCGATCGACGTCATCGACGAAGTTGGCGCCATGCAGATGCTCGTTGCGCCCTCGAAGAGGCGTAAGCTTATAACCGCCCGGGAAATCGAGGCTGTTATTGCAACGATTGCACGCATCCCACCCAAGCAGGTTTCAACCGACGACAAAACCGCGCTCGGAACACTTGAGGCCGATTTGAAACGCGTCGTATTTGGGCAGGATAAAGCCATCGAAGTGTTGGCAAGCGCTATCAAGCTCAGCCGTGCGGGCTTGCGCGACACCGAAAAGCCAATCGGCAGTTATTTGTTTAGCGGCCCGACCGGTGTCGGAAAGACCGAAGTTGCGCGCCAACTGGCGTCGATACTGGGGATTCCGCTGAAGCGCTTCGACATGTCCGAATATATGGAACGCCACAGCGTCAGCCGTCTGATCGGCGCGCCTCCGGGCTATGTCGGCTTCGATCAGGGCGGTTTGCTGACCGATGCGGTCGACCAGAGCCCGCACAGCGTGTTGCTGCTCGACGAAATCGAAAAGGCGCATCCGGACCTGTTCAACATTCTGCTTCAGGTGATGGATAACGGACGCCTGACCGATCATCACGGCAAGACGGTCGATTTCCGCAATGTTATCCTGATTATGACAACCAACGCTGGCGCCAGCGATATGGCGAAAGAAGGTATCGGTTTCGGCAACAATATCAGCAAAGAAGATGCAGGCGACGAAGCGGTCAAAAAGATGTTCGCGCCGGAATTCCGCAACCGTCTCGATGCGACGGTGCCGTTTGGTTATCTGCCAACCGAAGTTGTCGCTCGCGTGGTGGACAAGTTCATCTTGCAGCTCGAATTGCAACTGGCTGACCAGAATGTGCACATCAAGCTCGATGACGAAGCGCGCGCGTGGCTGACCGAGCGTGGTTATGACAAGCTATATGGCGCGCGTCCTATGGGCCGCCTGATTCAGGAAAAAATCAAACAGCCGCTCGCAGAGGAGTTATTGTTTGGCAAGCTGGTGCATGGCGGCGAGGTTGCGGTGCATATCAAGGATGGCGAACCCGTTTTCGAAGTAACACCAGCCCCGCCTAAGGCAAGCAAACCCAAGCCGCCAAAGAAGAAGGCGGCGAAGAAAGCCAGCAAAGCGGAATGAGCTAGGCGCCGACGGCCACCAACTGCGCTGTCGGCCCTATCCCATCAAACAGTTCGGGCTCGGTGCCAGTCATCCAGACCTGAGCGCCCGTATTAGCCAGCCGTTCGAACAAGGCTTCGCGGCGCGACGGATCGAGATGGGCAGCGATTTCGTCGAGCAGGAGGATAGGCGGCGCTTCGCGTTGAGCAGTGACGAGGGCCGCATGCGCGAGTATCAACGACAGCAGCAAAGCTTTTTGTTCTCCGGTGGAGCATCGCTCGGCCGGTTGACCCGATACGAGATGCATGACGTCCAAATCTGCCCGGTGCGGACCAATCAGCGTTCGACCTGCAGCGGCGTCTCGTCTCCGGCCCTTGCGCCATGCATCGGCTAGACCAGCGGGCGACGGGGCTTCCTTATCGATGAGACGGATATCCGGAATAGCGAACGGGCCTTCAGGCACGATTTCCAATTGCAGCCGAAGCGCATCCACCATGCGGTGTCGTGCCTCGATAATAGCCAATCCGCTTTCCGCCATCTGAGCCTCCAACGCGTCCAGCCACATAGCATCGGGCGAGGTGTCGCCGCTGAGCAGCTTGTTCCTTTGCTGCATCGCCTTTTCGTAACGGTTGCTGCAGCGGGCGTGACTTGGTTCCAAAGCCAGAACGAGCCTGTCAACAAACCTGCGCCTCGCCGCTGCGCCGTCCACGAACAGGCGGTCCATCGACGGGGTGAGCCAAATCACCGCTAGCCACTCGGCAAGGCTATTGATGGCCGCATTGCACCCATTGACACGAACTTTGCGGCGATCTGGTTGGTCGGGCCCTACACCTGTCCCGATAGTCGTCCCATCAGCTTCCGCTGAAACAGTAAAGCCGCCGCCGCCATCGTTCCGGGCCATGTCCGACAAAGCTGCGCGACGCAGCCCTCGCCCCGGCACTAGCAACGACACGGCTTCCAAGATATTCGTCTTTCCTGCACCGTTTTCTCCATGCAACGCGATGAATTGCGCTTTTGGTTGCAGGCTCAACGCTGCGTGATTGCGAAAGTTGGTCAGGGTTAAACGGGACAAGGCCATGCGCCATTTCTGCTAGACTATGGCGGGCTCGGGTCAACCGGATATTGCGCCAACTCGTGACACTAATAGTTAGCATAATTTCCCAATATATGAAAAGTTACAAGTCTGTCTAATCAGCCAGATGCCAATTATGTATCTGATATATATATATTTATACAAACTGGCACGCTGCGTGCAATAACCATTGCATAGCCGGAATGGTCCGGCGGATTAAAAAGGAAATAGAAATGACCCTCTCTTCACGTAACCAAATCGCATCGGTTTTTGCAGCTGTTGTATGCGCTTTCATTACCGTCGGCATGAGCGTTGCTCCCGCCGTTTCACCTCTTGCATCGCTCGTCGCTTAAGTTCGGCGATTAATAAAGGACATGAACATGAACGCCTCCCCACGTAACCAGATTCTTTCCGCTTTTGCCGCTGTCATATGTGCATTCGTCACCATCGGTATAAGCGTAGCGCCAGCCGTCGCCCCTACCGTAAGCATCTTCGCCTGATCCGGGGCAGCACCCCACTTTATCTTTTTTAGGGAGTATTACTAATGACACGTTTGGCACTCGATAAAGCCAATAAGAAAATCCTCGGGGTATGCGCCGGTCTCGCAAACTGGTCCGGAATGGACCCTATGGTTGTCCGCCTGATCTTTGCGGTCGCGACACTAGTTGGCTTTGGTTCGCCCATTTTGATTTATATCGTTCTCGCAATGGTACTCGACTGAATGATGCAATTGGGATAGTCCTGCGCGAAAGTAGCAGGATGTTTCCCAATGGCCGCGAGTGAAACGAATAATGAAGGGCCATATAATTCCAACCACCGCGAGTTTGAACGCGGAGGCGTGTCAATCACCGCTAGTATTCGCGAACATGGGGGCGGGCGTCAAAAGGTAGATGTCGTTGATTTGTCGCGCTCCGGTTTCCGCATGCGTACCGGATCCCTGATCCCGAAAGAAAAGACCATTTTCCTCACCCTTCCGGGTTATGCGCCGCTTGAGGCGCATATAGCCTGGCATGAGCGTGAAATGTATGGTTGCGAATTCGTACAGCGCCTTCACGAAGCGATATATGAACATATCCTGTTGAAATATCCCGAGTTCAAAGTCCGGCGCTGAATCCAAAATTCCCGCGACCGGCGCGTTTTCCCGTGCCCTTGCGTATCCGCGTTCGACGCAAGTGGCGTAATTTCGCCTTATGGATACTGATGCTCACAATGTTTTGAGCAGCTTGGCGATTTAGCGGCGTAACTGAAGTGCAGACACCATTAGTTATCAAGGGTCAGAAAATCATTGTGATGGACGGCGACAGTTTCAGTGCGGGCCTCAAATAATTCCGTTTCGACGGCATAGATGCGCCGGAACTCAACCAAATAAACAAGGACGCAAAGGGCGCCAATTGGGGTTGCGGCAAGGCAACATGAAGTGAATTGGAGGCAATTCTATGGTTGCCTCGCCTAAAATGCAGTGAGCCCGCAAAACTCATATTCGCGATCGGTTGCCAAATGTGCATTCGACCAGATATCAGATGTCGGAAGCGCACAAGTCAATGCGGATCAGGCCATCAGCCTGGCATGCCCACCTATGGCGAATTGGAAGATCATGCGTTCGCCGCCAAGACATGAATTTGGGTGGGGGAATTTGCTTCGCCGTCAGAATGGCGCAAAACTAACCCCTCAAGACCTGAAAAGATGGCATCCGCAAGGAACACAGGAGCCGATATACCGTTTGCTGATCAATAATAATGTCGCATCGGAAGAGTATATGGCTTCGAAATTTGAAGAGCCGGAATGGAAACGATTATTAAATAAGCGAAAATCGCGCCGAGATACGGTCAACATAAGAGCAAATCTTCTTGTCTCATCAGGCCCAAGGTTCAAAGTTTCAGTGATTGACCTGTCCAGAACGGGATTTCGTATGGAAACCGGCAATTTTATTGTGGTTGGAACGAAAGTTTACTTATCGATGCCAACTATGCAAAGCTTGCAAGCCCGCGTTGCTTGGCAAGATGCCGTTTATTACGGCTGTGAATTTACCCGAGCCCTTCACGAATCGATATTTGATCATATCGCAAAGCAGCACCCCTCACTGGTCCGGTGATCATCTCGTGCACTTCCTAACAAAAACGCACCCCGCAGAATAGCCAGCCCCAAAAGAGCAAATCAAACCGACATCTCCTGTCGCCAAATCCTGATTATGTTTGTGGAATGCGATTATCGACCCCGCGCTAGACGTATTCGCATAGGTATCAAGCACAGTAGGACTTTCATCATCGCTCGCCTCATGCCCTAGTACTTTTTGCGAAATCAGGCGGTTCATGCCGGTGTTCGCCTGATGCAACCACATCCGACGAAGATCGGCACCCGAAAGGCCAAGACTTTCGGCATGTTCGAGGATCATTTGACCGACCATCGGCACCACTTCCTTGAACACCTTACGCCCCTCTTGCACGAAGAGCTTATCATTGCGTGGACCGCTTTGATCGATAGATCCATCGCCATGCGCGCGATTAAGAAAGCCAAAATTGTTGCGGATATTGTTGGAAAACTGCGTTTTGAGCCTCGTGCCAATAATTTCCCAATGGCTCGCCGGCGCGATCTCTTTTGCTTCGACCAAAATTGCGGTGGCGACGTCGCCAAAGATAAAATGGCTGTCACGGTCGCGCCAGTTGAGATGGCCCGAGGTGATTTCAGGATTGACCACAAGCACTGATTTTGCGTTGCCACTACGGATATAATCGGCGGCGGTCTGGATCCCGAAAGTCGCGGAAGAACAGGCAACATTTATGTCAAACCCGAAGCCGCGCTGCATGCCAAGTTCGTGCTGGATTTCCACTGCCATTGCAGGATAAGCGCGCTGCATGTTCGAAGCCGCACACAGCACGGCATCGACATCGGCGACATCGCGGCCGGCACGTTCGAGCGCATCGCGGCTGGCCGCGACGCCGATTTCCGCCATCAGCGAAATCTGGTCATTGGGGCGTTCGGGGTAACGCGGCTCCATGATATCGGGATCGAGAATTGCGCGCTTGTCCATCACATGCCTGGATTTGATACCACTTGCTTTTTCGACAAATTCAACCGAGCTGTACGTCAGTGGCTCAGCGTCGGGATTGGCGGCATTAAAGCGGTCGGCATAGGCATTGAAGCTCGCGACCAGTTCTTCATTTGTTATGATATCCAATGGCGTGAACAATCCGGTTGAGGATATAACCGGTATTGCGGTTGGCCCGCTCTGCGACATTTGTTTTCCCGCTCGTTTTATAAATTGAAGCCGGATGCCTAGCGCCTGCGTATTTGTGAAACAAGCCGTTTGCGCACGCGAGTAACATGGCTAAGCATTGCGCCTGGGGAGGATTGAATGTCGTTGGAAGAACGCAAACCAAGTTGGCTGTCGCGCGTGTTTCGCAAGACGCTCGTCGGAATTTACCGTCTTAATGGCTGGCGCGCGCATGGAATCGTTCCGGCACCCCGGAAATTTGTGTTGATCGCTGCCCCGCACACCAGCAACTGGGATTTCGTCTATTTTCTGGGGTTGACCGACGAGTTGGGGATCAAGCCGCACTTCATGGCGAAGACGTCGCTATTCCGATGGCCATTCAGCAATTTCATGCTCGACATGGGTGGTGTTCCAGTCGACCGGTCGTCCAATAAAAATTACGTGGACGCAATGATTGATGAATTCAAGCGTCGCAAAGAGTTCATGCTGACCATCGCACCTGAAGGAACGCGCGGCACCGTCAAAGCGTGGAAGACCGGATTTTACCATATCGCGATAGGCGCAGGTGTGCCACTGGTGGTGGGAATGATGGATTACGCGACTAAGTCGGGCGGCTTAGGTCCCGCCATTTGGCCAACTGGCGACTATGTCGCGGATATGAAGAAAATCGCCGAGATTTATGCGCAGGTCACGCCCAAGCATCCTGCAAAGGGCATGACCGGCGTTATTGCAAAGGATGAGACATGACCCCGGTACTGTCGACTTTATTGATCAATGCCGCTGCGTTGCTGGCCGTCATTCTTTTGCTTTGGGCTTATTCTGTCAAGATACGCGATGTGTCATTCATCGACGCCTTCTGGGCTTTCGGCATGGTATTACTCGCCTGGGCGACCTGGATGCAGTCTCACGCTCCTGGCGCGCGGTCGCATTTACTGCTTGGGCTGACCACGCTTTGGGGGCTTAGGCTATCGCTGCATCTATGGACCCGCTGGCGCGCTCATGGTGAAGACCCACGTTATGCCAAAATTATGGGTAGCACGATGGACAAAAAAGGCTGGAGTTGGGCCAAGACATCGATGCTTTCGGTATTTATGACGCAGGCACCCTTGCTTTTTATTACCTGCCTGCCCGCCCAGATCGGCATTTGGGCGAGCGACGGCGGGCGGACGGTCATTGGCCCCTTGGGAGCCGCCGGTGCGCTGATTGCAATCATTGGCATTGCATTTGAAACCGTCGGTGATGCGCAACTTAACGCCTTCCGAAGGAACCCGGCAAACAAGGGCAAGGTGCTCGATACGGGCCTATGGCGTTACACTCGCCATCCAAATTATTTCGGTGATGCCTGTACGTGGTGGGGGATCTGGCTAGTTGCAGCGGAAACAGGGCTGCCGGGCTGGATCAGCATCATCGGTCCAATCTTCCTGACATTCACGCTGACCAGATGGTCCGGAAAACCGCTGCTTGAAAAAGGCATGAAGAAAACGCGACCCGATTATGCGGCGTATGTCGCGCGAACTTCAGGGTTTTTCCCGATGCCACCCAAATCTGGATAACCGTCACTTCACCAACCAAATCTCACCATAGCCGTTGAACGCTGGGGCAATCTTGTGTTTGGCCTCACGCTCCGGCGCGAACGCCAGGTTCGGGAAACGGCTGAATAGTAACGGCAAGGCAATCTTGGCCTGCGCTTTGCCGAGACCTGCCCCGAGGCAATAATGTGCGCCGCCGCCAAAAGCGAAATGTTGGATGCTCTTGCGTTCGATGTCGAATTTGAGCGGGTCAGGGTTCATCTCGGGATCGAAATGGACGCCGAACAGCGACATGTGGATCGTATCACCCTTCTTCAATTCCTTGTCTGCCACCTGCATATCCCTATGCGCGCTGCGGAGGACTTGCGTTACTGGCGGCTCGACGCGAAGGATTTCATCCATCGCATTGTCGTGAAGATCGGGATGTGCACGGAACTTCGCCAACTGGTCAGGATTTCTTAGCAACTGCACGACCCCTGCCCCAAGCATATCAGTCGTGGTCGAATTGCCTGCGATCAAGAGCAAACGGATTAGCAACACGATATCCTGCGTGGTCAGCGTATCGCCTTGATCTTCCGCCAGTGCCAAACGCGTAATCAGGTCGTCACTCGGTTTGGTCCGGCGGATATCGACTTCCCGAGCCAGATAGTCGGCAAGAGTCGTGGTCGACTCCTCGTACAATGCTGTCTGATCAGGCGTGCGGAACGGGTTGAGCGCCTGCATACAGCCCAATGACCATCGGCGGAAATCCTTACGATCGGCGGCATCAATGCCAAGCAGTTCAGCCATTACCGTTGTCGGCAGCGGTGATCCGAAAAGCTGTACAAAATCGAACTCTCCTTCTGCTGCGTCGATATCGTCACATAGACCGCTCGCAATTTCTTCTATCCGAGGCAAGAGCGCGTCGACCGAGCGTTTGTTGAACGCTTGCAAAACCAAGGTGCGCTGCCTCTTATGCTCAGGGTCGTCGAGCATCAGGATGGACAGTTCCTTGCTGTTATTGCCGTAGAGCGTTTTTGAAAAACTGCCATCATTGGCCTTGCGTGGGTCGGCGTTGAGTTCACGGTTCTTGATAAGCGCCGAAACTTCCGTACCGCGCGTTAGGAAATAGCGGCCAAGCTGCTGGTCATGATGCACCGGGTCGGCAGCCCGCAAGCGATCAAGCGGTATCCAAGGGGTTTCGCGATACGTCGGATCCAACGCCGAAAGCTGGTAGCCGGTGGGAAGCGGGGTATCGTCGGACATCTGGGGCTTTCGGGTAGAATGATTTCCACCCGACTATCGCAGAAGTTTTTATGCGGCAAGCGGCGCGCGTGGTTAAGCCTTGATTACTCCAAATAAATCATGCTCGACGGCATCTTCGATTTCGACATCGACTATGTCGCCCGATTTCAGCGTCGCTGCGACATCGCGTAAATAGACGTGACCGTCGATTTCGGGTGCATCGGCCTGACTGCGTCCAGTTGCACCGATGCTGCCATCTTCGTCAACATCGCCGATTTCGTCGATGATGACAGGCAGCGTGCGACCGACCTTTGCGCTGAGTTTGGCGGCGCTAATTGCCGCAGTTTTGGCCATAATGCGTTGGAAGCGCTCTTCCTTCACCTCTTCAGGCACCGGGTTGGGCAACGCGTTGGCCTGTGCGCCTTCTACGGGCTCAAACCGGAATGCGCCTACGCGGTCTAACTGCGCTTCGTCCAACCATTCGAGCAGATATTCGAAATCGGCCTCGGTCTCGCCGGGGAAGCCGACTACGAAGCTTGACCGGATCGCGATGTCAGGCGCAACGCTGCGCCATTTGCGGATGCGCTCAAGTACCTTGGCTTCGTTGGCTGGACGCTTCATTGCCTTCAGCACTGAAGGTGCGGCATGCTGGAATGGGATATCGAGATAAGGCGTCAGCAAGCCTTCTGCCATCAACGGAATCACGTCATCGACATGCGGGTACGGGTAGACATAATGCAGCCGTACCCATGGCGCGACGCCTCCGCTCGTCCGCAGGCCGCCCAGTTCGCGGGCGAGATCGGTCATATGGGCGCGAACTGCGCGGCCTTTCCACTCACGACTTTCGTGGCGGGTATCGACCCCATAAGCCGAAGTGTCCTGCGAAATGACGAGCAATTCCTTGGTGCCCGCTGAAACCAGTTTTTCGGCTTCGCGCAAGACCGCATCGATGCGGCGACTGGCAAGTTTCCCGCGCAAGGTCGGGATGATGCAGAAGGCACATGAATGATTGCAACCTTCTGAAATCTTCAAATAACTATAATGGCGGGGCGTCAGTTTAATCCCGCCTTCGGGTACCAAATCGACGAACGCGCCTCGCGTTGGCGGCGCAGCCTCGTGAACTGCCGAGACTACCGCTTCATATTGATGCGCGCCGGTAATCGCCAGAACATCAGGAAAGCGCGCGCGGATGACGTCTGCTTCATTGCCCATACAGCCGGTGACAATCACTCGGCCATTTTCGGCAATTGCCTCGCCTATCGCCTCTAGGCTCTCTTCTTTGGCCGAATCGAGAAAGCCGCAGGTATTGACCAGCACCACGTCTGCACCAGCATAATCGGGCGACAGGCCATAACCATCGGCGCGTAGCTTGGTCAGAATCCGTTCGCTGTCGACCAACGCCTTGGGACAGCCGAGCGATACCATGCCCACCTTGGGCGCTGCTTTTATTTGAGTTGCCATGATGGCGGCGCGCATAGCGGGTTTGTGCAGCCTTGTCACGAACCACGAACAGGCGCATGATTACGCTATAGATATAAGGGGGGAAAATGTCATGGCAAATGCGAATTTATTGGCAATCTTCGTCGCAGCCGCGGCGGGCTTTCTAGTCGGCGGCCTCTGGTATGGACCGCTGTTCGGTAAGACATGGATGGCAGAAAATGGTTTTACCGAAGAGCAGCTGAAAAATGCGAACATGCTGAAAATCTACGGCCTGACCTTTGCCTTTTCGGTGTTGTCGGCGGTTTTCCTTGGACACTTGCTGGCGTTTTTCGATACCCACGCTCGTGCTACGATGATGATTTCGACCGGTATCGCGCTTGGCTACATCGTACCGGCAATCGGCACCAATTATCTCTTTTCGCGTAAGACGGGAAAATTGTTCGCCATCGACGCTGGCTACTGGGTTGTATTTTACGCCGCCATGGGATTGGTTTTCGTAATATTGGGCACTTAAGCCTTTGACGGAATGATCTGAACCAGCAAATCGCCAGCTTCCAGCCTTTCGGCTTCGGGAGTCCAAAAACCGTAGTTCGCGCCATTACGATAAATGCGCAAGCCGATGCCTTCTGGCAAGTCACGTAAGCCTCTGCCTATTTCATTCGGTGCAACGCCACGTTCCTTAATCAATACTTCACCGCCCACAGATGCGAGGTCGGTCAGATATTCCGAAATATGCTCGCCATGACAGGAGCTTGCCAATAGCAAGCCGGTAAAGCTGACCGGATTTATCACAGTTGTCGCGCCAGCCTGCCGCGCCAGCAATTCGTTATCATCAGCGCGGATGGCCACGCTGATCGGCACATTTGGCGATAGATGCCGGACAGTCAGCACCATAAGGATGGAAGCATCATCGCGCCCTGCGGAGACAATAACCGAGGAGGCCTGCGCAATCCGCACGGCATTGAGTATCTCATCGCGCGTGGCATCGCCGCACAAGATATTGCAGCCCAGTTCTTCGGCTTCCGCAAGTCGGTCCTCGCTACCATCGACAACGACGATGTCCTGTGGATCGGTGCCGCGTTTGATTAGCTCATTCACAGCCTGAGCGCCACTGATGCCGAAGCCAAGCGTGACAATATGACCCGACAATCGTTCCTGAATCTGTTTCATGCGCCATTTTTCCCAGCTGCGTTTGATGACGAAATTATAGGCCGTGCCCACGAAAATGAAGATGACCGCGATCCGCACTGGAGTGACTATGATCGCCTCGATAAAGCGCGACCGGTCAGAAATCGGCGCGATATCCCCAAAGCCCGTGGTCGTGACCGAAATCATGGTGAAGTAGACGACGTCGAGAAAGCTTATGACTCCATCGTGGCTGTCGCGAAGCCCTGCGCGGTCGAACCAGTGAATGACGATGACAATAAAAATGAGGAAAAATGCCAGTGACAGGCGAAGTAGCACATCGGCCCATACCGGTAATTTGCTTGCACGGCGTAGCGCAGCGCGCAAACGAACGGGGCTTTCGACCTTATCCATTTACCGCAGCCATCCGACACCTCTTGTCGCCGCTATTCGCCATAGGCCGAACGCAGCGCAGCAAGCGATTCCCCGTGTGTCAGATCAAGCTGCAACGGTGTGACCGCAATGTAGCCATCTTCGATGATTTCGAGGTCGGTGTCATGGCCAGACGTGTGCACCATGCCGTGTAACCCGAACCAATAATAATCATAGCCACGCGGATCCGTGCCCTTGACAATCGAACCACGGCTATAATCATGGAAGCCCTGTCGCGCGACTTTGATACCCTGGACATCTTGTGGAAGCAGCGCCGGGAAGTTGACGTTAATCAGCGTGCGCAGCGTCAAGGGCATTTCGATCAGTGGCCGTAAAACACGTTCCCCCCAGGCTTCGGCAGCAGAGAATGGCACCGAGTCGGCCATGCCTTCCTTGCTATAAACCTGGCTGAGCGCGATTGAGCGCACGCCGGCAAGCGCGCCTTCCATGGCCGCCGACACCGTACCCGAATAGGTGATGTCATCGCCAAGATTGGCACCGCGGTTCACACCGGAAAGAATGAGGTCAGGCTGTGCGTCCTTCATGATGACGCCAAGGCCAAGCATCACCGAGTCGGTTGGCGTGCCTGACACCGAATAATGTTTCTCGCCATGTTGCCGGATGCGGACCGGCTTGGTAAGCGTAAGCGAATGACCAGCGCCTGAGTTTTCCTCAGCAGGGGCCACAATCCAGATGTCGTCGCTGATGGCGCGAGCGATAGTTTCCAATACCTTGAGGCCGGGGGCGTTTACGCCATCGTCATTAGTCAGGAGGATACGCATCAGGCCATTGGCTCCAATTTGGTCAGACCACCCATATAAGGCAGCAAAGCAGCCGGGATGGCCACGCTGCCGTCAGCTTGCTGGTAATTTTCAAGTACGGCAACCAGCGTTCGGCCGACTGCAAGGCCGGATCCGTTGAGTGTATGTACAAAGACATTGCCCTTGCCCCCGGTGGGCCGATAGCGCGCATTCATCCGCCGGGCCTGCCAGTCGCCACAATTCGAGCAGCTTGAAATCTCACGATACAGCCCCTGCCCCGGCAACCAGACTTCCAGATCATAGGTCTTTCGCGCGGAAGCGCCCATATCGCCGGTGCACAACAGCATCTTGCGGTAGGGCAGTTCCAGTGCCTGCAAAATGCCTTCGGCGCTTTCGACCATGCGCTCATGCTCGGCGGCGCCGTCTTCAGGGCGGACGATGGACACAAGCTCAACCTTCTCGAATTGATGCTGGCGGATAAGACCCTTGGTGTCGCGCCCCGCAGCGCCAGCTTCGGACCGGAAACAGGGGGTCAGAGCCGTCATGCGAATAGGTAGCGCAGCTTCATCCAATATCTGCTCGCGCACGCTGTTGGTCAGCGACACTTCGGCGGTCGGAATCAACCAACGTCCATCGGTGGTCTGGAAATTGTCCTCGGCAAACTTCGGTAACTGCCCGGTACCGAACAGCGATTCCTGCTTTACCAGATACGGCGTGGCGCATTCGGAATAGCCGCGTTGCGCGGTCTGGTAATCGAGCATAAATTGGCCAAGCGCTCGGTTGAGCCTTGCCATTTGTCCGCGCATAAAGGTGAAACGCGCACCTGAGATGGCAACGCCGGTTTCGAAATCAAGGCCAAGCGATGGTCCGAGATCGGCATGATCCTTCGGAGCGAAATCGAAATTCCGCTGCTCCCCCCAACGGGCAATTTCAACATTTTCATTCTCATCGCCACCTTCGGGAGCATCATCCGCAGGCAGATTTGGCAAGCTGGCAAGCAAGCTTTCCAACTCAGCACCGGTTGCACGCTCTCGTTCTTCCAATTGGGGCGCCGTATCTTTAAGTTTCGCTACTTCAGCCTTTAGCGCCTCGGCAGTGGCAGTGTCGCCCTTCCCCATCGCGGCGCCAATCGCCTTCGAAGCCTCGTTGCGCCGCGCCTGCGCGGCCTGCATTTCGGTCTGCCCGGCTCGGCGCTTTTCGTCGAGCGCCAATATCAAAGCCGACGCAGCCTCCGCGCCCCGCCGCTTGAGCGCGGCATCAAAAGCTTCGGGATTTTCGCGGATATATTTGAGGTCATGCATGGCCGCTGGCTATGCCGAGGCGTTGACCGTTTCGCAATGAAAAAGGGCGGCCCGAAGACCGCCCTTTACTGCAGATACAAAGTGGCGCCCCCCTATGCCGCCTCTGTATCCTTTGATTTCTTGGCTGCACGACGGCGGGCGAAAAGGCCAGCCGCTGCCGCACCGAAGAGCATGACCATCGGTGGAGCAGGAACATCGGTTCCACCAGTTGAACCACCGGTTGACCCGCCGCTGGACGATGAAGAAGATGAAGACGAGCTGCTCGATGACGAAGAACTGCTCGTCGATCCCGACGAAGTGCCGCCGAAAGATGAAGAAGTGCTGCCACCCGAGCTCGACGACGAGCCGGTAGACGAAGAACCGCTGGATCCGTTGCTTCCGCCATCGCTCGATGATCCGTGACCGCCCGAACCCCCCGGTTTGCCGGAGCTACCGCCTGATGACGAACTGCTGCTCGATGACGAACTCGACGATGACGACGAGCTAGATGAAGAGGAAGATGATGAACCGGAACTGGTCACAGCTCCGCTCGACGTGCTGACATTGCCTGAGGACGTTGAGACGTTGCCTGACGACGTCGATACGCCTCCTGTCGATGTGCTCACGCCACCTGTTGATGTCGATACGCCTCCGGTTGAGGTTGACGTGCTGACACCGCCGGTCGAGGTCGAAACGCCGCCAGACGTACTCGAAGTGCTTGATCCACCCGTCGAGGTGCTAGATCCGCCCGAACCACCTGAAGATGTCGAGCTGCTGATGCCTCCGGTGCTGCTTGAAGTTGAGGATATAACAACGGTGCCGCTACTACCGCCGCCGCCGCCAGAGAAGCCGCCAAAGAAGCCGCCGCCGAAACCGCCGCCAAACCCGCCCGAACCACCGATCATGACAGGCACGCCGCCACCGCCGCCACCTTCATAAGGCGCAGGCGGCATGAACGGAACAGGGATGGGCGGTAAAGCCTGGCTCGCCACGGTCACGGTAGGCGTACAGGTTGTCGTGGTCGTAGTGCGAACAACCTTTCGGACACGCTTGACCTTGCGAACCGGAGCCTTGTGCGCAATTTTACGGACTTTCTGCTTTTTCTTCGCAACCTTGTAGACATGCGCGGGAGGCGACTCTGCGACCTGCATCGCGCCGCCACCGATCAAAGCGCCGCCACAAGTGCAGGCACAAAGTTTTGCTAAAGCCATGCGTACTGACATAATCTTAACCTTCTTCAGCGTTTGAAGTTCAGGTCCATTCCCGACAGTTGGAATAACGGCCCCTTGCTTCCCGATGCGACAAGAAACGCAGAAGATTGGGTTAATCACAATTCGATTAACCCTGTTTAGCAGGCAGCAATCGAAAAAACTGCGGAAAAACCGGGCCACTTGCCCGAAGCGTCCCGAACTGGAACTGTTTAAGGCGAAAGACTTTATCGCCAGAGCAACTTTCCACAGCTTTGAACAAGCTATTGGGCAATCATCGCAATTGCGTCTTGTGCGACATTTGCCCCGAGTCTATAGCGCCGCCGAGAGTGAACGTATCGAGTAGCTGCGGTTCTGTTTCGCAGCCGCCAGAGGTGGAGAAATC
>JANMQN010000141.1:0-2975 GCA_031370535.1 Sphingomonadales bacterium | reverse complement strand
ATACTGACGAACTGTCGCTTTGCTTTGACCCGACATCTGGTGCGGTTGGCGAGTATGACGAAGGCACAGCGTTGTTTGAAGATGGTCAGCCGAGCGAAAATACAAAGGCTATCCTGAAATTCTGCGAAGACTTTGAAAATGCAGGCGCACAAACGCACGCTTTCGTAGAAGAATTGCAAAAGCTCGACCTGCTGATGGACGGCGAAGTTTCGATTCAGCAGGAAGGCCAAGAACAGCCTTTCATCTATCGTGGCTTCAAAATGGTCGATGAAACCAAGCTGCGTGATCTTCGCGGCGATGCGGTCCGCAAGCTGAACCAGAATGGCATACTTGCATTGATCCATGCACATCTCTTCTCGTTGCAGCTAATGCGCGAAGTATTTGCAGTTCAGGTTGCACAAGGTAAGGTACCGCAAGTGACGGAACTGCCAGCGGCATAGTAACCGCTAACATTCAAAATGCCGTCACTTCATGCTTTTAAGGGAGTGACGGCGTGGGGAAATATAGCAAGACAGCCATTGCGCTACACTGGATCATCGCGATCCTGATCGTCAGCAATGTGACATTAGCCAGCATGTCGGAAGATTTGCCGCGTGCTGCCAAAGCTGCCTATATGGACCCGCACAAGGCCATTGGGATTTCTATCCTAATGCTTTCGCTTCTCCGCCTGTTTTGGCGCATCGGACACAAACCGCCACCGATGCCTGACGCGATTACCGGATGGCAGGCCACATTGGGGAGAGCAGTCCACGCGCTTTTCTATTTCCTGATTATCGCAGTTCCGGTGACCGGCTGGCTGATGGTCGCTGCCCGTCCAGGTGCGCCACCTGTGGATTTCTTCGGCCTGTTCAGCGTCGATTTGCCCGTCGGTGACAGCAAGGCGTTGTCCGGTTTCGGTAAGGAAGCCCATGAAATCCTGACCAAACCGCTGGTCATACTGATTTTCGTGCATGTCATAGGTGCGCTGAAACATCAATTGGCCGACCGCCTGCCCTTTATCCAGCGCATGTGGCCATAACCGTAATTGGCAGCGGCTAACCGCCTGCGGGATACAGAGATCAGGCGTGTATAAACAGCGTGTTGCGGGCGTCCTCTGACAGCATGTCCCTCAACATTTCGTCAAACTGCGGCAGTGCGTTTAACTCAGCAAGCCTGATCGCATGCATTAGCAAGGTTTCATCGCTCCAAAAGCAAAGTTTATTGCGAACTATTCTCATTAGTAATAGTTGTTTTGAAGTTTGGATGAGTCAGGCGCGTTCGCTTGCCCTTAACGTCCACTCTGTCCACCGCTAAGAATGCAAATTATTTTTCGATGGTCTTGATTTTGAAATGTGTCGTGCCCATTCTTTTAGCAGGACGGAGATCTCCCCTCCCTTTTCCGTCCTACCGGTGCCGTTAGGCGGCACCACTCCCTGAACCTTGGCCACCCCGAATTTATTCGGGGTGGTTTTTTCTTGGGTGGTAAAACTGGATTACTCGGCGGCAATCAATGTTGAAGAACCCAATGCTTCGTCGGTCAGCGCGTTGACAAGATCGGTTATCAGCGAGGTCGTTCGCGCCAATCCAGACCCGGGTTCGCGCATCTCGGAACCTAGATAAAGCGATCGATCCACTTCCAATTGAACGGCGTGGATATTTGCCCGCGGAGTTGCATGGCGGGTTAAGATATATTCGCCCGAATAAGGGTGATTGAGCGCGACCGGAAAACCGCTGCAACGAATCCGCTCCATCATCAGCTCGGCATATTGCGACGCCGCGCTTTTTCCAAACCTGTCGCCGATAACAAATTGTGGCGCAGGTGAAGCAACATGCTGCCGTAGTGGTGGCATGCTGTGCAAATCGAGCAGCACTGCGACCCCGAATTTCTGCCGCATCTTCTGCAATATCTGTGAGACTGTCGCATGATACGGCCGGTGAAAACTAACTAACCTGTCTTCGACATCGTCAAGCTCAAACAGGCGCTTCCACAGATCGCCATCTCCCGAGAGTCGGCGCGGGATCAGGCCAAGTCCGCCCCGCTGCTTGGGCCCTGGGGTTGGATAACGTTCGCGATCCGCACCGCGTACCATTTCGACATCCAGATCGTTCTCGTCACGATTAAGGTCGATCCACGCACGCGCCCGATGGGCGATTATAACCGGATATCCAAACGTAACCGATTTACGCGCCAGCAAATCGGCGTAGCGGTCTTCAAGCCGTATTAATACCGCTCTAGGTAGGCGAAGAGACTGGAACACCGAATCGGGATAATCACGGCCTGCGTGCGGAACCGACAGCAGCACAGGACGCGACAAGATATCCGTGCCAAACACTGAAAACCCGGAATCGCTTGCGTTGGTCATCGGCTCCCTTTTCAATCCAGCGGATATTTGCCACGTTTTTTTGCGAATTGGTGCAAAAAAATTAAATCTCTGCAATTATGGTGCAAGGCAACGGATAGGTAGAAATACTGCGCCGAGGATTTTGAGGACAAATAATGACCCGCATACTGCTAGCCGAAGATGAACAGGCAATGCGCGAATATCTGGCGCGCGCACTGGAGCGTTCGGGCTACGAAGTAGTGGCCGTCGACCGTGGCACCGAAGCCGCGCCATTGCTCGAGGCTGAGCATTTCGACCTGCTTCTTACTGATATTGTTATGCCCGAAATGGACGGGATAGAACTCGCACGCCATTGCAGCAAGGTTTCGCCCGCGACCGAAGTCATGTTTATAACGGGCTTTTCGGGTGTCGCATTGCGCGCCGGTGAATCGATGCCAAGCGCTAAAATCCTGTCGAAGCCCTTCCACCTCAAAGACCTTGTTCTCGAAGTGGAACGACTGTTCGCCAAGGAAAGTTTCGGCGAACTGGAATAGGCTTGAATGATGGGGCAAGCCCAGCTAGAGGCTGCCGCAGCGTGGGCGTATAGCTCAGTGGTAGAGCACTGTGTTGACATCGCAGGGGTCGCAAGTTCAATCCTTGCTACGCCCACCATTT
>JANMQN010000122.1:0-4635 GCA_031370535.1 Sphingomonadales bacterium | reverse complement strand
AGCAACCCAGCTGATAACGAAATACACCGCGATTGGTGCCAACCCCGGCATCATGGACGGCACGTCGAAGCCCGATTACGCGCGTACCGTTGACTTGGTTACCAAGGCAGCTATCCGCGAGATGATCGTGCCGTCATTGCTGCCGGTGTTGGCACCAATCGCGGTGTATTTCGTTATCAGCTGGGTTGCTGGCCCCGCCCAAGGCTTCGCAGCCTTAGGCGCGTTGCTGTTGGGCGTAATCGTTGGCGGTCTGTTCGTTGCTATCTCGATGACTTCGGGCGGCGGCGCATGGGATAATGCCAAGAAGTATATCGAAGACGGCAACCACGGCGGCAAGGGCTCAGAAGCCCATAAGGCCGCCGTGACCGGCGATACTGTGGGCGATCCATACAAGGATACTGCAGGTCCAGCCGTCAACCCGATGATCAAGATCACCAACATTGTTGCGCTCTTGCTGCTTGCGGCTTTGGCGCACGGCATGTAAGCAACTGATAAGGTTGAATTGATAAAAACCCCGCTGGAAGCAATTCTGGTGGGGTTTTTATTTGCCATATTAGCAATTTCTTTGCCGCTTGGCGTTATGGCGTTCTCCAGGAATTCCATGAAGCAAGGGGCGAAGTGGCAACGCGGGCAATCGATACCGCCAATCAGGCAGGATTAATACGTTCCCGGCTGGAAAGTTGGCGTTCGGCCATCACTGCTGCGTTTGTCGCTGAGTGGGATAATCTCGCGGCGCAGGCCACCGAAACCAATGTCTTTGCCGAAAGCTGGTTTTTGCGACCCGCCCTCGAACAATTCGACCCGTCCGGCGATGTCCGGATGTTTACTTTGTGGGACGGTACCGAGCTTTGCGGATTGATGCCCGTCTCGACGTCGTCGCATTATGGCAGATGGCCATTGCCGCATGTGCAGAACTGGATGCATCACAACGCTTTCCTTGGAACACCGTTGGTTAGGTATGGCTACGAAACTGTCTTCTTGAGCGAATATTTGGCGTCGCTGGATAGCGAGCCGGGGTCGGCGTTGTTTGCCCATATCCACTGTATTGATTCAAATGGTCCGCTCGCCGAATCGCTGAAGCATGTGTGTCGTTCGCAAAATCGTCGGTACGCGCTCGTTCATCGGACGGAGCGCGCTTTGTTGAAACGGGGATTGTCGTCAGCAGCATATTACGAGGCGGCGGTTCGGCCTAAAAAGCGCAAGGAATTCCGCAGACAGAAAAACCGGCTTTCAGAAGAAGGCGCGCTGACATTTATGCGTGATGATAGCGCCACCGGATTGGCAGAGTGGACCGACGCGTTCTTGGCTCTTGAACAAAGAGGGTGGAAGGGAAGCAACGGCTCTGCGCTCGCATGCGCGCCCGAAACCCGAACGTTGTTCGCCGAAGTGCTTAAAGGCGCAGCAGATGCTGGCAAACTTGAACGACTTGATTTGAGGCTCGATGGAAAGCCGCTGGCAATGCTGGTCAATTTCATCAGCCCGCCGGGCAGCTTTTCGTTTAAAACGGCGTTCGACGAGGACTATGCGCGGTCTTCGCCTGGCGTTCTGCTGCAAATCGAAAACCTTGCCCTGCTAGATAATGCTGCGGTTGCCTGGTGCGACAGTTGTGCAGTCGAAGGTCACCCGATGATTGACAGCCTGTGGCTCGACCGGCGAAGCATTGGCCGTTATTCGGTGGCAATCGGCGGTGCTGGCCGGCGTGCGATTTTCGCGACGTTGCTTAAGGCCGAACTGGCACGCAATGCCCCGCGATATTCTTCACCGCAAATCGTCACGGAAGAAACGGAATGACGCCTGTTTTCAACACCGCTGCGCGCCAGCATTTTGCAGCGCATTATCCCGAATGTCCGCACAAGTTGCAGCATAATCTGCGCGATCATCCATTGCTGACCATCGAGGCGCTCGCCCGGTTGGGGGAGGCGCTGCCAGCCGCGTCGGCCGAATACAACAAGGGGGATTTGCCCGTCGGCATCGATCCGGCGCAGGTCCCGGCTAATGGGCTGAGCATTGGCGATACCATCCGTTTGGTGGAAACCAGCGGCAGTTGGGCGGTGCTGAAGAATATAGAGCAGCAACCGCAATATGAAGAACTACTGGTTGGCTTGCTGGCCGAGCTGAAATCGCAGATTGAATCCAAGACCGGGCGGATGCTCAAGCCGCAAGGTTTTATCTTTGTGTCCAGCCCCAACGCGGTTACGCCCTATCATTTCGACCCGGAACATAACATCCTGCTTCAGTTGCGGGGTTATAAAGTGATGACTCAGTTTCCTGCGAGTGACCCGCGGTTTGCGCCGGATGAAACGCATGAAGGGTATCACACCGGCGGACATCGCAATCTTACCTGGAGCGATGACTTCGCGCCCGCTGGCACGCCATGGCCACTGGCACCGGGCGAAGCCTTGTTCGTGCCGGTGATGGCGCCGCATCATGTCCGCAATGGCCCTGAAGTTTCGATCTCGTTGTCAATCACATGGCGGTCGGACTGGAGTTTTGCCGAAGCCGATGCGCGGGCATTCAACAGCCTTCTCCGCAAGATCGGCATGCGTCCCGAAGCGCCCGGGCGGTTTCCCTCACAGAACAGAGCCAAGGCTCTGGCGTGGCGCATTGTGCGAAAACTACGCGCGGGCTAAAAACGCTTTCTGAAACTCAGCTCGAACACCCGTCCGCGCGGATCGAGATAGCCGGGCTGGTAGCTCAGCGGGACAAGCCCGTTTGCATCGCGGACATCGATGACGTCGTTTAGCACATTGTTAACGCGCAAGGTTATGCGACTACCTTTCAGGAAAGGCAGTTTCTTGGTCAACTTGCCGCGCTGGTCGAGGTTGACGAATATAAATGCATCAAGCGAGGTCAAATCGCTGAAGCTAAGATCACTACTGCCGGGAAGGCCGGTTCCATCGATGGTCGTCCCGCTCTTATAATTCCCCTGAAGGCGGAAGCCGAGCCCCTTATGGAACACGCCGCCAGACAGTTCGACCTCGTGCCGTGCCGCACCGCCATTGTTGCTGATCGCCGAGCCATCCAACAGGTCGAGCAACGGAACGCCGGGCCGGATCAGGACGTCCTCCTGAATGCGATAGGTGTGATACAGCGCGATGTTCCAGCGACTTTGCATGCCACCACCGCCTGGGCCAAATCCACCGCCGCCAAAACGGGGACCGCCACCACCGCCACCGCGCCGTCCAACGCCACCAGCGCCTGGCGGACGACCGCCGCCACCCATGGCGCCCGGGCCGCGGGCTGGTTGTTCGGGTCCGATATTGCCTGACATATTGAAACCCCAACGAATCCGTTGCGATTGTTCGCGGGCAAAGTTCACCGCGCGTTGATCAACACTGACGATGCGGCCATCGACGTCACGTACGACGCGGTTGGCAAAGGCAGCTTCGATCTCAGGCGTGAGCAACGGAAACGATGCGGTCGTATTGCGGCTGTCGTTTTTAAAATATTCGAACTGAACGCCAAGGCCTTTGATTGATTCCGGAGTCCACGTCAGTCCAAGTTTGAAATCACGGCGCTTTTCGCCAATCAGCGCCGGGTTACCGCCGGTGATGACATTGATAAAACCGCTTTCGCCGCGCGTGAAATCATAGAAGCTGACATTTGGCGTGACGAGCACCGGATTACCCAATTGGCCGATACCGGGCGCATTCTCGTCGCCGATTATCGATGCCTGAACTGTAAAGTCTTCAAATAGCGACCAGCGCACGCCTGCACCATATTCAAGCAAGCTGCCGAAATCGGATACATCGCTATAGCCGATATTGCCGTTGATTGAGACTTCGCCAATGGTGCGACCGATACCGACTTCGCGATCGATAAGGGGTACATCTGCATTAAGATTGTGATTGATAATGTTGCGCCGTAACGAGACGTTGTTCGTAATGCCCGATCGTATGGCCTCGCTATCGAGGAGCTGGCGGGTATAGCCAGACGCGAAGGTCACATTGACTTCGCCGGCGGGCAGCGCGAACGGCGAGCCGCCCAGCGTGCTGCGCGCCCTTAATTCCCGCGACAGGCTGTTCGACAAATCGGGAGCGAGAAATAGCAGGTTATCGCCAAAATTTTCGGCAAATGGGTTGGCGGTGCCGGAAAGAACCGCTGCTCGCAGTCCGGTGAAATCAGCGTTGCGGGTCGTTCGTGTCTCGGCATCGATCCGGTCATAATTGCCGGTTACGGTCCAGTTCCAGCCATCGAGCAGGGTGTTAAAGGTCGTCCCGGTTTGAAAAGTGTGGCTTTCGCTTTCGCGCTCAAGCGCACGCGGCGTGTCGAAATAACGATTGACAACGACGTCGGTGCCAAAGGGAGAAAATGGACTGCTGCCGGGCAGGACAAAGCTACCTCCTGGTAGGCCGAGCAATGACGCACTGCCGTTCAAAGCGTAGTTCGCATTGATCGAGAAGGTTGTTTGCGGTCCGAGCGATTTGCTCCAGGTGCCGTTCACTTCGAACCGTTCGGTCTCTGGCAACAAAGTGCGATACTGTCCAATGTCGCCGCTGTTCAGAACACCAGCATTTGCTGCAAATTGCGCCAGCGTTGGATTTGCAGAAATCGGAACACCTGTCTGGGTAACGGTCCGGCCTGCTAATGCGCTCAAGACTGGCGAAATCTCGGCATTGATACCAAGCCCCGTGA
>JANMQN010000098.1:0-2050 GCA_031370535.1 Sphingomonadales bacterium | reverse complement strand
CGACGGGTAATACCGAAGTGATGCGCACTGCGCTCGAGGCATGCCACCGCGGTTGGGGCACCAGCATCATCATCGGCGTCGCCGAAGCTGGCACGGAAATCGCCCCGCGCCCGTTCCAGCTCGTGACTGGCCGCAGCTGGCGCGGCACAGCGTTTGGCGGTGCCAAAGGCCGGACCGATGTTCCCAAGATTGTTGATATGTATATGACCGGCAAGATCGAGATCGACCCGATGATCACGCATGTCATGGGCTTGGAGGATATCAACAAGGCGTTCGAACTCATGCATGCAGGTGAGAGCATCAGAAGCGTTGTGGTTTACTGAATGACCACTATTGCCGACATTTTGGTCGAACATGAAGGGCGCGAGGGCTCCCTCCTCCCAATCCTACATGATGTGCAAAAAATATTCGGCCATATCAGCGAAGATGCGATGCGCGAAATTTCGGACGCGCTTAATCTCACCCGCGCCGAGGTTTACGGTGTGGTCAGTTTCTATCATGATTTCCGCAAGGAATCCGAAACCCGGCCAGTCATAAAACTTTGCCGCGCCGAAGCCTGCAAGGCACGCGGCGTTGAAGCACTGGTCCAGCAGGCCGACAGCCAAACCCGTGTGAGAATTGAGGCTGTCTATTGCCTCGGCCTGTGTTCGGTCGGACCGGCGGCGATGATCGGCAACCAAGTCTACGCCCGGCTAAATCAGGAACGGCTCGTTTCGTTGATGGAAACGGCGTGAAAGCGCGCATTTCCGACGATGCCGTTGCTATTGCCTGCGGAGCCGATGCGGTAGCGGCAGCCTTTGAAACAGCCGGAGTCGAGGTCGAGCGCGTATCCAGCTGGGGCATGCATTGGCTAGAGCCTTTGGTAGAGATGGACGGCGTAGGCTATGGGCCGGTTTCATCTGATCAAATTGCCGCAATCTTAAGCGGCAGCGCGCCATCAATCGGGAAAATTGCGGACCAACCGTTCATTACCCGGCAAACCCGCTTAACATTTGCGCGCGCAGGAAAAACACGACCAACTTCGCTGGACGATTATTACGCAACAGAAGGCTGGATCGGATTGGCAAAGGCGCGGGAAATAGGGCCGGAAGCCATAGTCGAGACGTTAATAGCGTCCGGTTTACGCGGCCGCGGAGGTGCTGGATTTCCTGCGGGAATCAAATGGAAAACGGTCGCTGGCGCAATTTCAGATCAGAAATATATCGTCTGCAATGCCGACGAAGGCGACAGTGCGACCTTTGCCGACCGGATGGTGATGGAGGGCGATCCGTTCATGCTCATCGAAGGCATGGCTATTGCCGCCTTCGCCGTTGGCGCAAGCAAGGGATATGTCTACATTCGTTCGGAATATCCTCATGCCATCGCCAAAATGCAGGCCGCAGTCGATGCATGCGCACACCTGATTGCGCCTTTTGTTATTGAAGTCCGTGTTGGCGCGGGTGCGTATGTCTGCGGTGAGGAGACCTCTTTGCTGAATAGTCTGGAAGGCAAGCGCGGCGAAGTGCGCGCCAAGCCTCCCCTCCCCGCGCTGGAGGGCCTTTTCGGCAAACCTACGGTGGTCAATAATGTCCTTACACTCGCCGCAGTGCCATGGATATTGGCACATGGCGGTGACGCCTATGCAGCGTTCGGCATGGGGCGTTCAAAGGGCACAATGCCGGTGCAGCTTGCGGGCAATGTCAAACATGGCGGGCTGTTCGAAGTCGCGTTCGGCATCACGCTTGGCGAACTGGTCAACGATATTGGCGGCGGCACCGATAGCGGTCGTGCGGTGCGATGCGTGCAAGTCGGCGGACCTTTGGGTGCCTATATCCCGCCTTCGCAGTTCGATTTGCCCTTCGATTATGAGGCTTTCGCGGCGGCCGATGCATTAATTGGCCATGCAGGCATAACCGTGTTCGACGACACCGTAGACATGGCGCAAATGGCGCGCTTTGCGATGGAATTCTGCGCTGTCGAAAGCTGCGGTAAATGCACGCCGTGCCGCTTGGGCAGTACGCGCGGCATGGAAACGATTGACCAGATAATCGCGGGTAAAGACGTCGAAGCC
>JANMQN010000132.1:0-12760 GCA_031370535.1 Sphingomonadales bacterium | reverse complement strand
TGCGCAGCGCGCAAACCTACTTTTGCTGCTGAGTCTGCAATTTGTGAAATACCGTCGTCGATTGCCGACAGTGATACAGATATCAGTGCGCCGTTGCCTGTCTCGAGCGCGCTTGCCGCACTGCGTACCAGATCGCTCACGTTAACACCGCCAACATCGAAAATTTCGGCGCGGCCTGGGACTGCTATTGTCGTCACGTCTTTGTCGATCCGCATCGCCAACGGCTGTACGTCAGCAAAAAGCCTGTCGCCCGATAACGACGTCGTTGCCTGAAACCCGTCGAGTTCGCCTGCAATATCGCGTAGCTCAAGCGCCATGGTCGCACGGTCGCTGGATGACACGCTACTGCTTGCCCCGGCGAGCAGCAGTTCTTTAGCGCGGCCCATCAGATCGGACGCACTTTTAAGAGTATTATCGGCTTGCGCCGACAACGAAGCTGCAAGCGAGATATTCTTGGCCCATGCAGCATCATTGGCATTAGACTGGCGAAGTATTGCCAACCGGGACGATGCGACAGGGTCATCCGCTGCAGTCTGAAGCCGTTTGCCTGTGGATATTTGCGACTGGCTGTCCGAAATCGCTCGAGCTAGATTAGATTGTCTGCGGATTTCGGTGGTCATGCGATTGCCAACGGCGTTAATCATCGCATTTCTCCTTTAGAAAATACTGAAAATTGTCTGGATGGTTTCGCGCGCTACCTGGATGGTGCGTGCGGCAGCCTCATAGGCTTGCTGGTAGCGCAACAGTTCGGCTGCTTCATGGTCAAGGTCGATTTCGCTGACCGCGTTGCGCGCATCGAATGCGCCATCCCGCCTGGCAGTCGATGCGGCTTCCTGTGCGCGTGCTGCGGCTGTGGACTGCGCTTGGGCGCTGGCAAGTGCCATCCAGCCGGCCTCCGTGCCTGCCGGCCCGCGTAAGCCTCCAAAAGCCAGTATATTTCCGTTGGTGCTGGTCAGGTCAGCCGTTGCGACCTGACCTGGAGCAAGAGGAGTTGCCGTCATTGCAGCTGCACCCGCTCCGAGGCTGAGGAGCGCAAGGCCCGCAGCGCCGCTGGCGTCACGCCCTGCCTGGTGTTGATTGTTAAGATCGGTCACGACTGTCGCAGCTAACGTGTCGAGGCTTGCGCGGCGGTCTGCAACCGTCGCGGCGGCGTCGGCAAGCCCCGCCAAAGATCCCGTGATCGGTGTGAATGAACCTGCGCCAGGGCTAATCGAAAATGCCACGCGTCCATCGGCGGCCGTCACCACTGACAGGCTGGCTACAATCGGACCGTCTAGTAAAGTTTCTGCTCCTGGTCCTGCCGCCCGCAACGTCGTAACGCCGTGGGCACCGATGATTGCATCGACTCCGATCGCAGAAGATATCCGGTCGATCAGTCGATCGCGCTCATCGAGTAATGTGGCGGCGTTGGTCGAGCCTTCGCGCGAGCGCAGTAAACCATCGTTAACGCGTTGCAGGGCGATGAGATCGCTGTTGACCTGATTACTTCCAGACTGTGCATCGGCTGTAATTCCGGCTGAGGCGGTTGTCAGACTGTTCGCAGTTCGGCGAAAGGCGGCCGCGGTACTGTCGACGGCGCCCAGAAATTGCGCGCGCAATGTAACGTCGCCCGGCGTTGCGCTTAACTGGTCCGCTGTCGTAAATATCGCTGTCAGGTTCGACCCAACGCCATCTGCGCCATCATCGAGCGAATTTTCAGCAATTTCCATCCATTCGAGGCGAGCAGAATAGCGACTGGCGTCGCCCGATGCGACGCGCGAATCTGCCACAAGCCAGTCGTCGACTGCCCGGACGACGCCACCGACGGTTACTCCGCCAGGCCGGATATTGTTCCGATATAATACTAGATCGCCCGATGCCCGGGCTTCCTCGAGTTGAACTGATCGCCGAGCATATCCCGGGGTCTGCGCATTGGCAATATTGTCGCTGATCGTCGACAGCGCGCGCGAATAGGCTTTTATTCCCGACGTACCGATGGAAAGCAGATCGCTCATGGCATTTTCCCGTCAGTGTGTTGGAGCTGTTTTTCGACCAAGCGCGCAATACCGAACTGGCCAAGCTTAGCGACGCTGTCTGCGGTGCGGGCATCTGCCATCTCGCGGAAACTATCGGTCGCGCTCGATGCGAACATACCTTCGGCCAATTTTGCCTTGCGCATCGCGCCAAGCATCTGCCTGAGCATGACCGCTTCAAATCCTTCAGCCGCTTTGCGGAGCGATGGATCGACCTTGGCAACCGGAGCTACAGCCGCCGCGCCATGTGGTGAGACCGGGCCCGTCATATGATGACCAACTCAGCACTAAGCGCGCCAGCCTGACTCAGCGCTTCCAATATCGCCACAAGGTCGCCAGGCGATGCACCGATCCGGTTGATGGCCTTTACGATGCTGGTCAGCGAGGTTCCCTTGTCTAGGATATATACAGGATTGCGCTCTTCATCGACGCTGATCGCACTATTTTGTTCAATCCTTGTTTCGCCCAGGCTGAATGGCGCAGGCTGAATAACCTGCGGTTTTTCATCGACCCTAACGGTAAGTTTTCCATGGCTGACGGCCGCAGGAGACACCCGAACCATACCGTTGATTACCACGGTTCCCGTTCGCGCATTGACGATCACTCGTGCAGGCGGAGCCGATGGCGTGATCTCGATAGACTCGATGGCCGCCATCATGCGAACACGCTGGTCTGTAGCATTGGGTGCAACAATACTGATCGAAGCACCGTCGATCAGCTGCGCCGTCGCAGGGCCGAATACTCGGTTGATGGCATCAGCTACAAGCCCGGCATTAGTCAGGTCCTGGCGTACAAGATTGAGTGTGAGCCTATCGCCAAGATCGAAACCTGTATTCACCGCCCGCTCTACTGACGCACCGCCGTCGATCCGACCTGCTGAAGGGACATTGACCGATAGCTTTGATCCGTCCGCAGCCTGAACGCCGAGCCCTCCGACTACGACATTGCCCTGTGCCATCGCGTATATTTGCCCGTCCGCTCCGTAAAGCGGTGCCATCACTAGTGTGCCACCGCGCAAAGATTTGGCCTTACCCATCGCTGAAATCGTAATATCCAGACGCTGGCCGGGCTTTGCAAAGGGCGGAAGGTCGGCGGTGATGATAACCGCAGCGGCATTTTTCAGCGCAGGATTGATCCCAGCGGGCAGGGTGAGCCCAAAGCGCGACATTGTGCCTTTGGCACCCAGAGTGGCATAATCGAGACTATCGTCGCCGGTGCCGGCGAGCCCCACGACGATGCCGTACCCTGTGAGCTGGTTAGCCCGTAACCCCTGAAACTGACCAATATCTTTCACCCGCTCGGCCTGAACGGAAGTCGCTGCCAAAGCAGCTAGCAGGATCAGCCCCGGCTTAAGAACGGTTCGTAAACGCCGGAGGACGGCCGGACCTGCTATCATAAGCTGGGGAAGATCAAACATCGGCTTATCCTCAAAAGGGGCTAACAACGGAAAAAAAGCGCTGTAGCCAGCCCTGGCGGCTGGCACGTGCGACATCGCCTTTGCCGCGATAGTTGATGTGGGCGTTAGCTATGCGCCAAGACGGCACGCGGTTATCAGCCATGATGTCGGCATTTCGCACGATGCCGGAAAATTGCACTATTTCGTCGCCGCGATTGAGCGCAAGGCGCTTCTCACCTTTCACCAGCATCGTACCGTTGGGATAAACCGCAGCTATCGTCACACTCAATTCTCCTGAAAGGCTGTTCGACTGGAGCGTATCGCCTTTTCCCTTAAACGACTGGTCGCCTCCCATATTAATGTCTGTCGAAGAAATAATGCTGAGCGGACCTGATGAAGGTGGAGCAAGACCGATATTTCCCGCGCGATTTGTGCCCGTGGAATTAGTGATTCCGGCACTGGTACGCTCCTGTAATGTGATGGTAAGCACGTCGCCGACGCGCGAAGCGCGCTGTCCAGACGTTAGGGCAGTGTAGCCGCTATCCTGAAAAATGGCTCCATTGGGTACGGGGGCGATGCTTGAAACCTGCGCCGTTGTCGGCGCAAAAGACTCATTAGGCTCCTTCGGCTTTGCCTGCGCAGCGCAGGAAAAGAAGACAACCACGAGCGTCGCGGCATTAGAGATTTTGAGTGGCATTGCGCATCATTTCTTCAGTGGCCTGGATCATTTTGGAATTGACCTCGTAGGCTCGTTGCGTCTCGATCATGTCTACAAGCTCCTCGACGACGTTGACGTTTGACCCCTCCAGCGATCCCGATCTGAGCGATCCGCGTCCTTCTTCGCCTGCAGCGCCGACTTGCGGCGCGCCCGATGCGCCTGTTTCCACCAAAAGATTATTGCCGATCGATTGAAGTCCTGCAGAATTCACAAAACGTGCGATCTCGATTTTGCCAAGCTCCGTTGTTGTACTCTGTCCAGCGACCTGCGCCGATACCGTACCATCGGCACCGATCGAAACTGCTGTTGCGCCCTCAGGCACCTGGATCTGGGGTTGGACCGGCATGCCGTCGGTAGTCACGATCGTTCCTTCGGCCGACAGGTTAAAGTCGCCGGCTCGCGTGTACCCCATTCGGCCATCGGGCATCTGGACCTGAAAATAGCCAGCGCCCTCGATGGCAAGATCTAGCGCGTTATTGGTTGTCGTCAGCGATCCCTGTGTGTCAATCCGAGCGGTTCCGGTCATTTGAACTCCGGTGCCCAGATTAAGACCAATCGCGTAACGATTTTCGCCCGATGACGGCGCGCCTGGCACCACAATCGCCTGATAGGCCAACGTCTCGAAACTCGCTCTGTCACGCTTGAAGCCGACTGTATTTACGTTGGCCAGATTGTTGGCGATGACCTGCATGCGCGTATTCTGTGCGTCAAGACCGGTGCGCGCGACGTTTAAAGCTCCGTTTGGCATTTTCGTTTCCTTATTGTGACAATTGCATCAAATTGGCGGTAGCAGCATCGTTTTCGCGCGCGTCGCTTATCAGTTTGAGCTGCGCATCCCACGAGCGGCTGGCTTCGATCATCTCGACTAAAGCCTCGGTCGCAGCGACATTCGATCCCTCGAGGGATCGGCTTGTGACACGTGCGTCAGGGTCGTCTGGCAACGTCCCACCTCCCTTTACGCGGAACAAGCCATCAAGACCCTTGGCAATTTCGCTTCCGGCAGGCGCGACAAGCTTCAACCGATCCACCTCTTGCGGCTGGTTCGGATCGCCGCCAGCCGGCACGACGAAAATACGCCCTTCAGAATCGATCCGGATGGCATCGGCGGGCGGGATCGTTATCGGTCCCTGTCCACCCTGCACGGGCTTGCCATCACCGGTGAGCAACAGTCCGCTATCGCTTAACTGCAAATCGCCGCGGCGTGTATAAGCTTCATCGCCGTCGGTAGCCTGCACAGCAAGCAAGCTATCGCCGCCGATCGCGATATCGAGATCGCGACCGGTCTGGCTTACCGTACCTGAGCGCATATCGGCAGCAAGGACCTCTTCGGACGACATGGCTCGGCTGTCGAGCGCCGTCCCGTCACTCCTGATCCAAAGCGACTGGGCTTCGGCAATGTCGGCGCGAAAGCCTGGCGTCTGCGCGTTCGCAAGATTATTCGCGACCGCAGTCTGGCGAGCCATCGCACCGCGCATTGCGGTCAGGCTGGTATAGATCAACCGATCCATATTGGTTCCTTACCTAATGCTCATGATAGCTTGCGTAATATTGGACGCGGTTTCGATCGCCTTGGCGTTGGCTTGGAAATTTCGCTGAGCCGCAATCAGGGCAACCAGTTCCTCGGTTACATCGACATTGGCGCGTTCGAGTGCGCCTGAGCGGATCGTGCCGAGCGGACCATTGGTCGCAGCATCGATCGCAGGCGGACCGCTATCACCGGTCGATTGCCAATGGCTGTCGCCAACGGGCCGCAGGCCTTCCTGCGCTGTGAAGCTGGCCATCGCGACTTTGCCCAACAGTTCGTCCGAGCCATCGGCATAAGTTGCTGTTACGAGCCCATCGATGCCAACCGAGACATTGACCAGAGCTACGGTAGGGTTGCCGGGCGCGTTCGCGGGCAATGTAAAGTCGGTGGTGTCGGCAAGGTTGGTTGACGTCACCGCGCCGGTGGCGTCGACAGGCAAAAGTTGTAGCGTGGAGCCTGTAGTATCGACAACGTTGCGGTTGGCGTTCACTTGGAAAGCACCGTTGCGGGTATAGGTTACCGCTGCACGAGGCGGATCGCCCTGAACAACAAAAAAGCCCTCGCCCGCAATCGCAAGATCGAGCGTCTTGTCGGAGGCTTCCAACGTCCCTTGGGTAAATTGCTGAACGACACCGTTCAGCCGGGTCCCCTGACCCGCGACCATCCGGGTAGTTTGGGTAGGGGCGCTTGCAAACAGGTCGCCAAATTGCGCGCGACTTTTTTTAAACCCCGTCGAGCCGACATTAGCAAGGTTGTTCGAGACAACCGCAAGATCGGTCTGTGCGCCCTTGAGGCCTGAGAGTGATGTATAAAACGACATGTTGATTCTCCTTCAATATTTAATTGTGAAGCGCACCAGCTCAGGGCGCGGGCGTTGCCGCTGTTTTGATGTCTTGTAAAAGACTGGTCTGCTGACTGATCTGCTCAGCAATATCCTTAAGCGACACATTCATTTCAGAAATACCGGCGACGCTGGAAAACTGGGCCATCTGGGCAACCATCGCCTGATTGTCGACCGGGTTGAACGGATCTTGCTCTTTGAGCTGCGTTGTCATGAGCCGCAGGAAAGCCGTTTGATCGAGCTTTGCATTGGCACTACCCGGTGCAACTACCGGAATATTCTGTGAATTGACGGCTGATATATTCATTGTCCTAACCTCAATGTTTCGGTGATCAGGCCTTTTGCGGTTTGCAGGACCTGCACATTATTTTGGTAATGGCGGGATGTTTCGATCATCTCGACAAGCTCTGCGGCGCTATCCACCGCTGCTTCCCAGACATCGCCATTGGGATCAGCGAGCGGATGGGAAGGGTCGTGCCTTTTGACAGGCGCGTTCTTTGAAGTCTCGATATGGTCGACTTGAACCGTAGCGGTGCCGTCCTGGCCCATCACGGTACGAAACACAGGTTTCATCGAACGAAAGGCAGATGCTTCGCTGCCGGCGACCGTCCCGGCATTGGCAAGGTTGGAGGCTGTCGTGTTGAGACGGACAAGGTTGGCTGACATCGCGCGGCCACTGATATCGAACAGCGAAAGATTCTGTGGCATCTTTACTCCCCCTTCAGCGCACGGCTGAGCGTACTGATGCGGCCTTGCAAAAAGGAAAGGCTTGAACGGTAGGCTAAGGCATTTTCAGCAAAGGCCGTTTGCTCGGTTGAAAGTTCAACGGTGTTGCCATCAAGCGATGCCTGTACCGGGACTCGGTAGCGCAAGGCGGCTTCAGGCGATTGACCGTTCTCGGCTAGTTCGAGCGCCGAGCGAAAGTCTATGTCGCGTGCTTTGTAATTGGGGGTGGCGGCGTTGGCGATATTCGAAGCCAACATCGCCATCCGTTGCTCGCGCAGTTTAAGCGCATTGGCATGGATACCCAATAAACTGTCCATCGTCGGCATAGCCGCTCCTTTCATCATTGGACCCAATTTCTCAGACGGGTCGATCAGATGGGGGAGACTAAGCAAAGGGCGTGCCAGTTCAATAATACCATTATAATTCAGTGCATTGATATAGTCTCGTCGAAATTGCGACGACCGGCTCAACCTTCAACGTCAATAAAATGACGCATGTTGCGCACACTTGTCGGCAGGATGAACGCAAAACCGCCATTTCTGACTTTGGCACGGCCCTTGCTGGGCTGACGCACTCTGCAACTATTGCGCACAGGATGTATCATGAAAAGAACCTGGTTTTTGAGCTTTACCGCGATTCTTCCGCTCGTGCCGGTACAGGCTCAGCAGTTTGAGGATCTGGCCGCCCTCGACGGAAAAGTCGCTGCTGCGGTTGGTGACAATATTGCAAAGCCGATTGACCGCCGCCTCAAACTTGCGCGATGTCCTGAACCGGTTGTGCTGGATGCAACGGGTGCCCAGACCGTAGTTTTGCGCTGTAATCCTATTGGCTGGCGTATTCGGGTGCCCACTGAAAACGGCCCCGCGTCGACAAATGCGAGAGAACCTCTTGTCCGTCGTGGTGAAAATGTTGAAATCCGTTTTGAAGGCGGTGATTTCGAAATCGTCTCCATGGGTGTAGCCAATGAGGATGGCTATCGTGGAAAAAGGATCAGTGTCAAATCATCGACGGGTGGCAGCGCGCTGTTCGCAACGGTTACTGGCGAAGGTGCGGTCAACATAAGCGATTAAACATTTTTCGCTAACATCCGTTATGAAGGGTAGACCCTGTCGAATTTCCGACAGGCATCAGCAGACGGATTGATAAGATGATAGATCATATTTCTTCGCTCAAGGCGATTGCGGCAGTGCCTTCTGCCTCTGCCAGGGATAGCGAAAAGCCGACAATCGCAACGGCTGCAACCGGCAACTCGGGCAGTACTCAGAGTCTCTCCAAACTCATCAGCATTGCCCGAAGTCTTGCAGACCAGGGACCTCCGATCGATGGCGCGAAGGTTGCGCGCGTGCGTCAAGCACTCGCTGATGGCACTTATCTTGTCGACGTCGAAGCGCTGGCCAACGCGATGCTGCGCTATTCTCACAAAGAAGATAAATGAGCAGATCTTCAGTCAAATTGCTGATCGATGCCCAAAATGCATTGATTACAGCGCTCGATAGTGGCGACGTTGCCGCGATAGAAACTGCGACGCGCCATATGGCACATGCGGTCGAGGGCGTGCGCACCCAAGACGCGTGGCATGATCCGGACTCGATCGACGACCTGAACCATGCAATGAAACAAACGCAAGCCGCACGTATCCGTGTGAACTATCTATCCGACTGGACACGTCAGAAAATTGACCGGTTTTCCGAAATACGCGGCGGCGTGCGTGCGACTAAGTATATGGTTTACTGAGAAATTATAATTTTAACATAATTGGCACGGATGTTGCTGTGTCTGGATACGATACCAGATTGTAACAACCGGAAAGTTTAAATGCCAACCAGCGCCCCCCTTGATGGACCCGCAATGCTCGGCCGACGTGTCGACCAGGCAATCGCCACCGCTTCGCGGCGAACAGGCGTTGATTTCGATTATCTTATGAATCAGGCAAATATCGAAAGCGGTATGAACCCGACAGCTCGGGCACGCACATCCTCTGCCGTAGGATTGTTTCAGTTTACTAAGCAGACCTGGCTTGCGACATTAAAAACACATGGGGCCGAACACCGACTGGGTTGGGCTGCCGACGCCATTACACAATCGCCAGACGGAACATACCGTGTCGACGATGCGGCATTGCGCGCTGACATCCTTGATCTTCGGACTGACCCCGATGCTGCCTCCGCGATGGCTGCAGAATTTGCAGCAGACAATGCGGCACATCTGGGAGGCGCACTCGGCCGGCAGGCTGAGCCTGTCGACCTTTATCTTGCCCATTTTCTCGGTGCCAACGGTGCAGTCCAGTTTCTCAATGCTTATGACACCGATCCCGATGCAGCTGCAGCACCATTATTGCCCAAAGCAGCAGCCGCCAACCAGGCCATATTTTACGAAAAAGACGGAAGCGCCCGAACCGTTGGCGAGATCCGGCAGCTGTTTGACGCAAAAATATCAAGAGGCGGTGCATCTCCGCGCTTGGCCGCAACTCCGTCCTCGGGAAATGCGGCCCTTCACTGGCAATCCCGATCTGCCAGCCTGCCGGCCGCTGATTCAATGCCGCAAATGATGAGGATCGAGCCGATGCCCAAGTCATTATCACTGCGCTTTGCAGCGCAAGCCTATCAACGTCTTGCGAGCATGAACGGAGGTGTGCGGTGACTATCGACCTCGTTAAACTGCGTCTGTGGGGCAATGCTGTACGCGGCAGCATTCTGCCCATGGCCATTCTGCTGATCGTCATGCTTATGGTTGTGCCGGTTCCAGCGTTCATGCTCGACTTGGGCTTCATTACCAATATCATGATCTCGCTAGCCGTCCTGATGGTCGCGCTCAACGCAGCAAAGCCTCTTGATTTTTCTGCATTCCCGACCGTGTTGCTGTTAGCGACCCTTTTTCGCCTAGCCTTAAATGTGGCGTCGACGCGCGTTGTACTTGTTGACGGCCATAATGGGGCGGCGGCCGCAGGACATGTGATCGAAGCCTTTGGCGCAGTTCTGATCGGCGGTGACTATATCGTGGGACTTTTTGTCTTTGCCGTGCTGATGATCATCAATCTCGTGGTTATCACGAAGGGTGCAGGCCGCGTCTCCGAAGTATCTGCCCGTTTTACCCTTGACGCATTGCCAGGAAAGCAGATGGCAATTGATGCCGACCTAAATGCGGGTCTCGTAACGCCTGAGGATGCCAAGGCAAGGCGACAGGAAGTAGCCACCGAAGCCGATTTCTATGGTTCGATGGACGGCGCTTCCAAATTTGTAAAAGGCGATGCCATCGCTGGCCTTTTGATCCTGTTCGTCAACATTTTTGGCGGATTGCTGCTCGGGACGCTCAGCCACGGACTGAGTTTTCGGGAGGCCGCCGAAACTTATATCACACTTGCTATCGGCGATGCGCTGGTCGCCCAAGTGCCAGCCTTGCTGCTATCGATTGCCGCTGCCGCGATCGTAACGCGTGTTTCCTCGCCATTTGATCTGTCGGGTCAGATATCTAGCCAGTTCGGCAATTCAAAAGCATGGGGGCCAGTGACCGCCATTTTGGCATTGCTCGGGCTGATCCCGGCAATGCCGCAACTGGTAATCCTCCCCGCAGCGGCTGTCGCAGGAACGATCTTCTGGCGCCTCAATCAGAAAGAGAAAAACGGGCGGGTAGTAAATGTGCCGCTACCAGCCCCTGAACTGCCGCATAATATTGCCTGGAGCGATGTGTGTGAAACCGCGCCCGTCACCGTCGAGTTGGGTTATTCCATCATCGAACTCGTCGACGAACGGCTGGGTGCGCCGTTGATGACCCGGATTACCGGGATAAGGCGGCAGCAATCGCGCGAACTTGGCTTTGTGCTGCCTTTGGTAAAGGTCAACGACAATCTGTCGCTTCCAGGCCATGCCTATCGCATCAGAATTGCCGGCGTTATCGTCGGCGAGGACGAAGTATGGTCAAACGAGCTTCTCGCGCTCGACGCAGGTGATTGTCTCGAAGGGATTGAGGGGCGGCCATGCAAAGATCCGAGCTTCGGACTCGATGCAATGTGGATCAGTGCCGACAAACGAGCGGACGCCATCTCTGCAGGTTATACGGTCGTCGACGCGCCCACGGTAATTGCTACCCATCTGAACAATATCATAGCGGCATCGGCCGCCGAACTGTTCGGACTGGACGACACTCAGGCACTGCTGGACAATCTTAAGGAGGCATTTCCACAACTCGCGCAAGGACTGTCGCCAAATCCCTATTCGCTCGCTGCAATCACCGCGGTTTGCAGGGCATTGCTTTCAGAACGCGTACCTCTGCGAGATTTTCGTAAGATAGCCGAAGCCATGGTCGATCTTGCCGGACATGAATTGTCACCCAACGACCTGGTCGAAGCGGTACGCCAGCGCCTTGGCGCCCTGATCATACAAGGCATTGTGCCGATTAAAATGCCGTTGCCGGCGATCACCTTCGAAGCCGGACTGGAAGCATTGTTGATGAAGGCGGTGCGCGCCGGCCCTAACGCAACCTGGCCGTTCGATCCCGAACTTTCACGGCGCATTATCGGTTCGGTAAGCGATGCCGTACAGCCTTTGCTTCTGGCAGCGCGAAGTTTTGCGGTGATCACGTCCCCAGCCTGTCGGGCTGCCGTGTCGCGTCTGCTGCGAGCGCAACTGGCCGATGTGCCCGTTCTGTCCTTCCTTGAAATACCCGAAAACAAAACTGTCGATGTGATCGCAGTCGTCGGCGATCCAGAGGTGTCTGCGGCGCTGCCGCGCCCCAGCACCTTTCAAGACGAAATCGGAGAATGACGATGCGTCATGAGATCATACAGCAAGGTCCGCTGATCTACGGCCGAAATTCAGCAGCGCACGACGTCGATGCGTTGATCCGCCAGCATAGCCAGCTGGTAAGAAGGCTGGCATGGTATGTCCACTCGCGGATGTCTTCGACGGTCGAGATAGAAGATTTGATTCAGGTTGGCATGATCGCGCTCGTTGAAGCCGGTAGGAATTTTGAAGAGCGAGGTATCCCGTTCATTCCATATGCCAATACGCGCATCCGCGGTGCGATGATCGACGAATTGCGGCGTGCCTCGCGGCAGTGCCGATCCGCCATGACCAACAGGCGAACCCTTTTTGCAGCGCGCAAGCGACTTGAGCAACAGTTGCTGCGCCCACCAACTGACGCAGAAATGGCGCAAGCTCTCGAGCTCGATGCCGCAGCCTTTCATGAACTTGCCTTCAGTGCTCAGACGGTCCAGCTCGACCCAATCGACGACAATTATTCGGATCACGACCTCAGCTTTGCTGACTTAGACGAGGCCGCTGATGTCAAAATGGAGCGCGCAGAGCTTGCCAGCCTCCTTGCCGAGAATATTGCCAGCCTGCCCGAGCGCGATGCGCTGGTACTCAATCTATACTTTGTCGACGAACTCAATTTGCATGAGATCGGCGAGATTTTGAAGCTAACCCCGGCGCGTGTATGCCAAATCAAGAAGCGGGCCTTGGAAAGAGTTGCTGATATGATGCGCGACGTGTGCTGACGCAGACGAGCACACTTTGATGAGCGCAGCTCACACATCCTGAAAAGC
>JANMQN010000021.1:0-21229 GCA_031370535.1 Sphingomonadales bacterium | reverse complement strand
TGAGATATGGTTTGAACCAACTTTCCACAAGCATGTCCATAGTCTCTGCCAAGGGGTTCATATTCACGCCGAAGGTTCCGCTTATGACCATCACACATTTAAGCCGTGGCGGGTGCAGGCGCTGGCGTTCAAGGCAATCCGGCGGTTATATCCCGATTACGATCTATGGCGCGATTTTCCCTATGAGTATGAATTCGGCAAGCTCGCAATTGACGTGATTAACGGCGGCCCGGGCTTGCGAGAATGGTGCGATAATATCGGAACTACCGCCAGCGATCTTGATGCAGTGACAGTGGTTGACGAGGCCAAATGGCTTCAGGAACGACAGAAATACCTGCTTTATTAATGCCCGTGCTTGCGGCTTAATTCCCGCATCGCATCGTCCAGACCTTCCAGCGTCAACGGATACATCCGGTCGTTGACCAGCTCCTTGATAATCTTCGTAGACTGCGAATAACCCCATTGCTTCTCAGGTACCGGGTTTAACCACACGGTCGCCGGGTATGTGTTGGTAATGCGATGCATCCATACTGCGCCCGACTCCTCGTTGAAATGCTCGACCGAGCCTCCTGGATGGGTGATTTCATAGGGGCTCATCGACGCATCGCCGACCATCACGACCTTATAGTCATGCGGGAATTTGTGGAGGACGTCCCACATCGGCGTACGCTCCGAAAACCTTCGTTTGTTGTCTTTCCACACGCCCTCATAAGGGCAGTTGTGGAAATAGAAAAATTCGAGATTTTTGAATTCGCTAGTTGCGGCACTGAATAATTCTTCGCACAGCTTGATGAATGGATCCATTGACCCGCCAACGTCGAGCAGCAGCAGTACTTTAATAGCATTACGCCGTTCTGGGCGCATGTGGATATCGAGCCACCCTTGTCGCGCCGTGCCATTGATCGTCGCGTCAATATCGAGTTCGTCGACTGCTCCGTCGCGGGCAAATTTACGCAAGCGGCGCATTGCGATCTTGATGTTACGCGTGCCCAGTTCGCGCGTGTGGTCGAGATTTTGGAACTCGCGCTTGTCCCACACCTTTACTGCGCGCTTGTTTTTGGATTCGCCGCCAATGCGGACACCCTCGGGGTGATAACCCGAATTTCCATAAGGCGACGTGCCGCCGGTACCGATCCATTTGCTACCGCCTTCATGGCGCTTTTCCTGCTCTTCGAGGCGCTTCTTGAGCGTCTCCATCAACTCGTCCCAGCTGCCCATCTTTTCGATTTTGGCCATTTCTTCGGGCGACAGATATTTCTCGGCAATCGCTTTCAGCCAATCGGATGGGATGTCGACGGGATTCTGACCGTAATCGGTAAAAATACCTTTGAAAACTTTGCCAAACACCTGGTCGAACCGATCCAGCAATGCCTCGTCTTTAACGAGCGTCGTCCTCGCTAGATAGTAAAATTCTTCCGGGCTCTGCTGGATAACGTCGGCGTCGAGCGCCTCAAGCAATGCTAGATGTTCTTTTAACGACGCGGAAATGCCTGCGGTTCGCAACTCTTCCATGAATGATAAAAACAAAGCGCCGCTCCCTGTTAACCGAACGATTAAACTTGTGGAGGCTCGCCGCGGCTACGTCAATATTCAGTGGTTAACTTGGCGATAACCATATTGCGTTAACCCTTTGCGGCTGAAACCAATGAGGATCACATTGCCGTGAAAATGGAAAAAATCGAGGTCGAGGAAAACCACTGGATCCGCGAAACAGCACGCATTTGCGGTGATGTCACGGTCGGTTGTGCCGAAGCTGCTGGCAAGCTGGAGACGGCGCTTGCATCAGCCGGCTGGCTTAAATCGCAGCACGGCGAATTGACCGAACTGACATTACGCCTTGATTCCGACATTGCAGAGGTCACTCAAGCGACATCCGATGCACGCAGTCTTGCCGAATCGGCGGTCAGCAAGTTGAGGGGAGGAACCGAGACCGTCGAACTGTCGATGGCGAGCTTTTCGGCCCTCGTCTCGCTTATCGGAAGTTTGGGCACGCATATCACCGGGTTCGCAGCGGCGATGGAACAGGTAAAGCGCGTATCGCAATCGATCGATACCATTGCCCGGACAACCAACATGCTTGCGCTCAATGCTGCCATTGAAGCAGAGAAAGCCGGTGAGGCTGGTCAAACATTTGCAGTTGTCGCAAGCGAAGTCAAAAAACTCGCGCTTGATACGCGGAAGGCTGCGGTGGAAATTACCGGTACAGTCAATTCGTTGGCTGATGAGGCTGCCAAATTTGTGGGCCAGATCGAAGACGGAATTTCAACAAGTAGCGCTGCACAGCAACAATTTGCGGGACTCCAGTCGCTCATTCAGTCGGTCAGTGACGTCGTTGGCCAAGTGGGCGAGCACAACCGAGGGATCGCCACGAGTACCGAACAAATCCATCGTGGCCTTCTCGATTCGCAGAAAGTGCGCGATGCGGTGGCCGACGCGAATGGTGATATGTTCGGTGCAGTTGGCAACGCACATAGCCAGATTGTGGAGCTTGAGACGCAAGCTAACCGGATGTTCGATCATATTGTGCACAGCGGCCTTTCACCGCGCGATTCGGAATTTGTCGAGCTTGCGCAACATGAAGCGAAGAAGGTTATCGAACTTACCGAGGCAGCAGTCTCCAATGGCGGACTTACGATTGACGACCTTTTTGATTCGGACCTGAAACAAATCATGGGCAGTAATCCGCCCCGGTTCACGTCAAAACTCTCGGCATGGGCCGAACGGAATTGGCAGCCAGTTCTGGAATCTGTGAAACAGGCGGATCCAGACCGGATATTGTCGGTAGTTTGCACAAGCCGCAAAGGATTTCTGCCCGTGCATCTGAAGGAGTATTCCCGTCAGCCAACCGGCGATCTTGCGCACGACACCAAATACTGCCGGAATGGCCGCGTACTTTTTGAAGGCGTCGACCTCATCGCAAAAGCCAGTGAGCAAGATTATATGATGGCGGTTTACCGCCACGAAGGCGACGGGAAAAACTACAAAATTGTCCGCAATGTCTATGTACCGTTACGCATCAATGGCCAACGCTGGGGCGACTTGGAAGTAGCCTATGTGATTTGACCAGCGCTCGGTGCTAGCCGTTGGTACGCCGCGCCATAAAGGCTAGTCGCTCGAACAGCATTACATCCTGCTCATTCTTGAGCAACGCACCATGAAGCGGAGGTATCGCCTTGGTTGGGTCACGCGATTGTAGGACATCGAGCGGCATGTCTTCATGTAGAAGGAGCTTGAGCCAGTCCAGCAATTCCGAAGTCGAGGGCTTTTTCTTTAGCCCCGGCACGTCACGTACCTCGTAAAAAATATCCATCGCCTTCGACACCAAGATTTTCTGGATACCGGGGAAATGGACATCGATGATAGCTTGCATCGTGTCGCGGTCAGGAAATTTTATGTAGTGAAAAAAGCACCGGCGCAGGAAGGCGTCAGGGAGCTCCTTCTCATTGTTCGAGGTGATTATTACGATTGGCCGCTCGACGGCCTTTATCGTTTCATGAGTTTCATAAACATAGAATTCCATGCGGTCGAGTTCCTGCAACAGATCGTTGGGAAACTCGATGTCGGCTTTGTCGATCTCGTCTATCAGCAGCACGGGCAGCACGGGGGCGGTGAACGCTTCCCATAATTTGCCCTTCTTGATGTAATTTTTGATGTCATGGACTCGCTCGTCGCCCAACTGGCTATCGCGGAGCCGCGCAACGGCATCATATTCGTAAAGTCCCTGATGCGCTTTGGTGGTGGACTTGATGTTCCATTCAATCAGCGGTGCACCCATCGCCGTCGCGATCTCCTGGGCAAGAACAGTTTTGCCTGTGCCCGGTTCGCCCTTGACCAGTAATGGCCGCCGCAATTTGGTCGCCGCGTTGACCGCAACCTTTAGATCATCGGTGGCGACATAATTATCGGTGCCTTCAAAGCGCATGGACGAAATCCCGTTTGTTAATCGAACGGTTAATTCGTAGGTGCGCTCAGGATTATATGCAACCCAATAAAGACAGTTTAGCTAGCCAGCATTTCCACATGCCGTGCGGCAATCAGTTGCCACAGGCCGCGTTGCTGGGCGAGAAGCTGATCCGAACCAAATGCCATCGCGCGCCGGTATCCTGCGCCATCGTCGAGCTGCTCTGCAAGACGCAAGCAATCATCCACCGACGGCAGCGAAAGCGGCGCTGCCTCGAGCCCAATATGCAGCGCCACCCTGTCGAGCAGCGCACGCGTTTGATTCCAGTCCACAACAAACGCAATGGCCGCACCCGCGGGGCAACCCTTGCGGTCCGACGTGGCGAGCATTTCGAAGTTTTTCGCTTGCCCTTCGATTAGCGCGGTAATCTTGTCTTGCCCGTTCAACCGACGAATTGGGCCAGCGGTGACCGTCAATTTGTTAAGATAGGCGCGCTCTGAGGTAATCCCGTCAATCGCCTGTACCAGCCATTTGCGCGCGGGATCATCGACAATCTTGTGCGCCGCATGATCAACAATTCCTGGATGGCGACCATGCGAAATGTTCATGAAGTGCGCGATGTCTGCGAGCAAAGCAGCACGCGCGGTCTTCGCAGGAGAGCGCAAATCCGGCCTTCCGCTGCCGTTACCGAGAAACGCAATCAGCGGAGCAACAACCGGCAGGCTGCCTTCGGACAAGATGGTGCGTACAAAGGATGCGCCAAAAGCGTCATCCATCTGAGGCCGCGCCAGATTATTCATTATGTGCTCCGCCTGTTGGTCCGTCGTCCGCTGTGGGACGCATAAGCCGTTCTGATTAGCGAAAAGTCTTAAAAAACTGGTTTACGGGGAGAAAACTTTTGGTGTGCACCGAATGCAGCGATTAACGCGCCCGTTCGCTCCGATAGTATAGAAATGTCAGCCACAGCGAGGTCGCGCCCAGCAAATGCCATGCGGCATGACCCTGCAACAGGCTTTCGGGCGCGCATAACGTGCCGTGCTGGTCGAGGTTCCAGATGGAGAATGCCACGGCTTTGGTCGCTATCCCGGCAAAATAATATCCAACCCGCACCCGCGCACGCCGGGGCCGGGCAAAGCCAAGCTCGATAACAATCGCCGCCAAAAGCACGACCGCGAACAGCCACCGTCGCACATCGGGTACCTGGTAGAGCACCATCACGAGGCTGCTGACGAGCCCCAGATATAGGACAATCGCCAATCGCGGGGGCAGCCCGCGCCACCGCGAGAGCGCACTGATCAACATGAACCCCGCGGTAAGATACATCCCCATCACATCGAAAAACTGCCCCCACAACGTGAGTGTGGCGTGCAGTAACACCGAGCCAAGCCCAACAAAAAGTGCGGTCAGCCCGAACGCCGTCGCCGCTTCGGACCGGAAACGCGATTTCCATGAATGGCCTTGCGAGAGCACTATCATCAGGAATCCGGCAAAGGCGTAACCATAGCTCGACCAGCTGTTCGCCGGTTGCAGGACAAGCGATCCGATGCGTGGTAGCTCGCAAAAACAGCGCGTCGCGGTACATGTGGCGGGAGCATAGACAGCCCAGTCCGGGCCAAGCGCGGTAAGCAGCAGCCAGATCGCTGCCATTGAAAGAACGGTCAATAGGGCGGCAAGGCCAATCTGGCGGGCGGTGATGGTCAATCGTCTCTCCTGTTAACGGCTTTATTAGCAGCACAATCATTTGGCGCTACGCCAATAAAATTCTCGGAATAGCCATATTGGAAACGAGTTGAGTCTTTTATCGAGTTCGATGCCGGGTGACCGATCAACTGCTTGGTAATATTAGCAGTGTATCATTACCGGATGGACGGCTTTGCGAAAAAACCCAACATCCAGTGGGCGATACCTCTGGCCTTGTCTCCCTTCTTGATTGCAATCGTGGCAACAATGTTGCTTGTGCTATTTGTCGGTGACGATATCCCCCGCAATATCGCTTATGGCTCAAGTTTGGCCGCATGGGGGCTTGCGACCGCCATAATCTCGGCCGTCATACCCTTTGCCATATTACGTAACAAATGGCCCCAACCAGTAATGCGGCGTATGGCGCTGGGACTCTGCGGCATAGGGGCTTTTATGTCATGGCCGGTGTGGACGATGGGAATATTACCAACCATCAATGGCATGCATATCGGAACTTTACAGACTAGCGAAATGCGGTTGGACCGTCTGGAAACCAGCCATGCGAGCAAAAGCAGGAAAATATATCATTGGGCTTATTTGCAGCCTGTGTCACCAACCGCCGCGTTGGACGGTGGGCGTTATTTCGTGTCAGCCAACGAACATAGGCGCTGGAGCAAGACGCGTCCGCAAACAATTCAGATATCGCATGTAACAGGCTTGCTGGGCGCGCAAATAGTCACTGCCTATCGATAGCCAAAGTATGAAAGGGCAGCCCGTAAATTCGGGCTGTCTCCGTCCAGCAATTATTGATCCAAGAAAGACCGCATCTTGCGGCTGCGGCTTGGATGCTTCAGTTTGCGGAGTGCTTTCGCCTCGATCTGGCGAATACGTTCACGGGTCACGCTGAACTGCTGGCCGACTTCCTCCAGCGTGTGATCTGTGTTCATGCCGATCCCGAAACGCATGCGCAGCACGCGTTCTTCGCGCGGAGTCAGGGACGCGAGCACGCGGGTTACGGTTTCTTTCAGGTTTGCCTGAATCGCGGCGTCCACTGGGATGACGGCGTTCTTGTCCTCGATGAAGTCGCCCAGATGGCTGTCTTCCTCGTCGCCGATTGGGGTTTCAAGCGAAATCGGCTCCTTGGCGATTTTCATCACCTTTCGAACCTTTTCTAGCGGCATCGATAGTCGCTCGGCCATTTCTTCTGGCGTCGGTTCGCGGCCTTGCTCGTGCAGAAACTGGCGGCTGGTGCGGACCAACTTGTTGATTGTCTCAATCATGTGCACCGGAATTCTAATGGTGCGCGCCTGGTCGGCGATCGAGCGGGTAATAGCCTGACGGATCCACCAAGTCGCATAGGTCGAGAATTTATAGCCGCGCCGATATTCGAATTTGTCGACCGCCTTCATCAGGCCGATGTTGCCTTCCTGAATAAGATCAAGGAATTGCAGGCCACGATTAGTATATTTCTTGGCAATGGAAATCACGAGGCGAAGGTTGGCTTCGACCATTTCCTTCTTGGCGATGCGTGCCTCGCGCTCGCCCTTTTGCACCATATTGACGATGCGGCGGAACTCGTTGAGGCTCATGCCCGTATTGGCGGCGATGTCTGCGATTTCAGAGCGGATGCGTTCGACGCCGTCGGCCTCGTTGGTGGCAAATGCGGTCCATTTCTTGTCGATGTTCGACACATCGGTCAGCCAGTTTTCGTCCAGCTCATGTCCCATATAGCTATCAAGGAAGGCCTTGCGAGGTACCTTGTGGCGTTCGGCCAGACGAAGCATCTGTCCGCCAAGCGCGGTCAGGCGGCGGTTGAACGAATACAACTGGTCGACCAGATATTCTATCTTGTTGGCGTGAAACTGAACCGACTCTACCTCGGCAGTTAATTCTTCGCGTAATTTGTGATACTTATTTTCCGAAGCTGTGGAAAAATCTTCACCGGCGTTGAGTGCGCGCATACGTTCCAATTGGATGTTCGAGAACTTCTTGAACAAAGACGCAATCTTGGCAAAACGCTCCAGAGCCTCGGGCTTCAGCGCTTCTTCCATCTGCGCGAGCGAAAGCGTGTTGTCCTCTTCCTCTTCCTCGACCGGACGCGTGCGACGCTCGGTCATATCATCATCGTCGTCGCTGGCGGCCTCGGGCTCGTCCTCGACTTCTTCTTCTTCCTTATAGGAGACACCAGCGGTCTTCTCGCTGATTTCGCCGTCGCCTTCTTCTTCCTCGTCGTCGGTCAGCGTTTCGGGCGCTTTCGAGAGCATCGCGTCCAGATCGAGAATTTCACGCAGCTGCATCTCGCCGTTATTGAGCGCGTTCGACCAGTCGATAATCGCGTGGAAGGTGATCGGGCTTTCGCAAAGGCCCAAAATCATTGTATCGCGGCCCGACTCGATGCGCTTTGCAATCGCGATTTCGCCTTCACGCGAAAGCAGCTCAACCGCGCCCATTTCGCGCAAGTACATACGCACAGGGTCGTCGGTACGCTCGCCCGTGCCGGTCTTTTTAATGGTATTGGTCAGCGAACGCGGGTCGTTTTCGGAAATATTGTCGATGGTTTCGACTTCTTCTTCCGCTTCCTCGGCATCTTCACCGGCTTCGTCGGACTCGACAATTTGAACGCCCATGTCGTTGATCGCCGACATCACGTCCTCGATCTGCTCCGAAGACATCTGGTCTTGCGGTAGCGCGGCGTTCAGTTCGTCATAAGTCAGGAAACCACGGCGCTTGGCCTTGGCAAGCAACTTCTTTACCGTCGCGTCATTCAAATCAATCAGCGGTGCATCGCCATTTTCTGCGATGTCTTCTTCATTCTCGTTAGCGCGACTTGCCAAAATAATTCCCCGATAATCTCAAAAACCGTCCGCATCGCGCCTGAAAAATGCGATGATGCGGTCGTCAAATGCCTTCTTCTCGCTCCGCAACAGTTGCTGCTGTGCAAAAGTCTCGTCTGTCATCTCTGAACTCGCCAACCGTGTAGCGCGTTCCAGAGCTTCTTCCAGCGCGGGACGCTGCTTCATCAGCCTGATTGCTTCACCCAATTCCTTTGAAGCGCTGGATAATCCGCCGCTTCCATCCCCCGCTTCTCCACGATTGAAGGCAAAAACTTTGCCGTTGCTGTGGAGGAGCGATATGGCGACATTATACAACTTCTCGTCCAATATGGTAATTAACCCGTCCGTATCAAGCGATTCTTGTGCAAAACTTGCATCAAGCATAGCGCCGAGCAATTGGGCGTGATTCGCGTCGGTTGGAACGAAGTCGCTAAGCGCCTCATGGTGCCGCTGAATGAGTGCCGGATTGCGCAGCAGCGCCCCTAGCACACCTTGGACGAGAAAGTCCGAGCTTTTGCCATTGAAGCTCTTGGTTTCGGCTCCGGGTGGCAGAATTTGGGGTTTGCGCCAGTCACGCTTTAGACCTTTTGCGCCGGGTACGAAAGGTGCGCGCGCGTTGGGGGCGAACAGCGTATCAAAACGTTCGCGGAAAGCATCCGCATAATGGCGTCGGATTTCGGCATCGGCAATATTGGCAATATGCGCGCCCAGGCGCTGTTTGAGGCCTGCTCGGTCTTCGGGATTATCCAATGGGCCAGCGGCAACTTCGGAGCGCCACAGGCGTTGTACGAGCGGTTCTGATGCCTCAAGCAAAGTCGCCAGCGCCTTCGGCCCCGATTTCTTCACCAGGTCGTCGGGATCTTGCCCCTCGGGCAAAGTGACAAACTGCAGGCTATGCCCCGGCTTTAGCAACGGCAGCGCGCGCAACGCTGCACGCAAAGCCGCCTTCTGCCCCGCCGAATCGCCGTCAAAGCAGAGCAACGGCTTTTCGGTCATACGCCACAGCATCTGGATTTGTTGCTCAGTCAGCGCAGTCCCCAGCGGTGCGACCGCGTCGGCAAACCCAGCCTGCGCGATGGCGATGACGTCCATATAGCCCTCAACAACTATAACCCGTCCGGTCTGCCGCGACGCAGGCGAGCATTTGTCCAGATTGTAAAGCGTGCGGCCTTTATCGAACAATGGCGTGTCGGGCGAGTTCAGATATTTTGGTTCGCCTTCGCCCAATATCCGGCCGCCAAAGGCAATAACTCGGCCGCGCGGATCGCGGATGGGGATCATTAGGCGGCCACGGAATCGGTCGTAGGGTTCCTTGTCGTCCACCGCGATCAGCAGTCCAGCCTCGACCAGCATAGGCTCGCCAAATTGCTTGATTGCATTTTTGAGCGCAGTCCGGTTTTCAGGCGCAAAGCCGAAACCAAATTCCTTGATGGTCTTTGCCGAAAGTCCGCGCTTTTCGAGATACGCCCGCGCGCCCGCGCCACCAACCCCCTGCAATTGCGCAACGAACCATTCCTGCGCCGCCGCCATGACGTCATAAAGATTGTTAGCCTTTTCAGCACGTTGCGTCGCCTGTGGGTCGGGGGCAGGGACTTCCATCCCAGCCTCTGCGGCCAGTTCCTTGATCGCATCCATGAACGACAGCCCTCGCTGATCGGTCATCCAGCGGATGGCATCACCGTGGGCTGAACAGCCGAAGCAATGGTAGAAGCCCTTTTCATTGTTGATCGTGAAGCTGGGCGTCTTTTCATTATGAAACGGACAGCATGCCTTGAATTCGCGCCCGGCCTTGGTGACCTTGATGGTACGCCCGATCAACGCGGAAAGCGTTACCCGCGAGCGTAATTCGTCCAGCCATTGCGGGGTGAGCGCCACTTTATGGCCACCCTCCTGCTTGCAGGAGGGTTATCAAGAGAGCGAAGCCTTTACGAGGCCGCTCGCCTTGCTCATATCCAGCTGCGGCCCGTGGCGTTCCTTCAGCGTAGCCATAACGCGACCCATATCCTTCAGGCTTTCCGCGCCCAGTTCGGCTTTGATACCTTCAATCGCCGCGCTGGTTTCGGCCTCGCTCATCTGTGCGGGCAAAAACTCTTCGATTATAACAAGTTCGGCTGCCTCCACCGCCGCCAGTTCCGCGCGTCCGCCCTGCTCATAAAGCGCAATCGATTCGCGGCGTTGCTTGATCATCTTCTGCATGACCTCTACCACCATCGCATCATCGTCGGGCAGCTGCGAGACGGTGCGCAACTCGATATCGCGGTCTTTGATCTTGGCGAGGATCAGGCGGATCGTCGCCAAACGGTCTTTTTCGCCCGCCTTCATCGCGGTGATCTGGGCGGCTTTTATGGTATCTCGAATCATGTTGGTCTCTTTTGTGACAGAAAAATTGTGGATAGCGCGTAATCCGACCCTTTAATAGATTGACGCTGTGGCGCACCATGTCTAGGCGCGGTGCCTTAGCGACATTGCTGTAATTCTTCTGACCGGAGCGACCCCATCATGGCCGACCCCACCTCTACGCGCGCGCCTACCGGAGCGACTGGCGTATTGGTATTGGCGTCGGGCAGAGTTATTTGGGGGCGCGGCTTCGGCGCAGAGGGCCAGGCGGTGGGTGAAGTGTGCTTCAATACCGCGATGACCGGATATCAGGAGGTGATGACCGATCCCTCTTATGCCGGGCAGATTATCAACTTCACCTTTCCCCACATTGGTAATGTGGGCACGAACCCCGAAGATGTCGAGGCGCTAAACCCGCATGCGCTGGGTGCGATTGTGCGGCAAGATGTGACCGACCCGTCGAATTTTCGCAGCACGCAGCATTTTGATGCGTGGATGAACGCCAATGGGCGGATCGGCATATCGGGGATCGATACTCGCGCGTTGACGGGCCTGATCCGCGTGGCCGGCGCGCCAAACGCGGTGATTGCACATTCGGCGAGTGGCTATTTCGATGTGCCAGCGATGCTGGCGCGTGCGAAGGCCTGGGCTGGGCTTGAAGGTATGGATCTGGCCAAGGATGTGACGGCGTTGCAGACTTATGGCTGGGATCAAGGGTTGTGGAAGCTGGGTGAGGGTTATCAAAAACCAGCCAAAGGCAGCAAAAAGGTCGTCGCCATCGATTATGGCATCAAACACAACATCCTGCGCAACCTTGTCAACACCGGCTGCGACGTCACCGTCGTCAGCGCCACCGCAACGTTCGAGGAAATCATGGCGCACGCCCCTGGCGGGCTGTTCCTGTCGAACGGCCCCGGCGACCCTGCCGCAACCGGCGAATATACGGTGCCGGTCATCAGGCAATGGCTGGCAACCAAGAAGCCCCTGTTTGGCATATGCCTCGGGCATCAAATGCTAGGGCTAGCAGTCGGCGCGAAGACCGAAAAGATGCACCAGGGCCACCGCGGCGCGAACCATCCGGTGAAGCGGCTGAGCGACGGAGCGGTCGAGATTACCAGCATGAACCACGGCTTTGCGGTCGACGCAGCGACGCTTCCGGCCAACGCGAAGGCGACGCACACGAGCCTGTTCGACGGCAGTAATTGCGGCTTCGAACTCACCGACAGCCCGGCATTCAGCGTGCAATATCACCCCGAAGCCTCACCCGGCCCGCAGGACAGTCATTATCTGTTCGAGAAATTTGCGGGGATGATCGGGTGAGCGAGATTCCAAACAGGATATTATCATTGGGAGTTTTGGTGCTGTTGGGGGTCTCATGGTTAGCGTTGAAACGCTGGCTCGACACGAAGCGTGGGAAGGTGAAAGCGTTTTTGGATACGCAGTATTGGTTTACGGTGATGGCGATGCCGGTTCAAATCGCCGACATAAAACCGATTATTGCGAACTACTACACATTTGAAAAAGCTTACAGGAATGCGCTCAGTTATTTGGATTTTCTGGATCGAATGGGCGACCCAAAGGTCGCTGCCACTGATCTGGCGAAAAAATGTTCGTTTCAGATGAAGATCAAAGCAATCGGAACATTTGCAGAAAAGACTTATGCCCAAACGCACTGACATCTCATCCATCCTCATCATCGGCGCTGGGCCAATTATCATCGGGCAGGCGTGCGAGTTCGATTATTCGGGGACTCAGGCCTGCAAGGCGTTGCGTGAGGAGGGGTATCGTATCATCCTCGTCAACTCCAACCCGGCGACGATCATGACTGACCCCGACATGGCTGATGCGACCTATGTCGAGCCAATCACGCCCGAAATCGTTGCCAAGATCATCGAAAAAGAACGCCCAGACGCGGTGTTGCCGACGATGGGTGGGCAAACCGCGCTGAATGTCGCACTCGCGTTGTTCAACGATGGCACGCTGACAAAATACGGCGTCGAGATGATCGGTGCGGATGCCGAGGCCATCGACAAGGCCGAGGACCGGATCAAATTCCGCGACGCGATGACCAAGATCGGGTTGGAATCTGCGCGATCGGGCATCGCGCATTCGATGGACGAGGCGCTGGAGGTGCTTGAACGCACTGGATTGCCGTCGATCATCCGCCCCAGCTTCACCATGGGAGGCACCGGCGGCGGGATTGCCTATAATCGCGACGAATTCATGGCCATTGTGGCCGGCGGGCTCGACGCGTCGCCAACCACCGAGGTGTTGATCGAGGAATCGCTGCTCGGCTGGAAAGAGTTCGAGATGGAGGTCGTGCGCGACCGCGCGGACAACGCGATCATCATCTGTTCTATCGAAAATATCGACCCGATGGGCGTGCATACCGGCGATTCGATTACCGTCGCGCCCGCGCTGACTTTGACAGACAAGGAATACCAGATCATGCGCAACGCGAGCATCGCTTGCTTGCGCGAAATCGGTGTTGAAACAGGGGGTTCTAACGTACAGTTCGCCGTTAATCCGAAGGATGGTCGCTTGATCGTTATCGAGATGAACCCGCGCGTGTCGCGGTCTTCGGCGTTGGCGTCAAAGGCCACTGGCTTCCCCATCGCCAAGGTCGCTGCGAAGTTGGCGGTAGGCTACACGCTCGACGAAATTACCAACGATATCACCGGCGCAACGCCCGCTTCGTTCGAGCCGACAATCGATTATGTCGTCACCAAAATCCCGCGCTTTGCCTTTGAAAAATTCAAGGGAGCGGAGCCTTTGCTATCCACCTCGATGAAATCGGTGGGCGAGGTGATGGCAATTGGCCGCAATATCCATGAAAGCCTGCAAAAGGCGCTGCGCGGTCTGGAAACGGGGCTTTCCGGCTTCAATTACATCGATGCGCTTAAGGGCGCGTCAAAGGACGAGCTATCCGCGGAGCTGAGCCGAGCAACGCCGGACCGACTTCTAGTCGCGGCACAGGCGCTGCGTGAAGGCATGAGCGTTGCGGAAATCCATGCGATTGCGAAGTTCGACCCGTGGTTTCTGGAGCGGCTTGAGGAAATCATCGCCGAAGAGAATGCCGTCAAGACTAACGGCCTACCCAACGGCCCCGAGGCGCTGCGCCGCCTGAAGGCGATGGGCTTTTCGGACAAGCGTCTGGCGTTTCTGGCGGTTGAGTCGCTAAATCTGCGCCCCGGTATGGAAACCGCGGTGCGCCACGGCTCTGGCATCGCAATGCAAGCCGCTCGTGCAATGGCTGGCGCGGTCACTGAGGACGAAGTCCGCGCGCTCCGCCACAAACTCGGCGTTCGCCCCGTGTTCAAGCGCATCGACACCTGTGCAGCTGAATTCGAGGCGAAGACGCCGTATATGTATTCGACCTATGAGGCGCCGAGCTTTGGCACGCCAGAATGCGAGAGCCAGCCAACCGACCGCGAGAAGATCGTCATATTGGGTGGGGGCCCGAACCGGATCGGGCAGGGGATCGAGTTCGACTATTGCTGCGTCCACGCCTGCTTCGCGCTGGCCGATGCGGGTTATGAGACGATCATGGTCAACTGCAACCCCGAGACGGTTTCGACCGATTATGATACCAGTGACCGGCTCTATTTCGAGCCACTTACAGCCGAAGATGTCCTCGAAATCCTCCACGTCGAGCAGCAGAACGGCACGCTGAAAGGCGTTATCGTTCAGTTTGGCGGACAAACGCCGCTCAATCTGGCAAAGGCGCTCGAAAAAGCGGGCATCCCAATCTTGGGCACCTCGCCCGATGCAATCGATTTGGCCGAAGATCGTGAGCGATTCGCCGCACTCATCAACAAATTGAAGCTCAAGCAGCCCGAAAACGGTATTGCGCGTAGCCGCGAAGAGGCCATCGCGGTCGCCGACAAGATCGGCTACCCCGTGTTGATGCGGCCATCCTACGTGCTTGGTGGACGGGCGATGGAAATCGTCGATACGCAGTTGCAGTTGGAAAACTACATCCAGACTGCGGTGATCGTATCGGGCGACTCGCCGGTGCTTATCGACAGCTACCTTCGCGACGCTATAGAGGTCGATGTCGACGCTCTTTGCGACGGCGACGATGTCGTGGTCGCGGGAATTCTCCAGCATATTGAAGAAGCTGGCGTACATAGCGGAGATTCGGCTTGCACGATCCCGCCCTATAGCCTTCCCGCCGACATCATCGCTGAAATCCGCCGTCAGGCCGAGGTGCTGGCGCGTAACCTCCACGTGTGTGGGTTGATGAACGTCCAGTTCGCGGTCAAGGATGGCGAAGTCTACCTCATCGAAGTCAACCCACGCGCTTCGCGGACGGTGCCATTCGTCGCCAAGGCAATCGGCGCGCCCATCGCCAAAATAGCCGCGCGCGTCATGGCTGGTGAAAAGCTGAAAGACCTGCCCCCCATCAACCTCGACATAGATTACATCGCGGTCAAGGAAGCGGTTTTCCCGTTCGACCGCTTCCCCGGTGTCGATCCGGTGCTTTCGCCAGAGATGAAATCCACCGGAGAAGTCATGGGCATCGACAAGGATTTCGCCACCGCCTTCGCCAAAAGCCAAATCGGCGCCCGCATGCCGCCGCCGATGTCGGGCAAATTGTTCGTTTCGGTCAAGGACAGCGACAAGCCGGTGATTGTTCCCGCGGTCCGCCAGGCCATCGAATGCGGATTCACGGTCTGCGCAACGGGCGGCACGGCGGATTATCTGCTCGCTCAAGGCATCGAGGTCGAGCGCGTCAACAAGGTCGCGCAAGGCCGTCCGCATATTGTCGACAAGATCAAGGATGGTGAAATCCAGTTGATATTCAACACCACTGAAGGCTGGCAGTCCTTGAAAGACAGCGAGGAAATCCGGCGTTCGGCGCTGGTTGGAAAGGTGTCGCAATACACAACCGCTGCCGGTAGTGTCGCAGTGGCACAGGCGATTGCCTCGCTCCAGCAACGCCCGCTTGAAGTTCGGCCACTTCAGGACTATTATTAAGCCAGCAGTTGTTTCCCCTACAATTGAACTGCAAGCCGGATGAAGGGTTATCCTCCGCCGGTAGGGACATTTTTGTGACGTTAGGACCTGTGCTCATGGCGAGCTTTGAAAAATATCCGATGTTGGCCGAAGGCTATGAAAAGCTGACAACCGACCTTAAGCGCTATCGTGATGAGCGCCCGATGATTGTCGAAGCAATCGAAGAGGCGCGTGCGCATGGCGATCTTTCGGAAAATGCCGAATATCATGCCGCCAAGGAGCGTCAGGGCCAAGTTGAAGCAGCGATATCCGAAATTGAGGACAAGATCGGCCGCGCGCAAATTATCGACCCCACGACCTTGTCCGGGGAAAAAATCGTGTTCGGTGCGACCGTGACTTTAATGGATGAAGACGACAAGCCTGTGCGATACCAGCTGGTAGGTGAAACCGAAGCTGATGCTAAGGCGGGCCGGATTTCGTATAATTCCCCGCTTGGTCGTGCGCTTATCGGGCGGGTTGTTGAGGATGAGATTGAGGTGACGGTCCCGTCGGGTGATAAATTTTACCTCGTTTCCAAAATCGAATTTATCTAAATCATGCGTTTCCCGCGCGGCCCGGTAACCAACGCGCTGGTTGTTATCAATCTGGTGATCGCTGCAGTTTTACTGGTTCCGGTCTGGTGGCAATATGCGGTAGTTTCTGGCGGATTGTTTCCGGCACGGCTGAGCGGCGATAGCACGGCGTTTGCCGATGTTGGTTTTATGGCGCCAGCGTTCTTGACTCCACTAACTGCGGCATTCCTGCATGGCGGCATCACGCATGTTGTTCTGAACATGATCATGCTGATGCTGATCGGCAAGATGGTTGAACGTGTGCTTGGCGGTGGGCTGTATCTCGGCCTATACCTGATCGGCGCTTATGCAGCTGGGGGGACCGAATGGCTGGCCGCTGTCATGCGTTGGCCAATGTCTGTGGATATGATGGCCCCAGCCATCGGCGCGAGCGGCGCAATTTCAGCGATTATCGGGGCCTATGTGCTGTTATTTCCCAATCAACAACCAAAGCCGTGGGGGCCAATTCCAGCCAATATCGCGCGTCCGCTGCATCTTACGCTGGCGTGGGTAGGGTTGAACCTGGCCATCGGCTTTGTCGGGCCGGGCCTCGGTATCGGAATTGCGATCTGGTCGCACATCGGCGGATTTGTGGCAGGACTTTTACTGGCGCGACCGTTGTTGTTGTGGAGGTATCGGAAGGCTTAGTTTTCCGGCTGCAGCAACTTGTGCAGATGCACCACGACGTACTTCATTTCGGCATCATCCACAGTGCGCTGAGCGGCGCCACGCCATGCTTCTTCCGCACTAGCGTAGTCCGGGAACATGCCGACAATGTCGAGTTTTTCTAAGTCGGTGAATTTCAATGTCTGAGGGTCTTTAACTCGGCCCCCAAACACCAGATGCAATTTTGCGTTGCTCAAACTAATGCCCCTTAATCTTTCTTCGCAGCCTCGGCTTTGGCCGCTTCTCCGGCGGCCTTTACAGCGAGAGCGGCCTTGCTGACAAGGTCACGAAATTGTTCGCGCACTGCATCGCCATTCAGGCCAAGGCTATCGACTTGCTGCTTGCCGGCTGCCTTGGCAGCCTTCGCCATTTCCTTCGCCTTTTTATTCAGTTTCTTACCGGTTTTGCCCATCAGTTTGGTTTCGCGCTCGGTGCGCGGCAATAGAGCGCCGACAATCGCACCAAGGGCTATCCCACCGAGCACTATGGCGAGCGGGTTTTTATCGATGCCGTCGCCAGTTTTGATCGCAACGTCATGCGCTATATCGCGGGATTGCTGGACGCCGCGAGCGGCTGCTTCGCGCCCCTTTTCATAGGCTTCTGCCACTTTTTCGCGCGCCGCTCCGCTGGTTTCTGTGGTCTTTGCCTTGGCGCTGGCCAGGCTATCTTTCGCGCTGTCAGCTGCGGTTTTAATGCTGTCGCCAATCTTGCTCATTTTCTGTTCCTATATCATTCGCCGTCCGGCGTGTTAGTTTTACTCTTTCGCAGACGCAAAATCCAATTCGAAATCGGATGGCGAGCTGCAAAAATCAGTGCGCCCAATCCCACAACGCCAATGACTGGTGCATTTTTCTTGGCAACCTGTGCGGCATCGCCAGCAACGGACTTTGCCTTCGCCGTGTTTCGTTCAAAAAAGCGTCGCAACTGGTTGCGCGGATTGAGGACGTCCTGCGCTATCTCGACACTTCCCTTCAGCTTGCGTCGCAAATTGCGACGTTCAGCGTTGGACAATATCACGCTCTCGCGGTCGGTCACTACCGGCTCTTTAGGTAAGATCGTCGTCATCTCGTTGAATCTCCGGAAAGTAAACCTTCCTCATCCACTTTCGTGCCTGCATGCCAAAAATTGATCCGATAATCGCAAAGCTCAGTGTGACAACCAACGTTGCGCCCAACGGCCCGATAAGCGGCGACAAAGTGAGGACCAGGCCAATAACTAACGCAATTGACGCTCCGCCAAAGGCGAAAGCGGCTACCGCGCCATATCGGAAAGCCCATCGGAAAACGTGCCGCGTGTAATCGAGCCGAGAACGGTGGTAGCGGATTTCGGATTGAACCAGCGCTCGCAGATCTTCGATTACCAGCGACACCTGTTCGCTGGCAGTTGGCTCGGTGGGCTGCGGCACATCGTACGGCGTTTCGTCCTGATGTTCGTCTATTTTCATCGGACTCGCTTATCCACCAAAGGCGGCATTTTGCAATGCCGCCGGTTTCTATATATTAAGCGTCTTTGCCGCCTGAACGAACGAGCCGAGCAAGCACAAAGCCGATTGCGGCAGCGGCACCTATTGCGACAGCGGGGCTTTTCCGAACGAACTGGCGGGCATCTTCAGCAAGCGCATCGACATCCTTCGCATCCATCTTGCCAGCGAAGCCTTCGACCATATCGGCGGCGCTTCGGGCATAATCGCCATATTGCTTGCCGACATTGTCATCGATGGTAGCGGCACTGTCACGGATCAGCTTGCCGATGCTGCCGACAGCTTCGGTGGCACGATCCTTGCCTTTTTCGGCGGCGGCTTTAGCGCTATCGGTAGCTTTTGCCTTGAAATCGTTCATGTCTGCTTTGACCTTTGCTTTGACATCTTCGGTTTTGCCTTTGGCTGGTGCAGCCTTGGCTACCGCCTTGGGCGATGCGGCGGGTTTTTTCGCGGCTGCAGGCTTGCTCGGCGTCGTTTTCGGCTTTGCAGCAGGTTTAGCTTGTGTTTTCGGTTTTTCGGTTTCGGCCATTTAGAAACTCCTTGGGATTAGGGGGACGTAACTGACGTTCAATATTGGTATTGGTGGTGCCTTAGTCAACTATAGCACCGCAAATTGTGTCTTGGAATGTATATGTATTCCCGTCGTTGCCAAATCATTCACTCAACGATAGAGGCGCACATACGTTCCCGAAAGCACCAATTGGAGCCATCCCATGACAGCCATCAGCGACATTCACGCCCGCGAAATCCTTGATAGCCGGGGCAATCCTACGGTCGAAGTCGATGTGTTGCTGGAGGAGGGCAGTTTCGGACGCGCGGCCGTGCCCTCGGGCGCGTCGACGGGTGCATATGAGGCCGTCGAAAAACGCGACGGCGACAAGGCGCGCTACATGGGCAAGGGCGTGTTGCAGGCCGTCGCAGCGGTGAATAAAGATATCCGGGAAGTGCTGATCGACCTCGATGCCGAGGATCAGGAAGATATTGATGCGGTAATGATTGATCTGGACGGCACCGATAACAAATCCAATCTGGGCGCGAACGCGATACTGGGCGTCAGCCTTGCGGTAGCCAAAGCTGCCGCCGATGCTCGTGGGTTGCCGTTGTACCGCTATGTTGGCGGGGTGAACGCGCATGTCCTGCCGGTTCCGATGATGAATATCATCAACGGCGGCGAACATGCCGATAACCCCATCGATTTCCAGGAATTCATGGTTATGCCGGTTGGCGCCGGTTCCATCGCCGAAGCCGTGCGCTGGGGATCGGAGATTTTCCATACGCTGAAAAAGGGCCTCCACGAAAAAGGCCTGGCGACAGCGGTGGGTGACGAAGGGGGTTTTGCACCCAACTTGGCCTCGACCCGCGATGCGCTCGACTTCATTATGGCGTCGATAGAAAAGGCCGGATTCAAAGTGGGCGACGAGGTCGTGCTTGCGCTGGACTGCGCCGCGACCGAGTTTTTTAAGAACGGTAAGTACGAGATCTCAGGTGAGGGCCTCTCGCTGTCGCCGACCGAAATGGCCGATTACTTGGCGGCCTTGTGTAAGGATTACCCTATCCGTTCGATTGAGGACGGCATGAGCGAAGACGATTTCGAAGGCTGGAAGTCGATTACCGACAAAATTGGTCATGAAGTGCAATTGGTCGGCGACGATCTTTTTGTGACCAATCCGGAAAGGCTTTCGATGGGCATTGGCAAAGGTCTGGCGAACTCGCTGCTGGTCAAGGTCAACCAAATCGGCACGCTGACCGAAACGCTGGCGGCTGTATCGATGGCGCATCGCGCGTCATACAGTGCCGTGATGTCGCACCGTTCGGGCGAGACCGAAGATGCGACTATAGCGGACCTTGCGGTTGCGACAAATTGCGGCCAGATCAAAACTGGCAGCCTGGCACGGTCGGACCGGTTGGCTAAATACAACCAGCTCATCCGCATCGAGGAAGAGCTCGGCAGCGCGGCGCAATTTGCCGGCAGGGCAATTTTCCGCTGAACGGCGACTTTGCTTGAATCGCAAAGCGCGCTATGACGCCGTGGAGTTATGGCGCGCGGCAAGAAAAATCCTGAATATATGAAATCGGTTGTCGGGCCGGGGCTTGCGCTTGTCGCGTTGCTGGGGATTGCGTCATACGCGTTGCTTGGTCCGACCGGCATCATTGCGTGGACCGATTATCGCGCGGCGCTCTCCGAACGCAAAATCGAACTCGCTGCATTGCAAAAAGAGCGCGATGCGCTTCGCAACCGTCAACTTTTGCTCGACCGTGACAATGTTGATCCCGACCTAGCCGGCGAGTTGATGCGTAAGGAACTGAACGTCGTTGCCCCTGATGAGGTTGTCGTGCCGTTAAAGTAATGGCAGCCCTCAAGAATGAATAGCTATGCAGGGCTTTTCGTTACGGAAAAGCGCTTTTCACATCGCCCGAATTTGACTAGGCGAATTCCATAAACGCTTGAAGATATCAGCAGAGGATCCCGCCTTGGCCAAAACTCCCGCGAAAAAATCCGCGCCCAAGAAAGCCAACGTCAGCCAAGATGTGGCCCGCGCCAACCGCGAAAGGCCTATGGAGCCGGTACCATATAAGGCGACCAAGGAAGAACTGCTCGAATTTTACAAGCAGATGTTGCTGATCCGCCGTTTCGAGGAAAAGGCTGGGCAGTTATATGGCCTTGGGCTCATTGGCGGTTTCTGTCATCTTTATATCGGGCAGGAAGCCGTTGCGATTGGGCTTCAGTCTGCGCTGACTCCCGGCAAGGACAGCGTCATCA